>PBOG01000086.1 GCA_002724245.1 Planctomycetaceae bacterium
ATGCGAAACCGCGAGGTCAAGCAAATCCCAAAAAGCGTCGCTCAGTTCGGATTGCAGGCTGCAACTCGCCTGCATGAAGTCGGAATCGCTAGTAATCGCGGGTCAGCATACCGCGGTGAATGTGTTCCTGAGCCTTGTACACACCGCCCGTCAAGCCACGAAAGTGGGGGGCACCCGAAGTCGCCGAGCTAACCCGCAAGGGAAGCAAGCGCCGAAGGTGACCTTCGCGATTGGGACTAAGTCGTAACAAGGTAGCCGTAGGGGAACCTGCGGCTGGATCACCTCCTTTCTAAGGATCCTGACTGTTATCTGGTAACAGATTCCAGTCGAATCGTGAGCACAATACTTATACGGACAAGAGGCTGGCCGGCTTAGCCGGCAAGATACCGAATTGACAAACAAGAATCCGTCCGGGAATAGCCTTCCCGGACGGTTTTTTTGTTTTCTTGACAAGCCCTGTGAACATCACTCAACAGGGCTAACACTGTATTTCTATAACCAGGCAGCGCATTCCATCCACAATCAACATACTCAGACTCCTGGGAAATCGATAAACTAGGTGAGATGGATTTTCTGCAGTTCTGGGCAGGACACGGAGGCGCCCATGTCATCTTCTAGCTGTCGATTTATCCATGCGGGTGATTTGCATCTCGAGCAACCACTCGATGGATTTGATACGCTTCCTGCTTCGCTTCGTGAGCGGATCATCGCGGCGCCTCTGGCCGCCGCCGAGCGAGTCTTTGAAACCGCGATTCTGGAAAACGTTGATTTCCTGCTTTTGTCCGGTGGCATCCTGCACCCAGAGCGGGCTGGTCCACAGGCTCTACAATTTCTTTGCGAGCAATTTGCCCTGCTGCAGGAACACAACGTCACTGTCTTTTGGGGCGGCGCGGCAGAGGACGGTCCGGAGCAATGGCCGACAGCGCTAAAGCTACCCGAAAATGTGATGCGATTCTCAGCGGAACGTGTAGCAACATTGCACGCGATACGAGGTGGAGAAAAACTGGCTGCCATTCACGGAACTTGTAGTGATGTTTTCGAGCCGCAGGATTATCAACCAGATCCAGATAGCAGCTTCAACATCACCCTCGGATGTGCACCGTATCTACCCGATTCATGGCGACCTACCAACATGGACTACTGGGCCTTGAGCGGACAACCTCAACACTTGGATTGGCAAGGAAATTCTCGTATCAGTTACTGTGGCACAACTCAGGGGCGCAACCCAGACCATTCCGGAGCACACGGCTGTCTTTTGATCGAAATCGCCGCGGAGGAAAAGATCCGGCGTCAATTATTCCCTACAGATGTCGTGCGTTTCCAACAAGAATACATCACTTGGGCCGCCTCGGAATCGGCGTCTAAATTTGAAGACAAGTTAGTTGCGCGAGCTCGTCACTTACACTCAGACAATGGTGAACCTCCACGCGTCATCACCTGGGTAATTGATCGGGACGACTCGACGCACGTACCACCAACCTCGCAAGTCCTACAGCAATGGTTGACTCGGTTGCGTCGTGAATTTGGAGCGCAAGACACTCCGCTATGGACTCGAACGATTACGTTGTCTGGCTCTCATGAAATTGCGTCTTCGCTCCTGCAAGAACAGACACTACTGGGAGACTACCTCCGTGTGTTGCGCGAAGGCGATCTGAGCCTGTCTTCCTCCGAACCAATAACACTTGCTGAATTCCCTCGAAACGACCGACAGTTGCTTGAGCAAATTGCCAACCTGGGGCTCGACCGCTTGCGACACCATGAAGTCGTCGAATAAACCAGCACGCGCCACTGAGCCCGTTCAATTCGACCTGTGTTACAGCTAACTGAAATGAGCTGGAGATATCACATTGAAAATCACCGGACTCCAAGTTGATCGTTTCGGAATCTGGAACGATCTGCGCATCGCGCAAGTCCCAGAAGACATCACGGTTTTTTTCGGTCACAACGAAGCCGGGAAAACGACCCTGATGCAATTTATCCGTACGGTACTGTACGGTTCCTCTGATCAGCTTCAAAGTCATCACCATCTGGTGCCAGACAACGTGTTGTCTGGCGGAACGTTACAGTGGGAAGGAACTCGAGGGCCAGGTTTTGCCAGTCGTCATTGGCGCTCAGAGAAAGGAACTCGGGGAGAACTACGGATCACCGGATCTGACGGAGAGACGATATCGGAATCCGAGTTTTCAACTGTTCTTCAAACGGTTGACGAGTCAACTTACAACAATGTTTTTGCGTTCGGCCTGCGGGATCTGCAGGAGCTCGGTACGCTTGATGACACACAAGCTGCCGAACTGCTCTATAAATTAAGCAGTGGGCTCGATCGAGTGTCCCTGGTTGACGTCATGCGTGACCTCAAACAGGAAAGAGATGCACTGCTCACGACAAATCACGCACACGGACAGATCGTAGATCTGCTTGATCGCCGAAACACGTTGCAAAGTGAAATTCAACAACTTGAGCAAGACAGCCAACTCTGGATTCGTCTTGTGCAACAACATCAACAGCTACGCGAAGAACTTAATCAACGTGAAATCCAGGCTTCCGACAAACAACAGCATGCTCGTTTTGTCGAACTGGCGATTCAAGTCCGTGACAATTGGAACGCCCGCGACCACCTCAAATCACAGATTGATCGGTTAAAGCCGTCTGTTGAATTACCGGAACATGCGCTGGAGGAACTGGATCAGATAAATCGAGAGATTGTGGAAAAACAGGCACGTCTTCAGCAAGCCCGAGAAAACGGTGATCGCTTGCGGAAAGAATACAGTAGCCAGGAAGTCAATCAGCCACTCTGGTCGAACGCTGCCCGCATCGATGCATTTGCTGAGCAGATTCCCTGGCTTGAATCGCTACAACGCACCGTCCATCGACTGCAAGATGAAATCACTGGAATCGAAGATAAGATACGTATTCAAGTGGGATCTTTGGATCCGCCGGTAGAGAGTGACCAGGACTCGGCCTCCGAAACCGTTTCGCTGTCCGAGACGCGACTCGCAGAACTACCTCGTTTCATCTCCGCCTTGCGGAGCCCTTCGCGTGACGTGCGCATCGCGACTCAGCGATTACGGGCTGCGAAAACAGATGTCACCCACGCTACCGAAGATGTCGACGCCCATACGGAGCGACTGGAAGATGAGTTGGCTCAGCGAGACCGCGCTGACCTGACAACCTCGCTCCAAGCCGCTAGTACCCGTGTCTCCCAACTACGGCGTGTAATTCAGCTTGAATCCAAGTTGAAGAAAATGAAAGAACACCACGTAGAACTACAAGATGAACGCACTGACTTGTTGGATGAGCAGTTCCTGCCTTGGTCCAAACTGGTTTGGACTGGATCATTGTTCATGGCAGGAATGACAATGGCGTTGATCGGTATTTTCTATCCGAAATTGATGCCTTTCGGGGTGATTGGATCTTTGTTGGGGAGTCTGGTATGTATCGTGGCCGTCGTATTCAAAATCGCGTTAGAACGTCGGGCGAGACAAGAACTCGGTGACTGTGAAAACCAACTAGACTTACTGCACCAACAAATCGAAAAGGCGACCGTTGAGCAAAAGGAACTGCTGGAGGCACTACCAGTCACAGTGAAATCTCTGGACAACCGACTCGAATCCGCGGAGAGCGAGTTACAAACAATGGAAGAGCTGGTTCCACTGGAAGCTAACCGGGAAGCAGCGCAGCACCGACTTGAAATCGCATTGCAACGCGTGCAAGAGTCCGCGCGAACCGTGGCCGAGGCACGATCTCAATGGCGCGAAACACTCCGGCAATATGAACTGCCCGCACACCTGACTCCCAGGCAGATCAAACGGCTGTCTACCGGCCACCAGCAGCTTTCTGATCTTCGTAAGACACTCGAGGGACGTCGCGAATTACTGCAAGTGCGCCAAGACGAACTCCTCGCGCTCGGTAGTCGCATCGAACAGCTGCTTGCCGAATCTAGACTGTCACCGGAAAGCACTCAGCCCAAAGAACAAATTCATCAATTGATCAAGTCGGTACGGCAGCAAGAACAATCGGTGCAACTACGTCGCGACTTGCGTCACCAATTTCGCCAGACGAGAACGGATTTCCGAAGAACTACCAGAACTCTGGAAAATCTCCAACACCGCCGCGACGCGTTATTCGCAACCGTCGGTTTGCGTGACGAACGTGAATACCGCCAACAAATTGCCCGTCAACAATCCTGGCGCGAACTCCAGCAGCAGCATGATCAGCTAACGGGAAAGATAGAAGCTGCCGCTGGTTCCAAACAAGACCTGGAATCATTGACACGGTTCTTCCAATCGCACACCGACTCGCTGGAAATGATTCTCAACGATGCACAGACAGAAGTCCAGAAAAACGAAACTCGACTAGCCAGGCTGCACGAACGCCGTGGTGCCATGCAACAGGAGATGAAATCACTCGCTCAAGAGTCTCGATTAATGGAGGCACGGCTCGACCTGAATTGTTTGCAAGTCGAGCTCGAACAAAGTATCAGCCAATGGCGAAGTCTGTCGATCTCCGTGGATATCTTGTCCAATCTGTGTCGCAAGTACGAGTCGGACCATCAGCCTGACACACTCCGCATGGCATCAGAATACCTCAGCAAGATGACCAACCAACGCTATCTTCGATTGTGGACACCTCTCGACCAGAATGTACTTCGTGTCGACCAGAACGCTGGTCCGTCGCTGCCCTTGGAAGCTCTCAGTCGAGGCACTCGTGAAGCCGTTTTTATCAGCTTGCGTTTAGCTCTTGTCGAGTCATTTTCCAGACGTGGTGTCGAACTTCCTCTGGTCCTCGACGATGTGCTCGTCAACTTTGACTTGCCACGCGCTCAGGCTACGATCGAAGTGTTGCGTGAGTTTGCCAGGGCCGGCCACCAACTCCTCGTCTTTACGTGTCACGAACACCTGGTAGAAGCCTTCCGTGACGCTGAAGTGGAAATTCAAACGCTACCGGAGCGGAGTGAACCTGTTCGGGTACCAGAAATCAACACACCGTTCAGCCTCCCCACGCCAATCAACGTGCACTCAAATACAGACCCTGACCCTGCCGAGATTTTCCCCGAAATCCTCGACGCCACGGGTCTATTACCAGCCAAACTCCCCGTGGAGGTCGCTTCCGAACCCCCTCCGTCTATAGACACCAAGCAGACGCTACCTGAAATCCCGTCCTCACTCAACAATCTCTACGACAGTGAAATCGCGGGGCCTTTGCAACCGAAAGTCCTGGAGAGTGAGAGAACCGAAGATACTGCCACCAGGAAAAAAACCGCGTGACCTGTTGGGTCTCTTGCCGTCACGGGTATCCAGTAATACCGGCTTCCCGTTTGTTCGCGATGCAGCGGCTCGTCAATCAACACAGGAGGCGCATTACCGGACATCCGTTGAAGGATTTCACGTCCTATTTGGCGAAAGTACTCTCTATTTGTACGGCCATCTTTCCTCTGTTGTCACTGGGATCGACATCGGAGATGACGAGTAACAAACGACCCGTTTCTGGCGCAATGAACTCCTTCTTGGAACCGATCAAGAATGGTTTCGCGTCCTTAACGTCACCAGCCACAATCATTCCTACCAGTGCCCCAATCTTGAATTGTCTCATTTTCTTGGGAATCTCAAGGCCATCAGGACCGGTTCGATTTACCACATCCCAGGCACCGCTGGCAATAATCTTTACTGGCTTTCCCTGGCTCAAAACAATACCGGTATTCTGCCACCCCTGGTTGGCAAAAACTTCTACGATCTTACGGTCCTGGGTTGCCTGGGCGCCAACAACACGTCCCAGGCCAGCTTCCGCCTGTGGGTACCTTGGCACTAACCGCAAAATCGCTTCGTATACTTCACGAGCGCGGTCCCAGTCTCGTTTGCGTTCATATTCAGCGGCCAGTTTTTCCGTCTTTGACAAGAACTCACGATGCAAGTCGACCAATCGTGGATCGGATGGTCGTACTGGTGCACCCTTGCTGCCCTTACTCGTACCGACTGCCTGAGGACGACGTGCGGTTCTTTGAAATGCAACTACCATATTTGCCCCCACCCACACCAATACCAAGGTGATTACGACACTCCGCAGTATTTGTCGATGCATGAAGAAGCCCTTCGCAATGAACCTGGTGTTTAAATCCAACTCTCAGTGTGCGCATACCACGTTCGCAAGGCAAGCGTGAAGTTTTCGTAGCCGAAGTTTTCGTAGCCACAGTACAGCACCTGCTTTATCTGGAAAGCCAATTACACATTCCTGCGATCTCGAGAAAGCATCACTTGTCTCTCAAAGGCTCATAGATGTTCGTAAGAAACTGGGCAGTAAACCTATCAAGTAAGAACCGTCGCGAAAATTACTCGAATCGTATTTCTCGATAAGGTGTGCACCAGTGCGGCTCCCCAACCCGCAAACTCGAACCATAATCCTGATCAGCCTTGTCATTGGAGGATCAGTATTGTCGCTCTTCAGTCGGGCGCTGTGGTCTGATCACGCGTTCGCCTATCGCGACATGGCGAGCTTTTATGATCCGCTGTTTCAATGGAGCAAGGCGGAGTGGAGGGAGGGTAGATTCCCGCTCTGGAACACCCGAGAAAACACCGGAATCCCAGTACTTGCAGATGCCTCATCCAGTCTGTTCTACCCTGGCAAGGTCTTCTATTTCTTGCCACTGTCTGCAGCTCAATGTAACGTACTTTATGTCATTGCGCATCTCTTACTGGCCGCGGTGAATGTATATCACCTGGCGCGCAAGTGGCGTGCAAGTATCCCTGCCAGTGGTATCGCCTCGCTAAGCTATGCACTCAGTGGGCCGATTCTCTTTCAATACTGTAACGTGGTCTACCTGGTCAGCGCTGCCTGGATGCCGCTGGCCTGGCTAGCACTCAGTGCCCAATACAAAAGGCTACAGACACAATGGACTGCGTTGCTGGCAATCACATTGGCAATGATGGTCCTGGGAGGCGATCCACAAGCCGCCTACCACACCATTCTGGCAGCCCTGCTGCTCTTCGTATTGCAATGGCGCCAACAGGCATGCCGGACAAGAACGATGGACGCAAAACGCCATCAATGGATCGCCAGATATGCTGGACATCTGGTTACCGCAGTACTCGGAGCTGGTCTCCTGGCAGCAGTGCAAGTGCTGCCCAGTGTGAGCTGGACACAAAAGAGCGATCGCGCACACATACAGAGCCCTCAGAACCTGTACCAAATGATCAAGACAATCCGCCAGCAAGATGTGTCTGACAGGGCAAACACTTCGAACACAGATCTCCGTCGTCAAATCGGACGACCTTTACTGGAAACGCCACAGGCAGGAACCCACGGCCGTAACATCTACTATTTCAGTATCGGGCCCTGGCGCCTTTTAGAATGGTTCTGGCCAAATTTTTCAGGGCAACGTTTCCCACAGCATCAACGTTGGATCGAAGTACTACCGGCAGAATCGCCACCCTGGACACCGACACTCTACATGGGGTTATTACCACTCCTGATCGCCTGGAGCAGTCTTACCTGGTCCAGCGGCCGCGTACACTGGCGTTGGATCTCGTGGACAGTAATCCTTTCCGTTCTAGCCAGCTTTGGCTGGTTTGGATTGGGCTGGATACTATACGAACTTCAGCAATTCACGCTACAAACAGAACACAAGACGCCTCCTATCAGTCCTCCCGCGGGTGGTCTCTACTGGTGGATGGTCCTCCTGCTCCCAGGTTACGCACAGTTTCGCTTTCCAGCCAAAGTATTTACTCTAACCACACTTGCATTGAGTCTGCTCGCGGCACGTGGTTGGGACCGCGTTTTTTCAACTTCCGGTTGTACCAATGCGCAACATCGCTTGAAGAACCGATTACTGCTACTTTCAGTATTCAGCCTGTTGGCCGCAGTATTCATCCGTGTCCTTTCATATCGCGAGGTCAGCTGGTTCGACAAGATTCCTCCAGACCTCCTGTTTGGCCCGCTCCTGACAATTGAGGCGATTGAAAGTCTGTCCTGGGCATTGCTGCACACATGCGTTCTCGCAAGTGTCTTCTGGGGCTTACTGCATTGGCATCGCTCCAGTATTTCCGGGCCAAGGACCTACGGCCGTTGGAAGACCAGTTTTTCACCAGCTTTAGCGTTCCTTTTAACCGCCCTGGAACTCGTCTTCGTACACCGACAACTTGTTTCATTCATACCCGTCAAGGAACCGCAACGACTCCCCGCAGTAGCATCACAGATTCACAACCTGGAAAACGCACAAACTCAGACTCGCCAGGAGGCCGTCCGGCTGTTTCGCGGTCGCCGCACGCGTTGGGCCCCCCAACGATGGAAAACCAACTCTGCCAAAAACCGTCTACAGGAAATCGCAAGTTGGGACCGCGACACTTTACGGCCTCGCTATCACCTGCAAACATCCCTGACACTCGTCGAATCTGAAACTTCGATGCGACCTTTCGACTACATCTCAGTACTACGCCTGGGGCGTCGGCTCGGCTGGATGCGTGCTGATGGAGTACGAGAACCCCACCCCCACATCTTGAGTGCATTAGGTGCGGAATACTGGCTACTCCCCACGGGTACACGTCCGCCAGGAGCGGCACCACAATCGGCGGACGCACAACCCAGCGCGAACCCGTTGCGCCATGTCTACAGCAACCACGATGAAAACTGGGCTCTCTGGAAAAACCACAACAGTCTGCCGCGCATCTGGGTTGTGCGACGCTGGCACCGCCTGAAACCTCTCAAGAATCCCACATGGAAGGCAGTGCAACAACGCACCGAATCAGTATTTTTCCCAGGCGGAAAACCACGCAATCTTCGACAAGCAGCCGTCATTGAGTCAACCTGCAGCCCAACATTCCAGCACCTGACTGGTAATACCACCCTGCCCACAGAAGACCGCCACGTAATATTGCGAGACGAACCGCAATGGCTGGAGATCGAAGTCTCTCTGAAAACACCAGCACTGGTTGTGATTCGTGACTACTTTGATACCGACTGGAAAGCCACCATCGAAACATCAGGGGTGAAGCAGCAAAGCGCCCCACCGATCATGCGTACAAATCGCATTATGCGAGGAATCTGGTTGTCGGCTGGAAAGCACCACGTCACACTGCGATACCAACCACTCAGCTTTTACGTCGGTAGCATCATCAGTCTCATTGCCTGGAGCATCATTGGTGCATTTGTGGTCTACCGATNGGCCAGGNTCACCAACTGATTCCTGGCCACTGGGCTTCTACACCTGTGGACAGTCTGGNACGGCAGTTTGCGCTGTCCTTGCTNATACCAGAGCCCAGCGTCCGTAGGNTCGCGTTTTACGCTGCGGACTTCAACGAACCTGCAGCAGCCAGCAACTCAACATCCTCAGGCTGTATTACACGAAACCGTGTGCCTTTGTTGCCCGCTTGCGGCTCTTCGAGGCAGATCCTAGAGTCAGCGTGAAGCATTCGGGGGACAAAAAACCAGGCTCGTGACAACGCCGCCTCGTCCTGGTCCGCGGAAACAATCAGAAGGTCAGTCCCTCGTAATCCATTCGCAACGCGGCCCAGTGCCGATAATGGATCACCTGGAACGAGTTTGACCTGCGCCCCCGTGGCCATAAGGAGCCGGTGCGCACATTTATACGTTAAGCCCGGCGAGAAGGGGGGCCGGGCCTCGAACAAGTCGATACCGGTATAACGAACGAGACCGTCCCCAAGTTTCATTGCCAACCGGATCATCCGTTCAGCACGCTGTCCTGTACCAAGGCCAATTTCCACAATCGTGGTCACACGGCGTTTATACAACAGTCGAAAAAGGGCTCGATCAGCCGCCGGCTTCATGAACCAGGCGTGGTGGCTGTAAGTCAAGAAATCGGACAGATGCAACTTCTTAGTCCTTCGCAAGCTCAGGGTCCGCAGAGTTCCATCAACTCTACGGAATCGAAAACCACTTCATGACACGACGTAACTGATTCTTCGGCATTCCTGCAAAACAGGTCAAGTCTCGTGCCGTGGCTATGCTTTTTCTGCCTCTCTTACCCGCTTTGCCATTGAAACTTGAAATCTACTGGCGCGTACAGAAATCTTGCTACCAAGAGCGGGGTAGCGGCAGGACCATGCCATCGACGCTAGCGTTGCTGCAGACGCAGCATTTTGCGGGAGCAGTGGCAATCAACGCCCTGAAAAATACCGCGACAACTGGCTTACCGGCTATCCATGTCACGGCTTGGTCGCAGTGCCATCACGCCGTCGCAAATTGCCCCAAAACAAATCAAATGATGGATCGTCACGAATCGGGAAACGGGCAGCCAGTTTTTCATCCAGTTCGATTCCCAATCCCGGACGGTCGCTAGCCCAGTAGTAGCCGTCGCGCAACTCTGGACAACCTGGAAATACATCACGTTCCGCCTGGCTGAAGTCCCTTGCTTCCTGGATGCCAAAATTATTGATCGTCAAATCCAAATGTACATTCGCAGCGTGTCCTACCGGTGAGACGTCTCCCGGGCCATGCCATGCCGTGCGCACACCAAAAAACTCGCACATCGCAGCCATTTTCCGTGCTTGGGAAAGTCCGCCAATTTGTGAAATATGTACGCGAATGAAATCAATCAGCCGATCCTTGACCAAACCAGTCCACTCATGTGGGCTGTTGAAGAGCTCTCCCATGGCAATCGGTGTACTGGTCTGCCGCCGGAGATGCTGGAAATAGCCTATATCTTCGGGGCTAAAAGGATCTTCAAGGAAAAACAACCGGTAAGGTTCCAGATCCTTCGCCAGCTGTATGGCCAGAATCGGCGGCACTCGCTCGTGGACATCATGCAGCAATTCGACCTCTTCGCCGACTGTCGTGCGGAGATGCTCGAAAAGCTTGGGCAAAGCACGAACGTATGGCCGTGGTTCCCAAACACGAGCCCGCTGGTTTTCCGGTATATCCTTACTGGCTGGTCGACTCCGAGCGCCGTAGGTCGCCAATCCCGACACGCCAACCTGAGCCCGTACGTGACGATATCCCTGTTCCACATAGCCGCGAACACGATCTTCAACTTCCTGAAATGTGTTACCAGAGGCATGTCGATAGGTATCTACTGCTCTACGGGACTTCCCCCCAAACAAATCGTAGACGGGCATCCCTGCACGTTTTCCAAGTATGTCCCACAGTGCCATGTCGACGCCACTCATGGCGTTGTAGAGAACCGGGCCATTTCGCCAGTACGAACTGACAAAAGAAGACTGCCAGATGTCCTCAATTTGAGTCACATCTTTGCCCAATAGGAAAGGCCGCAAGTATTTGTCGACGGCCGTCTCAACGACACGTGCTCGCTGTGTGAAAGTAGCACAGCCAAGTCCGTATAATCCCGGCTCATTCGTTTCAATCTTGACCACAACCAGGCGAATTCCAGCCGGCGCGGTCAAGATCGTCTTGACTTGTTCGATTCTCAAAGGTGGCAGTTTTCGTTGACGAGCCTCCTGGGCCAAAGAGGTCGGGAGAGTGCCATGTGCGGCCCACGCGCTCGCACCTAAAGTGCCAAGCGATTCCTTAAGCCAACTGCGTCGATTCATCATCACGCTGAACTCCTTTTTCGAGATCAAACAGGTAGTTATGTTCAAGTTCACTTCACCGATCGGTAAAGCAGGGCTCACTGCGCAGCAAACAGATCATTACGACAACCATTGTGCCAACAGCGCCGTGTCTGCAGATCAAAACCAAATGCTGCTAGACAACATCCTGCTGAGTAGCAAAGTTCCCAGCGTTGGCCGCGAGTCCCAAACATCGCAGAACCAGCTGTTGCTACTGGCAAACACATCTCTCAACGGCCTGAAAACCCGCGGATGAAACAGCCACATCAAGGCGCAGGGGCTGGAACGCGTACCAATTCAAACCGATGGGACCGTGGAATCTTAAGTTCGGCAATCCGCTGATCGCGTTCCGTGACTAAACCGTCGAATTGAGGGATCTCGACCGCGTTATTTCCTTGTTCATTCTTACGGAACAGGTACAAATACGTCTCATTTTGTGGCCGGTAGCGATGAAAATACAACTCGTTCTTGATACGTATGGCCTGCCGGAGTAATTCCCACTGCTGCCTGGCCGCCTGGTGTACAAAAGAGACGCCCCGAGCCCATTCTTGATGGGAGCGGCCTGTTACGACAACCTTTGCATCAAGGCGCAGTTCGTAAACACCCGGTGGCAACTCCGCAACTAACCGTGGTGTACGCTGAGCACCGCCCCCACTAGCGGACCCTTCGCCCGTCAGACGACTCCCGGCAAAATGCAACCGTTTGTCCCGCGCTAAAAAGCTCAATCCCTGCGCAGTCACTTTCAAGCCGCTAACTTGCGTCACAGCCGATGCCGTCAGGCGACCCTGTTCAAACTTAACCCACCAATCAGATTGCACATGACGTTTATCTCCCTCTCGAAGTGCCACATAGCCGGAAATTGGCGCGCCAAGCCTGGCGGCGACCCACGGCGCTGCAGCACGATAACCGGCAACCGTAAGCTGTACGCCATCATAAGTAGACACTGGTTTGCCAGGCAGTTGCTGCATCAACTCGTACAAGTCAACAAACGACAGCTTGCGCTGCTCGGCAACTGCAACCATCACATTCCGATAGAGAAGCAAGTCGCGATTGTACGTGGTGGGATCAGGCAGAGGGGCAGGCAATGTAGCACGACAGTGGGGAGCGACCAGTACTATCCTCGTTTCGATTGCCTGGAGAGCGTCCAACAAGACACCCAACCCCTTGGAAAATGAACCCAACCCGGCTTTTCCTGCGTAGGCTTCATTCCCACCGTATACCACGATAAGCGTTGTTGGCCGGGCTCGCTTTACGTCGCGGATTAGCCGGGCAAACCCATCTTTCGGCTTGCCAAACAATGCGCGGGCATCGCCATAGACGGTATCTCCACTCCACCCCAAGTTGCGGAATAAAAGATCCCGGTCAGGAAACGCCGTCGTGAGCCAGGTCTCGAGATGGCCGTTCAGTTGCATCCGCTCCACAAATGACGCTCCCAGCCAGACAATTCGCTCGCCGTCCTGGAAACTCAGAGCCGGTTTGGAAGCGAGTTTTACTGTGGGCGCCACGACAGCCAGGCAACCATTCGAGTGATCCGCTGTCAGTTCAGCTGCATTGACAAGTTCTTTTGCCGCTGCGTTCCGGACGTACAAGGGTGGGCAATACAGTGCCAGTAACAAGAGAGCCAGGATCTCGCACACCCAAAGACGCTCCATCTGTCCGCGGCAACTTCGACACGGGACCACGCGATTGACAAAAGAAATTACCACCACAATTCTCCAGTGGCCTGCAGGAAATCCACGGTGCCAGTCATCATCCAACATTTACAGCGACAAACCGCCGCATCAGATGTACTGCAACGGCCTTTATCATGCGTCAACCGATCCGCTGATCCATGACGCGACACCGAACGGGTTTGAGCGGCCATCATAACCCAATCGCGAGGGCCCGTCGAACGAGGCGTTTCTTTCCACAGGCGTCAAAACAAATACCTGCTAATGCAGCAAGAGGCACCGCCGCAGAGTGCTGGGCACAACACCAACATCTGCGTTCCTGACAACTCGAATTCGGTGGCGCATTACGTTTGTCAATGCGCAACAACATAGCACGCTGATCCGCTCTATGCAGATCGATGAAATTCGATTCGACAGGCCATCAATCGCAAGATTTTACGGTAAGATAATCTTCCATTGTTCTATTCCCCGCGTCATCGCCCCGACTGGAAAGGGCCAGTGCGCAGAAGCACACTCATACATCACCACGATGCCCACCTGGTGCCCATTCTCCCGGCGGCACGTTCACAAACTATTCAACGGCCCACGCCACTCCCATACTGTTCGCCTGATACCAATTTGATCATGCCCCACTTACTCAAAAGCTACGAGACTCTGATGACAACACAACCTCTATTCGCCGTACTCCTGTGCGCAATGCTGGCGACAACTCCCGCGTTGGCCGAACAACTGCTTTGCGTTTCCGCTTCCACTGATAAACAACTCGTTCTATACGATGTCGACCTGCCGTCCGGCGCACTCAAATTGCGCAACAAAATCGCCTTGAAAGGTTCACCTGGGAGCCAGTGCATCAGTCCCGATGGCAACCGACTCTACGTTTCAATTCGCAGTCTCGACAGTGTTGCAGTTTTCAAAATCCACCACAAACAACGAAGTCTTGAGCATCTCGGCACCACAAATATTACGGCCAACGCGGCTTACATCTCTCTCGACAGGACGGGAAAAACTCTGCTGTGGGCGTCGTACAGTAGTGGAGTCGTCGGCAGCTATCGCATTCAGTCAAACGGACAACTCGGATCTGCAATCAGTCGTATCCCCACTGCGCGTTGTGCACACGCCATTCTCACCGACCCATCCAACCAGTACGTCTTTGCACCCCACACGGGTCCAAATGCGGTCTACCAGTTCCATTTCTCTCCGGCGGATGGAAAACTGACACCGAACCAACCGGCTTTTGTACGCCCTGCCGATGGCCTCGAGCCGCGACATCTTGCTTTTCATCCTACGCTACCCGTTGTGTATTGTGACGACGAAGCTGGCGCAAGTGTGACCGCTTATCATTTCAACCGAGAAACTGGGACTCTCGATCCCTTCCAGACTGTCACCACACTGCCACCCGATTTCTCCGGCAACAACTCCTGCGCCGATATCGAAATTACCTCGGACGGACGATTTGTCTACGCATCCAACCGAGGGCATAATTCGGTTGCCGGCTTTGGCGTTGACCTTGAATCTGGAAAGCTGACAGCAATCGGCCAGGCCCCCACTGGCGATACGCCCAGGTCCTTTAATCTTTCACCGGACGGCACGCTGCTTGTCGCCGCAGGCCAGGCATCCCACGACCTTCACTCGTATCGCAGGGACTCGAATTCTGGAAAACTCACGCGGGGATCACAACTTCCAACTGGAAAAGGTCCCGCCTGGGTTCAATTCATCACACTGCGATAAATGCCACAAGTTGCGCAGCTGTCAATTCACTCGTTCAAACACCAGTGAGTGGCTTCGCGGAGGCGGTGCCGGAAGTGCATCATAAGCTCTTGCCACTCAAGTGCCAGGTGGAAAAACAACCTGGGGGTCCAATGGATAAATGGGACGCCTCACGGCATGGTACTGAAAGTCCGCAAAGTCGGGCCGGTGAATTCCTGGTGTATCCGCGTCAAATATAACGGATGCCATTGGGCCCAAATCCGCGCGAAAATGCACCGCACTTTTGACAACAAGTAATCGACAACGTTCAGGGGTGACCCCAACCACGCGAAGCATCTCTGCGTCCAATAACTGCATCCTCCGCGAAGCCAACACAACTTGCACTCCACCTACTTGCAATACTGCCATGCGACCAAAGTCGCCGGGACACCCGTGTCGCATGGGCCCTTGAAACGTGTATTTACCATCACCGAGTGTTTTGACATAACCACGGAGGCGAACAGGTTCACCATGACGGTCGTCCGTTTTTCCCCCAACGACAAATTCAGCTTCCGCTCCGACACCTGTTTGATGCGCTAGCTCGACCGTTTCAGGATCGTAAAGCACACCGACAGCGGCATTCTGAAAATCACTCTCGATCAACGCTCGCAATGCTACCGTTCCATCACAGGGTGCACCTCCACCCGGATTGTCAGAACCATCAGCAAAAATGATCAGTCCTTCGTCCTGTTTCCGGGAAAAACGCATTGCATCTTCTATTGAAGTAAGTTCTGGTTGCAGTTGATCGCGCAACTCCCAAAGCTTGCCGGCAAACTCGTCTGCCAATTGATCCGCTAGACCCGGACTATCATGCGTGGTCACCAGAACCGACGCGCCCGCGTCCCGAATATCGGCAAAGGGAAATCCCATCGCCAGTGTCGCTGTAATCACATCTTCTCGCTGTTCCAATGCATGCAGGTCTGAGATCAGGCTCTGCATCGGCTCCCTCAACGTGCACTGCATCGGAGGCATGGTGAGCAGAGGCAACTGGCGATAGCTCTGCGTCGGCCTGATCTCTTGACGCACCATTCTGGCGACCGTGTGAACTGCCTCATCTCCCCGCTCACGCATGTCAACATGCGGATACGTATCAAACCCAATCAGACAATCTGCTTGCTCAGCCATGCGATGTGTGATGTTCGCATGCAGATCGAGCGTCACCACCAGGGGAATTTGCGGACCGATTTGCTGCCTTACTGCAGCGATAATTTCTCCCTCAGCATCCTCGTAATCTTCCGTCGCCATAGCACCATGAAGATCGAGGGCAACGCCATCGACCGAGTCGATCTTCTGCAGGCGTTCCAAGAACAAACTCATCATCCGCTGGTACGCCGCACGCTCAACACGCCCAGCGGGCTGCGCGTGCGCAGATAAAAGTGAAATTAACTCGATGCCTTCGTCAGCTGCAGCCTGCAAAAACCCGCCCTGAATCGTACCTGTATTCGTATAAAGGCGTTCAATTACCTCTCCCGGCGCAAAGTCGTCCCCACATTGACTGTCTCGTTGAAAATCTGCCAGCGTAGTCGGCTGACTGGCAAACGTATTGGTCTCGTGCTGAATTCCACCACAGGCAATTCGCATCTTTCATGGCCTCCCCAATACTGGACAACTAAATCAAAGCATCCTCACTCAAGCGACAGACACGGCAGAAAGGCCCGTCCGCCGCCAGCAGCTCCTCATACGTTCCGGTTTCAACAAGCCGACCATCAGCCAATACCAGGATCCGATCAGCCATGCGGATGGTGGAGTGTCGATGCGCTACTAGTAACACAGTACGACCATCCATGGCCTGGCTCAGCGCGTCTTTAATCCGAGACTCTGTTTCCTGATCGACTGCGCTCGTCGCCTCATCAAGCACCAGAATTGGCGCGTTTTTGAGCAACGCACGGGCAATCGCAATACGCTGCTTCTGACCACCGGACAAACGAACGCCACGCTCACCGACCAGAGTGTCGTAACCAGCAGGAAACTTCCGAATGAAATCATCCGCGTGCGCCAGTTGGCACGCTTCTACAATTTCATGTTCCTTCGCATCGAGTCTGCCCAACAGCAGATTTTCTCGAATCGTACCAGCGAACAGGAACACGTCCTGGGAAACCATTCCAATCTGCTCTCGCAACCACTTCAACGACAGTTGCCGAACGTCGACACCACCAATGGTGACAACACCTGACGTAACATCGAACAGCCGCAACAGCAAATGGCAGGCTGTAGATTTCCCGACGCCAGTGATCCCGACAATGGCAACGGTTTCGCCATCGCGCACCTCAAAGGACACTCCATCCAACACGGTTGTTTCACCATCATAACCAAACGTCACATTGTCGAATTGAATCGCCCGACTGCGATCCGTCGGTGTAACGGGCGAGGGGGGATCAACAATATCAGGCGGGGTATCCAATAATTCGAACACGCGCTCGGCGCTCGCAGATGCTTTCTGGAGATTCTCCGTCAGATTCGCCAACCTGAGGAATGGCAACACGATTTGCCCCAGGTACATGAGCAACACCACTAAATCTGCTACATCCACAGCTAATGCGGGCTGGCTCGTTCCATTCGGCTGCATCCAACCTCCTGCCCAAATAAGCAATACGAAACCTGCACCACTGGCAGCTTCAATAACCCCTGCAGGTACCAGGGACCATTTATTGGCATAGATCATACGATCCCGGTATGACTCGCTCTTCAGACGAACTCGCCTTGCCATGTCTGTTTCGCGCACGAAAGACTGAACCACCGTCAACCCGGAAAGGTGGTCCTGAATGGTCGCAGACACTTCGGCAAATCGACGCCGCGCTCCGCGCCAGGCATTTCGCGTACTTGATGTGATCAGATAAACCATCACCGCAATCACCGGGATCGGCGCCAACGCAATTAATGCCAATTGCCAATTGATCACCAAGAGGACAGCACTTAGCGTCGCCGGAATCACAATCGCCAGCATCGATTCCGGAATTCCGTGTGCGATGTAATCTTCCACGGATTCCACATCCCCAATGGTACGAGCCACCAGGTTTCCTGAGTGATGGCGATTGAGGTAACCAGGGGACATCCGTTGCAAATGGCCGTAAACCCGCAGCGACAACCGATGCAATGTCCGATACGCCGCAATGTGCGAACACAATCCATACAGGTAACGCGCCGCACCTCTCAGCAGATAGACCACTGCCACCCCACACCCGAGCAGCCAGAAATTACCTGCGGCGTCCGGTTCGCGCAGCCAATGAAGCATCTCGCGCACAAGTAGTGGTGGAACGATCCCCAGCCCGGTAAACAACAACCCAAGCAACACGGACCATACCATCAGCTTACGGTCGGCCCCCAGGACCTCCCAAATACGTGTCAAGAATCTCAAACGTCCTCACCTCCCTGACCAAAACTAAATTAAGACGCAACCGCATGCGGTTGTTGTAATCAAAAACCTGCCACCACGTCGAGCAGCCTCGCCTCGCGACAGCTACGGTCTAGCTGATCGAGATAATTACTCCCTGCCAAAACGGATATCGGATCAACCTCCAGCTGAACGGGACGGGGTTCTGCTCGCCTTATCCGGGCACCGCAACCTGGATCACGAATTCCCTCGGAAACCCGAGCCAAACGAGCCTATTCACCTTGAGTCGATCCGAACGCTGCAGTACAAGACTCCTGCAATCCTTGTCAAACAAAATCAAACGTTATGCATCTCGCCGGAGCTCTCATGTGATCAGCCGTCGCAGCGTTCTGGTTTTCGCTTCTTCGCTGGGTGTCCATTTGTCTGGATGCGGGCTGCTCCTCTATCCCGAACGTCGCGGACAAACTCTGGGCCGTCTTGACTGGACCGTAGTCGCACTCGATACGATTGGCCTCTGTTTCTTTTTTGTTCCAGGCTTGATCGCCTTCGCGGTAGATTTCGCAACTGGGACCATCTTCCTTCCGGAAGGAGGAGTTGCCACCAACCCAGCTGACGAACATCCGGCGCTAGTCAGCCTGTCCATTCCCCCGGACCAGCTCTCTTTCAAAGCCATCGAAAAGGTTGTTTCAGACTATACACAACAACCAATACGACTACAGGATGGGAAGTACGAGATACACACACTGGAAGACATCGAGGCGTTCTGGTCCAAGCACGAGGAATTGCAGCGGGACCAGGTATAACCGCCTTCACGGCGCAACACTCACGACCGTCCGTCATATGGATAGCCGGTTATGCCGCGTGGCTCGGGCATCTCGTCAGTAATCTTCTGCCAGGTGGCCCCGCGTTCGCAGAATGCTGAGAACTTTCGCGCGCGGTAGGTAAACTCCAGATGTGGCGTAGCCAGTTCAACGCCTGGATTTTCACGCGCATGCATGATCGACTCGACCAGCCCGGTCGTCAGAAGCGTCCGCTCCAACGGGTAGGGTGGACGAGCGTTGCGAAAATGATTCTGTATCGCATGCGATAACGCTTTAAACAAATTGCGGTTCTGCCATGGGCCTACACGTAGTGCTGTGGCTTGAATCTTGCTCTCCCCTTTCAGCCGGCAGGCAAAATTCCATCGCGTGTCACTCTTGCCAACCGTCAACATAGTCGCTTTCAGGCCGTCAACAAAGTGAATGATCACACCGTGCTGCGGCACCACCCGTTCCCCTGGAATACGACGCAAACTCTTCGGTGGTGTACCCAACTCGGCCGCCATGGCCGCTTCCGCCAAGTCAGCGGACCAACGGCCTCGGCGTGCCGCGTTCCACAATCGGTTGCCATCAAGAAACTCAATACCACGGACACCAGTCTCACCGCCGCGACGGGACTCGACGAGCGACTGCAACACCTCCAGCGCGTGAAAATCATACGCCTCCACGGGGCCGCCGTGAATCGAAACGGCTTCGGTAATATCCGCAGCGTGAGGCAATTCCAGAGGCGGATCTCGTTGGGCCAAAGGCACCGAACTCCCAGCCATTAGCGGAATACCCTCCCGTTGACTGCGCTGATAAATCTGCTCCGCCCAATCCCAGCGATAGCTCAGATGCTTGTCATTGAAAACCGGTACACTGTGGCCACTTGCTTGAAATACCTCAAAAATTTCGTCCAGAAACCGCTTGCGGGGGTACCGCTTCTGACCGCGTCGCGTGTGCCCATAGCGGCCGTGCTCGGCAATCGACAATACCGCATCGACACCCAACCGGCGTCCGCCGTTGCACACCGCCTCACGAATCGTTGGGTAGATCCGAATACCGTATTGGTCTGCCACGTCGCGCGCCATATCCGATCTCGGAAATTGGTCCACATACATGGAGACAATCTCACAACCAGACTCAACGACACGACCGTTGAACAAGTAAGGCTCCAAAAAGTTTTCGAGAATCACATGGGCATGCGAGCGGTGCCGCATACAAGTAATGATGGCAGCAACTTTCATGTTCAATTACACCTTATCGTTTCGACTCCGCCTTCGCGGATGCAACATCGTTTCGACTCCGCCTTCGCGGATGCAACATCGTTTCGA
>PBOG01000087.1 GCA_002724245.1 Planctomycetaceae bacterium
AGTGGCACTTCATGGTACTCCAGCGCCCATTCCTGCATATAACGCACGCGCTCTGGCTTGATCACGTAGACAATTAATTGGGGATTGTCGATCTCACCCAGGTAATGCCGCAACAAGGAATTTTCTTCCCAGATTTGTTGCAATACGGCACGGTCCGAAAGAACATCTGCCTGTCCCGTAATCCGCACCTGATTGTGCTCTGCATCAAGGTAGCAGAGCTCAACCTTCGGGTTGGCCTCAATTTCGGCCGTTTTGTGATATGAACGCAAGTTCGCAACATACACACAAAATCCCTCTGTCTTGACGGGCGACACCGGCCGCAACCGCGGCTGATCCCCATCCACGGTAGCCAGGTGTGGAAATCGATCCGCCGCGACTACAGCACGAGCTAACCTCAAGACTTCATCTGAATCCAGCCTAGCGGGAGTCGGTGCCGGCGACATGAAACCATCACCTCGTTATCCAAACAAGAGAAATCTTGCAACTCGCAAACCACGGTAATTCGCGCACCGCGACGCCACAAATACATCCCGCAGTACGCCGCAAACCTCAAATCGTTGTTCCAGAGGGTCGGATACTCGCTCGAGCACCAGGCACTCGCGTGCTAGCCGCAATGCACATTACTGATGAGGCGAGAGACGTCGACGCACCCGCTTGCCACCAACACTCATCCAGTTCAAGACAAAATGTCGTGTGCAACCGTGCCGGCCACATCTGTCAGTCGGAAATCACGTCCCGCGTAACGATATGTCAATTCCTCATGATCAATTCCCAACAGGTGTAGCAGCGTCGCATGGACGTCGTGAATATGCATCTTGTCGTCACGGGCAAAGAACCCGTACTCGTCGGTGGCACCAAAATGGAAGCCCGGCTTGACACCTGCCCCCGCCATCCACATCGTAAATCCGTAAGGGTTGTGATCACGGCCGTTGCTTCCCTGGGCCGTCGGCGTTCGACCAAACTCACCACCCCACAATACCAGCGTATCCTCCAGCAAGCCGCGGGTTTTGAGATCCGCCAATAGACCGGCGATCGGCTTGTCGACTTCCAACGCGTTTTTCTCGTGTCCCTGTTTCAAGTCACCGTGCTGATCCCACTGCACCTTCGAATCGCTATGCGTCACCTGGATAAAACGCACACCGCGTTCCGCAAATCGCCGCGCTAACAGGCACTGGAGTCCGAAATCAGCGGTGATCTTTTCATCCAAGCCATACTGGCGCCGAACCGCGGCCGACTCGCTCGAAATGTCCTGGATTTGTGGAATTTCAGACTGCATACGAAACGCGAGTTCAAACAGCGCAATGCGGCTCTCCAGGATCGCGTTGGGCCCCGTCTCCTGCAGATGCTGCTCATTGACTTGTCGTAATAAATCCAATTGCAAACGCTGGAGTCGCAACGGAAATCGCTGATTCGTAGCGTACTTGACTGTCGCGCTCGAGGCTGGCTGGCTGGCAACTCCCAGCGGAGTTCCCTGGCACCAGGCGGGCAAGAACGCCGATCCCCAGTTCTTTACGCCACCATGGGCCAAGGTCGGACAAATCGTCACAAAAGCTGGCAAGTTCTCGTTCTCAGTGCCCAAACCGTAGGACACCCAGGCTCCCATACTGGGACGTACGAAGTTGTCGCTCCCAGTGTGCAGCTTCAGCAACGCGCCGCCGTGAGCTGCATTGGTACCGTGTACACCGTGCAACATACAGAGATCGTCGACTTGATTCGCCAGATGCGGAAACAGCTCACTGACCCAACTGCCACTCTCGCCATATTGGCGAAATTTCCAGGGCGAACGCAACAAGTTGTTCGTCGGTGCAAACTGCACGCGCGGCTTGGCAAAAGGCAAAGGCTTGCCATCATCCCGCTGCAAGCGGGGCTTGTACTCAAACGTATCTACATGCGATGGGCCGCCTTTCATGAACAGAAAAATGACACGGCGTGCGCGAGGCGGAAAGTGGGGCTGCCTGGCAGCCAGAAAACGTAACGGACCCGCGTCGGCTACGCGATCCTCAGCGGCCGCGCGCGACAACATGCCACAGAGCGCCAAATGCCCGAACCCAACGGCAGTGTTACGCAACATCGCTCGTCGGGACGACCCTTGTAGACTTTTCATAGTTACCTCATATCGCATAATCGACGCACATCTCGACGACGTGAGAAAGACATCGATGACAAACGCCTCGTCACTTCTCTGTATTCTGTTTCTCCACCGCACCTAACGAATGTGGATGAATTCGTTGGACGCCAGCAAAACCTGGCAAAGCGCCTCCCAGCCAATTCCCGAACCTGGTGAGTTGGAGCCACTGGCCGCTGCCGCCAAACGAAACTGGTCGACAAACAACTGCGCCTGCTGAATTTCTTCCACTCGTGGCTGACGCGCCAATGTCGCCATGTAGAGAAAGCGAATCTGATCCCGTGATTCCCCACCTCCTTCACGCAGTGCACGACCGGCGAGCGCTTTCATCGCTGCCCGCACGAGGTCACCATTGAGCATAAATAACGCCTGTGGTGCCACCGTCGAAGTTGTACGATTTCCGTTTGTCACACTGGCATCGGCATAATCAAACAGTTGAAACACATCAAACAGGTGGTTGCGAATTACGGGCAGATAGATTGAACGACGGTGGCTGTCGTAGGTCGTTCCATCCTTGGATGTGTGATCGAAGAGAAATTGACGATTCTCGACGTGCAACAACGATCCCCCCATTCCCAGATCCAACTGACCACTGACAAACAGCAGCGCGTCACGAATCGCCTCAGCCTCCAGACGCCGTACCGCCGCGCGGCCCAACAATCGGTTCTCCGGGTCTGCGCGTACTGCATGTTGATTCGCTTGACTACTCAGCCGATAAGTACTGGACGACAAGATCATCCGATGCAACGACTTGATGGACCAGCCATCTTCAACAAACCGTACCGCCATCCAATCCAGTAACTCTGGATGGGTGGGCAATTCACCAAGCAGGCCGAAATTATCCGGTGTCCCCACCAAACCGCGACCAAAGTGCCATCTCCAGATGCGATTGACGATGACTCGTCCCGTCAGTGGATTACTCGGATCGGTCAACCAGCCCGCCAAACGCAAACGCCCACTCCGGGAAGGGTCCAGAGATTCCTGATCCGCACCCGCCAGAAAAGCAGGGAAACGCCGTGGTACAGTCGCCCCAAGACGCAGATGACTACCGCGAATGTGAATTTTCAGATCCGTCACCTCGCCTTCCTGGACACCCATTGCGGTTGGCATCTGCGGAGCATGTTTTTCCAGTTCAGCCAACTTTTCCTGCAGTTGTTTCAAAGACCGCCGGGCCGCATCGGCAGACCCAGGCGAGGCCGCAACACCTGGCTGCTTTTCGCCCTGCTGGGCGGCCGCCATCAGCTCTTTAATCGCAGCTTTGGTTGACTCGACTGCCTCCTGATGCAGCGATTGCCGCTGCTGCTGCGCGGCAGTGGCAATCGAATTCTCATGCCACCGCGCCAGTTTGATGAAATTCTCCATCGTCCGAGTACTCTTGAAGATACCCGCCAGGCCGTAGTAGTCCGCATTCGTGAGGGGGTCGAATTTATGGTCGTGACAACGCGCACATCCGACCGTCAGTCCCAACAGTGCTCTGCCCAGGGTATCTACCTGTTCATCGATAATATCCATTTCCATTTTCTTGGCGTCGACCTCCGCCAGGACTTTAGGACCCAGCGCGAGAAATCCCGTCGCCACCAGATGTTGACGACGTTCTGACTCCGTGCCTGACGGCAATAAATCGCCGGCGAGTTGTTCGGTCACAAACCGATCAAACGATTTATCCGCATTCCAGGCGCCAATCACGTAATCCCGATAACGCCAGGCATTTCCATAAGCCAGATTTTCATCCAATCCATTGGAGTCTGCATAACGCGCCACATCCAGCCAATAACGCCCCCAGCGTTCACCATATCGGGGCGACGCCAATAACCGATCAATCTGTCGTGCATAGGAGTCCGGTGCCGTAGCAGTGACAAACTCCTGAACTTCACTTGGCGTAGGAGGCAAGCCAATCAGGTCAAATGTGACGCGGCGAATGAGTGTCCGCGGGTCGGCAGCCGGGGCAGGCGCAATTTCTCGTTTTTCCAACCGGGACAACACATGATGGTCCAGCGGTGACTGCGGCCAGCCTGCCTGACGTACTTCCGGTAACCGGCCCGTTCGCGGCGGAATAAAAGACCACTGTTGCTCTTCCTGCGGCTCCTGCGGCGACGCTTCCTTGACAGGGCGCCCCTGGTCAGGGTGCGGTGCCCCCAGTTCAATCCATTGACGCATGTCCATAACCACTCGGTCGGACAACTTGCCGTCCGGTGGCATTTCCAGCTCTTCATTCTCGTAAGAGAGAGCCACCAGTAACAAGCTTTCATCCGGCTCCCCAGGCACAACCGCCTCGCCAGTGTCTCCCCCCTCGATAATCCCGGCATAGGTATCCAGGCGCAAACCGGACTCCTGGCGTTCAGGTCCGTGACATTCGTAACAATTCTCAGCCAGCTGCGGCCGAATACGATTCTCGAAGAAACGCAACGAGGCATCACGATTGACGTCCCGGGTCTGGGCAGCGACGGGAATCGACGCCAGCGACAACACGATCAGCCCTGCAAGTTTTACCAGCCTGAGATACACGGGCCTTGCTCCTTCACGTAGTGTCACAACCGTTGTTACTCCCCGGTCACTTCGCGGGAAAACGCCCGGGAAGCCAGCTCCTATTATAGGTCGACGACAGGAAGCGTGGCCATCTGTCTACACAATGGCTGTCTACACGGCCGATAGAATCACACCATTGCAGCTCCTGCGCCTACCAAACAATAACCACCCCGGCCCGGTCCTGGCCGGACCACAGCGCCGAGCGTCAAACTAGCGGCTGGCTTGTGCGCGCGACATCCCATGGAGTAAACCTTCAGGTACTGCGTCAGCAGGACCGTGTCAAAAACAGTGCAAGGGCAGCACCCCACTTCAAACCCAAGAGTGTTTTCCCATGAAACGGTTTTTTCACCACGCTGCACTAGGACTCCTGCTCGTCAGCTGGGCCACGGCAAGCGAGCGTCAGGTCGACTCGGAACATCCCCATGGTGCAACGGCTGGACGCCCGAACATCCTCTGGATTGTGGCCGAAGACATGGGGCCTGAATTGTCCCGTCACCAGATACCGGAACTCCACACGCCCACACTCGATCGTCTGGCGCAGCAGGGTATGGAGTATCGCAATACGTTTACCGTCACCCCTGTCTGCTCTACCAGCCGTTCATCGTTCATGACTGGCATGTACGCCATGAGTATCAACGCACACAATCATCGCTCCCATCGCGACGGCAAAACCCCCCTTCCAGATGGTGTAAGACTTGTCACCGACCGTTTCCGGGAAGCCGGTTACCGCACCGCGAACCTAAAGAAGTTGACAACCGCCCCCCAAGCCAGCCGGTTTTACCGCGGCACCGGCAAAACCGATTGGAATTTCTCTTATCCCAAAGGTAGCCAACCGTTTGATATGAACCGCTGGGATCAACTCAAAGCAAACCAACCTTTCCTGGCCCAGCTCAACTTCAGTGAGACACATCGTGGCCGCAGCTGGAACCAGGCCCATCGACAGATTGCGCAGCCTGCTCGTCCCGCGCGTGTCAAGATTCCACCGTACTACCCCGACCACCCGGTCACCCGGGCGGTCTGGGCCCAATATCTAAACGGCGTCATGGCGGTCGACAAGAAGGTCCAATTTGTCCTCGAGCGATTGAAACAAGATGGTCTTGAACGGAACACAATCATCGTGTTTATGTCCGATCACGGACGCGCCATGCCGCGCGCCAAGCAATGGCCGTACGATAGCGGCCTGCGAATCCCGCTACTCATCTACTGGCCGGAAAACAATCCACAGCTACCACCACCGCAAGGCTATCAGCGAGGCGCGATTGCGCAGCAGATGGTCTCGTCGCTAGATATCACTGCCACGCTCCTGGCGTTTGCCAGGATCGCCAAACCGCCCCAACTGCAAGGCCGGGTGCTGCTCGGCGATGCGGCTGAGCCGGAAAGACAGTATGTCTTCGGCGGACGAGACCGGGGTGACGAAACCGTATTGTCAATTCGTACCGTGCGCAGTCAACGTTTTCGTTACCTCCGCAACCGTTTTCCCGAGAAACCCTTCCTGCAACTCAACCGCTACAAAGAAGCCGAATATCCGATCCTCGGTTTGATGCGGCATTTACACGCCCAGGGTCAACTGACCGGTCCCCCCGCCCGGTACCTGGCACCCCGACGTCCCGCGGAAGAACTGTACGACCTGGCAGCCGACCCCTACGAAATCAACAACCTGGCAGGCACCCCAGAGTACGCCACGATCCAGCAACGCCTGGCGGCCGCGCTCGATGCGTGGATTGAGCAGATTGACGACCAGGGGCGAAAACTGGAAGCGCCCGAAATCGCAGGGCACTGGGAAGAACGCATGCGCCGCACCTATGACCAGCGGCTGCAAACCAGACCTTCAGACTGGTTCCTGCGACACCCAGCGCTGGGGCCTTATGTGCAGCGCTGACAGAATCGCTGATGCCTGGCAGCCCGAATCCAAACCGTCTTCGACAACAACACCCGTTGCCGTTCAGCTGGGTAGTAGTTTCAGGACGTTTTCACTGGGGCGTGAAATGACGTGCGCAGCAATCAGTTTGCCCAGCGCTGCAACCTGCCCCTGCCCCGCATCCACCGCTGCACGGACCGCCGCCACGTCGCCCTGGATCACGACGGTGACGTATCCGCCACCCAACTTTTCCTTACCAACGACCTCGACTTGAGCGGCCTTACAAGCCGTGTCAATGGCCTGAAAGACAGCCGTGAACCCCTGGGTTTCAATGAAACCCAATGCATCGGGTGCGCGTTTGGCCACGTTGCTCTCCTCCTCAGATTGGGAAGTCGCCTCGAACTGGGGAATCCACACCACATCCTGTTGTATGAGTGGATTGTACTCACGGGGAACATCAATGACCTGCCAGGCATCCTCATCGGGCCGGTTGATCGACGCCGTGACGGGTTGGCCACCCAATGTGGCTGCCAACTCGTAGCCAGCTTGCAGTGCGAGCGTCACCGCATCTGGAGCACCCTGAATCTTGAAACAGATCCCCAGCATGTCGTTGACTTCAGCCTGTAGCAGGCGTACGCCGGCCGTTTTTTCCATCGCATCGAGGGCTGCCACAGCGGGCGTGAGCCCCGTCGTTTCGAGCATTCCCAGGGAATCCATCAGTCGCGGCTCAGCTGAGAAGGGATATGCCAGCGCTGCCCAAGAGACAGGATCGGCGGATCAGACGGTCTTNNACNNCGGCACAACTACCAGGAAATCTCCAGACCNAACGTGCCGCCATGATAGACNACCCAGCGTTCNGTGTCCGCGTGAGTCCCCGTGTTCACTCGCAAAGTACCATCACGCAGCTGCTCAACCGCGNNAGCCANTCCATACAGGAAAATNGCCTCGTAACCGGCTCTCAGCTTCATCCGCTCGCTCAGCTGGTAGTTCATGTGGTAACCAAGTTCCACCAATCCCGAGAAANNNACAGTGGTGAAGTCGTTACCGTAGAGTGTGCCAAAATCGGGCCAGGGACCACCATTCTCCAAGCGGAACTGACCACGGGCCAGGTTGGCATTTACACTACCCTTGAGGTTGGCTTCCATCGTCCAGCGACCCACCGGATAGTAGACGTCGACACCCAACTGGTAGCCGACCGCGTTGTTTTGCGTATTCATGCGCAAATGACCAATGGACTCGTCAGTGTCAATCGAATACAGCTCAAATTCTTCATTGACGTCGATGTAGCGAATTCCACTTGTGCAGCTGATCACATCCCAGCCCCAACGTTTCGTCACCAGCTCCAAGCTGTCAAACCGGGAACGGAAACGCGAGTACTGATAAGGTGCACCGAGGAACGATGAGGCATCGACATCGACAGGCACCAGCGTCGTGTAAAAGTCGGGTTCTCCAGTGTCACCGCCGGAGCGATGATCCCGCTCATCTTCGACTTCCCATTCAAACATGCCGGTAAATGTCAGCTCCCAGCCTTCCAGACAATCACGTTGGCGGCCGAGCACCAGCCGCCCACCTGGTTCGAAGGAAAAATCGTCAAGTCGGAATCCGGTCGAATAACTGATGCCCTTATTGCCTTCGCGATTGTAGTGTGGCATCTCAACCCGAACGTACCAGGAGTCCGGACAACTGAATCCCAACCCCTCAATGGGTTGGTTGACCGGGTCCATCATGGCAGTCCCTGCCTCCATCCCTGCTTCCTCCGCGGCGGTGGGGATGAGTGGATCAGCAACCACGACCGGCGGTTCTGTCACAGGTATCTGCGTGTCCTGTGGGATGACAGAATCGGCAACCGGGAGCAGTGGTTGTGTGACGACCACGGGAGGTGCAAGTTGAGTCGGAGCCAACTCCAAAGTCTGCGCTGGGGGCGTTGACGACGTCAGATCCTGGTGGACTTGGGGAACCGAAGTCGTTTCCAAAACCGACTGGAATGGAACTTCCGGGTCGGAAGTTGGTGTGAATTCCTGCGACGCCCTCAGGGGATCGGCCGGGGTATCCATCGGCGCCAAACGCTCTGGCAGCTGGTCAACGACGGGCGCAGGCGCGGCGAACACTTTTTCGGCCAGCACCTCAGGAGCGACCGACGGGCCTGACTGGGGCGTTTGTTCCAGACCGCCTGACTGCTGCGGGTCCACAGGATCATCAATCGAAGATACCGGAGGCAAGGCGGTTGGCTCTGAAATCGGTGCCTGTGTCACCGCCGGTGGGACAAAAGGTCCAGCGAAAGGCTGCTCAACCCGGTCTACCACGGGTGGCAGTCCGAGGTCGGGTTGGGCCGGTACCACGCCCTCGTTTTCATCAGCCTCCGCTTCACGCGCCGCCAACACCTCCGCAAATGGCTCTTCAGATCCAACTGACGGTTCGCTCCGCCGCGGCGGTGCGATTACTGGGGCGGGCTGCTGGACGATCTCTGCGGTCATCGGGTCCTGCCGTCGAATAATGGCGGGTGTCCTGGAAAGTGATGGTGCAACGACGGGCGTTGCCTCGGGCACCCTCGTAGCCTCCGCGCGGATTAACGCCGACATCTCCGCTTCAGTCTGGCCAACCCGCACAGCCTGGCGTTCTGCTACCGGAGTCGTCGAAGCGACTTCGCGTTTGAGAATCGGCTGGGGCATAGGATCGTCAGCTTTCCGCACCGCATGTCGCGACGAGGATTCCGTGGGCACTGCCGCCAAACCGGCAGAAAATAGCTCGCCACTAAACGCGTCGACGACCGGACGTTCCTCAACAATCGGGGCCTCAACAATCGGGGCCTCAGCGCCCGGGGGCAATCCAACGGGCAATTCCGAGTGGTCACTCATAGCTGGTCGCTCGAGCGGACCGGTTGAAAATAATGCGCCCGAAAACGTGTCCTTCTCCATGACATCCGGCTCGGCCGGTGGCAAACCTGACATGGTCTCTGCCGGCGTTGACGGCGGAGGCAGAACAAGCGTTTCGGTCGAAAACAAATCTCCAGAAAAAGTCCCTGCTGGACTGGGAACGGACGACTCCGCATTCCACAAATCTGGCTCACCTGGCGTGGTCCGCGGTGCTAGCACTGGTTCCGTCGCAACCAGGGGCGCGTAGGGAACTTCGGGCAGGTACTCGTCCGACTGCTGCGGCGTCTCTGCAACAGCGCGTGCGGGTTCCCTGGAAGACGGTTGTGCGCGTTGAAACTGCTCCACGCGGTAACCGCCTTGCTCGTTGGCTACCGGCGGCTGTGCCGTGTTCGGTCGGAACGAGCGGGTACGAAAGTAGCTTCCATCAAACGGACCATTCGCCAAACAAACATATCCTGTCACCGTGATGGCCAACGCAAGCACCGAAAGCAGTGAAATCTGCAACCGTCCTGCTCGACGCACCAGCTTGTGATACGAATCCTTCAAAACTTGTTTGGTCATCGCGGCCTCGCACGCCGTCGTTACAGTAAAAAAAGGCGGAACAAGACGGGAGTCCACTCAGTCCGCGTGGCCACAAAAGAATGTGCGGCTCACCAAGACCCAGATCACCCCCGGCATGTAGATGCCTTCATGTATTCGGTTTGCCGGTTGTACCGACTGCATGAATTGTCCTGAAAAAACGGCGGGGAAGGGCACTCTCAGCGTGGGCTGTCGCATTTAATTGAAAGCATGCTAGCAACTCCCTGTTGGAAACAGCTTCTCCCGTCCGTGGGTCTGGCAACGGACGGGCCGTCCTGGTACCCACTGTCAAACTCCGCCGGTAGGCCACTCTGATCGTCACAGACTGCTGGGAATCGCCGGCCCGCACCCAACAGCAGGGCCAGGCCGCCCCGCAAATTCATCGCTCCCCACTGGGCTCAGATGTCGAGCGGCGCAATTGACCGCACGCCGCATTAATCCGGTCGCCTTTGCGACGGCGGAAATGGACGTTCAAACCACCGTTCTCCAGGATCACCCGGAATCGCTGGAGCGACGCTCGATCAGGGGTTTTAAAAGGCAGACCTGCAACCGGGTTGTAAGGAATTACATTCAAAAGCGCCGACCGGCGTTTCAACAAACGTACCAGTCCGTGAGCGTGGGTTTCATGGTCATTGACTCCTGCCAACAACACATACTCAAATGTCAAACGCCGCCCAGAGACTTCAAAATAGTGGTCCGAGGCAGCCAGTAAATCGGCCAATCCGATATTGCGATTGACCGGGACTAATCGATTTCTCAATTCGTCATCGGGTGCGTGCAATGAAACGGCGAGATGAAAATGAGAGGATCGGTCAGCCAAGCGGCGAATGGCTTGAGGAATCCCAACCGTCGAGATCGTTATTCTCCGGCTACTAATCCCCAGCCCGCTTTCCTGATTGGCTAGCTCTAGAGCTGGCAGCAAATTATCCAGATTCGCTAGAGGTTCCCCCATCCCCATCACCACCAGATGGCTGAGGCGTTCCTGAACCGGTAAGCTCTGCTGCAATCGCAACATCTGCTCGACAATTTCGCCCGTGCTCAAGTTTCTCTCGACACCATCCAAACCACTAGCGCAGAAGACGCAACCCATCGCGCAACCTACTTGCGTACTGACGCAGATCGAACGTCGTATCCCATCACGCAACAAAACACACTCGATGCGACCTCCATCCGGCCATTGCAACAAGAGCTTCTCAGTTCCATCATCGGCGTGCTGATGCGAAACCACATCCGAAGTCCAAAGTCGGAAGTCTCTGGCTAACTCTTGCCGCAACGTTCCGGGCAAGTCAGACATTTGCGCAAAATCAGTTGCTCGCTTTTGAAAAATCCAGCTTGCCAGTTGCCGGTGGCGATAGGAGGGATAGCCATGCTCCTTGAACCAGTCCGCCGAATCCCAACCGCCGGCTAACAGATGTTGCATCGCCGTCTCTCCCCAACAAACTACGTCCCTTCAGGGGGCGTGCGTCGCCAACACCTGAGCACGACACAAAAGATAAAACAACCTTTACAACGGTTTTGCAGATCGCAAACGCTTCGCTAGGATAGGCGCCGAGACAGACCATATACAAGAGTCCCCCGCTGCACAAACGCCCCAACAAAACATCATTCTCGATTCTGGATGAGATAGGATTGGCTATGGCTGGATCCCAGACCGCTAGAAAATCACCCGCGAAGGCGTCAGCAGAACCGCCGGAACCTAACCTGAAAAGAGCAACCGATCTCGTCATGAAGCTGATGGCGATTTCTGGCAAGAGCGGGAACGAGGCTGGCGTTGCTGATTTCATCACCCGGACATTAATCAAAGCAGGTGCATCACCCGCGTCGATTCAAAGCGATAAGGTTTTTCAAAAGACGCACCTGCCGGGCAACGCTGGTAATCTCGTCTTCAAACTGGCTGGCACACGGCGGGGACCTCGCCGCCTGTTAGCCGCGCACATGGACACGGTGCCCATTTGTGTCGGCTGTCAACCGCGTCTCAATAATGGAATTGTACGCTCCGCCGACCCCAGCACCGGCTTGGGGGCAGATGACCGTGCCGGCGTCGCCGTCACCCTGACATCGGCCCTGGAAATACTCCGCCATGGCCTACCGCACCCGCCGCTCACCTTCTGCTGGTTTGTCCAAGAGGAAGTCGGCCTACAGGGTGCTCGATTCCTGAGAAAGAGCCTGCTGGGGAAACCACGATTGGGATTCAACTGGGACGGTGGTTCCCCAACCAAACTAACCGTCGGTGCCACCGGCGGCTACCGTTTGTCGATCCGTATTGATGGACTTGCCAGCCACGCAGGTGGGGCGCCTGAACGCGGCATCAGTGCCATCTCGATCGCAGCGTTGGCAATTGCAGACCTGCAACGCAATGGCTGGCATGGGCGGGTTCAAAAAGGCAAACAATCGGGAACCAGCAACGTTGGTTTTATTCAAGGTGGTGAGGCGACCAACGTCGTCACGGATCAAGTTACAATCCGGGCCGAAGCCCGCAGCCACAACCCGCAGTTTCGCAAACGCATCGTGCGTGAGATCGAGCGTGCCTTCCAACGCGCCATCAAAGAAGTCAAGAATGACCTCGGACAAAAAGGCCAAATTCTCTTTGATGGTCGCTTAGACTACGAGTCGTTTGTACTTCCCGCAGACGACCCCAGCGTGCGCATGGCCGAAGCCGCGATACGTTCGATCGATTGCGATCCGCTCCACGCCGTGGCCAACGGTGGGGTCGATGCCAACTGGCTTACCGCCCACGGCCTGCCTACGGTGACGATCGGTTGTGGCCAGTCCAACGCACATACCGTCAAGGAAGCGCTTGATCTGGCACACTTTCATACTGCCTGTCGCATCGGCTTGCGTCTGGCAACCGCCACGGAGGGCTGAACGTGGAACCCAACGACGAACTCTGCCTGTGCTTTCACGTCACCCGGAGGAAGGTTGTCAATTACATCCGGGTGAACCAGCCCAAGCGCGAAAGTCAACTGAGCGAGTGCTTCGGCGCAGGCACTGGCTGTGGCTGGGGCCGCCCCTTCTTGAAAAAACTCTTTCAACAAGGTGCTGCCGGCCAAATAGAAGCGACCAGCGAGACCGTGGATTTGCCGAGCGCGCAGGAATACTCGCGTCAGCGCTCCGAGTATGTGGCAAAAGGCAAAGGNACACCACCTCCAGGTGCGACTTCCGTCGACCCCAACTGAGTCGGGCCACTGTAGANAAACAAGCTTGGTTCCCGGTTGCCAACCCGCGTNTTTNACCCGCTATTCGCGTGCCCTTGAATGGGTTATGATNGNNGCCCGTTTGGACGCCCTGTGTCCGTCCCGTTTCGCACCACCCTTGGCAGATCAGCAATGGCCCGCAAAGTCGTAAATCGCAAGAAGTTACGTGAAGAGGCCGAGAGCGTCGCGGCCGCCGAAAAGACTGCCAAAAAGAAAAAAAACGCCGCGAAGAAGAAAACCGCCAAGAAAACAACCGTAAAACGGAAAACACGGGCCAAGAAATCGGCCGCTGACGAGCGGAAAAAGATTTTCTGGGGAATCTTCAGCCAGTCGTTGAAACGCGTGGCACTGTACGAGTTTCATCAGAAAAAACAGGCGGAAAAAAAGGCGGTTGACCTGAGCAAAGGTGGCAAAACGCCGCACTTTGTCCAGAAAGTCAAAGAAGTCATTGTCGAAGAATAGGCCGGCGGTTCTATGGCGGTTGACCGGGCAGACTTCGTTGACCGGATGCAAGACGACGGCGTCCCAACCCGCCTGAGAATGCGCATCCGCAACGTTCGCTCGATCGCGTAACGCGCACATTTGCCTGACAAGGTACCAGCGTTGCCTGAGCGTATCGCCTGACGCGACTGCGTGACCCTGCAGGCAATCAAAGCGACCAACTCGCCACGGTCGGAGCCACCTTAACCGGTCTTGCCGATCTCTGCTTCCGGCGTGGCTTCGTTTTCCGCGTCAAACCACTCGGGCCGAAACGTCACAAACCCACCCTGCCCGGCTTTTGAACGGCTAATCGCCAACTTGGAGGTCAACGCAATGACAGCGTCTGCCAACGCCACATCGCCATGACAGCGTGGCTGATTGACTGGATCCGAGTTACGAATGCACCACGCAAAGTGCTCCATTTCCTCGGTGTAGCCACGGCTAACCGGCCCCGTATCGGCTGCCTTGGCAACTGCCGCCATATCCCCACTCGCCTGGGTATCCAGCACGGCACCGCCAGATCCTTCATCGCGAACCTTGATCTTTGAGGAAGTGCTCGAACCCTTGTAAAGCATCACTTCCTGCTCTTTCTCCAGGACGAGCGTCCCTTTTGACCCAAGCACAACTTCTCCGTAACCGCCAAATCCGTTCCCCATTATCGACGAGTAGGTCACGATGATACGTTTGTTGGAATCAACGTCATACGAAGGAATATTCTCTTCGGGGTTGGGATAGTTGCTGACCGCATCGTAGTACCCGAATTTGTCGCGAGCTAATTGCGCACGTTGCGCCGGCTCGAGATCTGCGGGTGCATCAAAATCATACCCTGGCCCCGGAAATTCAAAGGTGCAGTAAACGTGATCGTCCGCGTCACGGTTGTAGGGGAAGGTGTGACGGCCGCCGACCGCATGTACTGTTAACGGTTGCGCTTTCTTGCCATCCTTTCGCAAAGCGCTGATGAAAATGCTTGCTGCATCCAGTTGATGGCTACCCAATTCCGCCATCAATCCACCGCCAGTACGATCCCACAACCGCCACCGCACCAACTCCTCCAAGGCACTACGTGGATAACCATTTTCGAGCGTGATCGACTCGTATCCGTGGTCTTCTGCCTTTACCTTCTGATCGAGATCCCAAGCCTCCCATTGGGCTATCTGGCGCTGCAACAACTGATAACGATCCTGATCGATACCACGCCCAGCTTTGACCCGTTTGTCAAGATTTTTCAGATCAGCCTTAAAACGCTTCAACCGATCTAAAATCGGATCGACACGTGCGGCATCCTCTCCACCACCTGGTGCCAACAGACCGCCTGGAACGGGCTGCTCCCAACTGTCACGGCCCGGTAAGTTCCCTCGATGCCACTGTGCCCGAATAAACTGAATCTCACCCAACAAACCCCAACGCAGCAGGTTCACCGCATTGTCATAAAGAATGCTGTAATGCCGCTGATGCCCCGTCGCGAGCAGTTTCTTTTGATCGCGTGAAGTGCGGACCATTTCCTTGCAGTCACCCACACTATGCGCCATCAACTTTTCCGTCAGGACATGTTTGCCAGCTTGCATAGCAGCGATGGAAGCCGGTGCATGAAGATGTAACGGCAAAGCGATGATCACCGCTTCGACGTCCGGGTTCTTTAAAAGCTCCTCATAACCGCCGTTTTCTGCGTCATAAACCTTGACGTGTTTGCGAGCCTCCGACTCACTGCTCCAACCGTATTTATCCACCAGGCCCGGCCGGATGGAATGCGTAAACGCCGGCCTGGATCCTCCCCAGTCTCCGTGGAAAGCACGGTGAATACTTGAGGGGCGCACGTCGGCGATGGCCACCACCTGCATGTAATCAGGATTAATAGCTCCGATCAGGACTCCACCTTCGTCACCCGTGCCAATCACGCCAACGCGCACCGGGTCACCAACCTTACTGTACCCGAAGTACATGGCACCCAGGCCAGAACCGGTAACGGCTCCAGAGGCAATCACGCCTTTGAGGAAGTCGCGCCGGTCGAAACGGCCAGCCGCATCGGCAGCCGCTACGGCTTCATAATAGTTATCGCGACCGACGGCCTTTTCTTCAGGTGTCAAGTTGTTCATGGGTCACTTTCCCTTTGCCAGAGCAGCAGCCGTTAAGAAAAAAATCCAGGCCAGCAATCCGACCGGCACCCGTTGCCGCCAGAACCAATAGCGCCAATGTCAAATTGAGATGGTAGTACGTGGACATGGGTCCCGTCGTCGGCGGCCATTGGGACAGCACAACACTGAACAAGAACCCTGCCGCGGCGAGTGAGGTAATGCGGGTCAACAAACCGAGTATCAATAAACCCCCGATGACCAGGTCAAACCACGGAATAATCCGATCGATCGAACGGCTGTCCAACCACCTGCGCCCGGGCCGCGTCAAAGCAAAGGTAGAGGCCGCCGAGTTCGTCGCCGCAGCCCCTAAATTGCTGATGTCGCGTTCGTAACCAGCCCAAAACCCATCCAGCGTCGCCAGCCAGGGTCGGCGTTTACCCGCCAATTCGGACTGCTGCTTGAGGACTTGTCCATTCAGTGAGTAAACCTCACGGCGGGCGGCCTGTTGCTTGTCGCGTTGTAGACGTTCCACCTGCAACCGATACTCTTCAAGCTCTAA
>PBOG01000088.1 GCA_002724245.1 Planctomycetaceae bacterium
TTCGATTTTGTCCAACTTGACGGCGAACACGGGCTATTCTCGCCGGAGCCGATTGATGAGATGTGCCGTGTCGCTGACGGTTTTGGTCTCAATGTCATCGCACGTGTGCCGGATATTAGTGCCTCCACTATCAATTCGTACCTAGATCGTGGCGTCACCGGAATCTGGGGCCCTCACATCGAAACTGTAGAGCAGGCAAAGGCTCTTGCTGAAGCGAGCTTATTTGCACCGGAGGGTCAGCGTAGTTGGGGTGGAGGACGCGGCAATTATTATAACCATCCGGTATTAATTGAAATTCCTGGGAACGAACGCACTGAGTACATGCAGCAAACCAACGACAATACGCTTGTGCTATGCCAACTAGAGAGTGCCCTGGCATTTAAGAACCTGGACTCTATTCTTGAGGTCAAAGGATTTGATGGCTATGTCTTTGGACCGAACGATTTAGCCTCTTCCATGGGTCTTCCGGGACAACCGGGGCACCCCGATGTGGTTTCCACAGAGCGCCAGATGGCGGATCGAATCTACGCCTCCGGAGGTAAGCTGCATTCGGACCTAATTGCGGTTATCGAATTGAGACACCTGATCGTGGAGGGGGCGCAACAATTCCTGGAAGACAACCTCTAACCAAGGGATAAAACTGTTGGCCTTTGGACAGCACAATTTGGAATATGAGGTATTGGAGGGCTGGGAGCAGTTACCAGAAGGCTGGTCATTCGTTGAGGTGGCCGGCGTCGCCGTAGATAGCCAGGACCGGGTCTACGTATTCAACCGAGGTAAACATCCGGTCATCGTCTTCGACAAGGAAGGCAAATTTCTGAACGCCTGGGGCGAAAATATCTTCACCAGCGCTCACGGTATCTATATCGACGGGAACGACCATCTGTTCTGTGCCGACCACTTTGACCATACGGTACGCAAGCTGACGACAGACGGGGAGCTATTGATGACGCTCGGTGATACCGAGAATCCAGCTGACACCGGTTTCAAAGTTGATCACAGTCCGGTTTGTCGTGCCGCNGGACCATTCAACATGGTGACAAACGCAGCGGTCGGCCCAAATGGNGATCTCTTCGTGTCCGACGGTTACGGCAATGCTCGAGTCCACCGCTTTAGTGCCGAAGGCGAATTAAAGGCGTCCTGGGGTGAGCCAGGCAGTGGACCGGGTCAGTTTAATCTACCCCATGGGATCGTGGTCGATCGTTCCGGCCGAGTCTTCGTCGCAGACCGAGAAAACAGCCGCATTCAGATCTTCTCAAGCGAAGGAGAATTATTGACTATCTGGGACTGGGTTAACCGGCCGTGTGACCTTTTTCTTGATGAACAGGAAAACCTTTATATTGCCGAGCTCGGCTGGTCGTTTGTACCAAAGGGGCTTTTGCATTTTAAAATAATGACAATGCCGCCAATTGGNCATGACCCTATAGCCCGGGTCACAGTCTGTGACCTGGACGGCAATGTTCAATCCCGTTTCGGTGGCTCCAATTCTATCCTTCCCGGCAACTTCATCTCACCACATGGCATCTGGGCTGATTCACGCGGCAATATCTATGTTGGCGAAGTGNTCAAGGCCTCCGGGGCCATAGAGCGATTTGCACCCCTGAGCCCGCATTCGTTACAGAAGTTCATCCGCGCCAAGTGAGGACACCCTGATCTTTTGCTGAACTTAAGTTNATGGAGATGTTTGTTANGGACCGCGCTGACTGGGTCTCTGTAAAGATGGTTTCGCTATCCTTGGTCAGCGGAAAGTTCTGTTTAAGGTGAAACAACAACGCTTTAAAGGGTTAAGGTAGGGNAGCAATGCAACGATCCCGATTGCCAGTTGGTGGCGGAAACATATTTCAAAAAATTCGGGCCAAGCGCTCTGAGACGGCGGCGCAAGGCATGGAATTATTCGATCTTTCGATTGGTGAGCCGAAGGGACCAGCGCTGATGAGCGCGCGTAAGGCGGCCCGTGATGCTGTAATGAGCGAACAAGAGGCAATGCACGCCTATCAATACAACGACAGCCCTGCCGTTCCCGATTTCGCNCGGCGTTTCGTTACCGCTCATCTGAAGAGTNTGATGCCTTCAAAGGGTATAGATTATTTGCCTATCCCCGGAATCAAACCGATGTTTGGTCTTTTGCCGCTTGCCTGTGGNTGCGCGTTGGATGACATCACGGTCGCAACGATGACCAGGCCTGGGTATCCGATTCCAGCCGATTGGTGTGACTACCATATCAGGGTGACGCACTATCCNTTGCCACTCAANNCACAGAATCAGTTCCGATTTTCGACCGCTGATATCGAAAGCGGGACAGATCTTGTGATGACTAACTATCCGCACAANCCATCTGGCCAGATTNCGACANAANNATGGTGGCGGGCCCTCTGNGAANATTGCAGTGACAACGATATTCGACTTTTTAATGATGCGGCNTACTATTCNCTCAGCCATACCGAAGAGAGTGCGACGCTCGCCGAGGTCGCTGTCGATTACGCNGATTTGTCCTGGGCGGAGGCTTATACGGCNGCTAAATTGATCGGCAACGGNACCGGGTGGCATGTCGGGGCNATGGTCGGATCGNCCGACTTCATTGGTGACATNAAGGAGGTCAAGGGCAAAACCGATGCGGGCNTTGTCGCTCCTATGGCGGCCGGAGNGATCGNAGGANTGGAAGAGGATCAGNCCGGCATTGAAGAATGTCGACAAATGTACAAAGTTCGCCTCGATACGTTGATAGGNATCCTGTCAGATTGCGGCATGCGCCTTGCTGCGCAGCCGCGGGCGGGGTTCTACACCNTGTGGGAGGCNCCGACTCGAGCNTTTGGTCAATCGCTCGCCNGNTCCGAGGATTTTAACTTTNCCATGATTGATAAAACNGGTGTCGTNGGAGTGCATTTCCCCGGCTGTATNCGTTATGCCGTGTGTGCTGATATTGCCGCGATGGANGAGGGNCTGCGTAAAGCCTTTCAGGNNGCCGACGTGGCCTACGAGTGANNGCGTTTTGTGCGCGACACTAANTAANCGCCAANCTCTATTGGANCTTTATTATGAAAATCGATGATGTGACGCTTACGTTGTTCAAGTGGGACGATATTCCGGAGACNAAGTANCACGCGGGNGCNGCNANNNCGGGAGGNGAGAGTNCGCTTGGTCTGCTTCACATTCGCACAGATGAGGGTATAGACGGCTTTTCATTTCTTGGCTCGATGAGCTTCAGTGCGGAGGTCGATTGCAAGGGTCTAATCCGGACTCTGAAGCCCTTGCTGATGGGCAAGGACCCNCTAGATCGTGAGGCGCTTTATCAGGCGATGTGGAAACGGAGTCGCATCACNACCTCTCGTTCAATCGGTGCGGTTGATGTTGCGCTTTACGATATCGCTGCCAAGGCGGCAGGCCTGCCGCTTTATAAACTGTTAGGCGGCTATAGGGAGTCCGTGCCCGCCTATGCTTCTTCTGCAGTGCTTCCCTCCCGCCAGGCATATGTGGAAGAGGCGCTTCAGTATAAAGAAAATGGATGGGCCGCCTACAAGATTCACCCGCCGACCCAGTGGCGAGAAGATATAGAGATTTGTCGAGCGGTGCGTGAAGCAGTTGGCAATGACTACGATCTGATGTTGGATTCGATGTGGAGTTATACCTACGACCACGCCATTAAGGTGGGTCGCGCCATCGAAGAGCTGAATTATTTTTGGTATGAAGATCCATTGGCAGATGACGATCTAATGGGTTGCATGAAGTTGTGTGAAAAATTATCTATTCCGTTAATGGCTACGGAGAATTCGCCGGGTGGTTTCACTAACTACGTTCCCTGGATCATCAATAAAGCAACGGACTATTTGCGTGGGGATGTCGCTGTTAAAGGAGGCATCACACCGGTAATCAAGACAGCGCATCTGGCGGAGGCTTTCGGCATCAACTATGAAGTGCATCATGGAGGAAATTCGCTTAACAACTGGGCAAATTTGCACGTCATTCTGTCGATTAAAAATACGACCTATTTCGAAGTACTGCTCCCTTCGGGTGCTCATAAGTATGGAGTTATTGATGACCTGGAACCGGATCAGAATGGCCTGCTCTATGCGCCAACGGAACCAGGGCTGGGTGCGAAGATAGATTTTGACCTGATCAAGTCGAAAACGATTGAAGTGTTGACGTAATTTAACAACGAGGAATCAAAGCATGGAAAAGGAAGCTGTTCGATATGGGTTGATTTCGACTTCACAGATTGGTGTCAATGCGCATCTTCCCGCGTCACTCGACTCAAAAAACTCAGAAATCGTTTCCATCTCATCTCGTACCGCTTCGAAGGCAAAGGCTGCGGCGGGGGAACACGGCATTGCTCGTTGGTATGGGTCATACGATGAGCAACTGGCCGACCCTGAGATTGATGCCGTGATCAATGCACTGCCCATCAATATGCACTGTGAGTGGACGATCAAGGCGGCGGAAGCCGGCAAACATATTCTGTGTGAAAAGCCATTAGCGACCACAGCAACAGACTGTCAACGAATGATCGACGCTGCCAATAGTAATAATGTCTTGCTGGTTGAGGGTTTTACCCATCGATGGAATCCGCACTTGAGGAAGGCACGAGAACTGATTGCGAATGGTGCCATCGGGAAAGTAGTCACTGTCACTGCAGTTGGTTGTAGCCATCGGACCAGCCCGGAAGATCTGACGTCTGTTCGGTATTCTGCGGAACTAGAACACGGCGCATTGCGGGAGGTTGGCTCTTATGCGGTGTATGCCACAAGATTTGTGCTTTCTGCAGAACCCGTGCGTGTCAATGGAATGGCTTACGACTCTGGTGATTGGGGTATCGACACCACATTTTGCGGACTGATGGAGTTTGCTGATGGTGCAGTCGCTCATGTTACGAGCAGCATGGAACACTCCGATTTCCACTTTCAGATTACGATTGATGGACGAGAGGGAAGGATTGAAATTCCGTCAATGTTCGAAGATTCGGGTCCCATCATTATTAAAAGCCCTGATGGGGAAAACCAACAGATCATCGCGACGCCAGCACCTAATCGGTTTACTGCTCAGTTGAACGAATTCTCAGAGTGCGTTCTCACTGGAAAGAGTCCCGAATTTCCACCGGAAGATGGACTGCGAAATACTGCCGTACTCGAAGCCCTGCGCGAGGCCGCATCGTCAGGGCGATCGGTCCCAATCGGGTTATGAGCCGCGGTAAGTCCATAAATCGCTGTTTAGATTAATTTCCTGCTGAAGGTCCATCTTATGAATACGAAAATAAACACCAATTCTGTCGCGGTGGTCACGGGAGGGGCCAGAGGAATTGGCTTTGGTAGTGCGGTGGCACTTGCTGCCAAGGGTTTCCATCTTGCGCTGGTTGATTTGCGTGAAGAGGCAGTCAATGAAGCCGCCGAGAAACTTCGGGCGACTGGGGCCCAGGCGGAAGCCTTTGTTGCTGACGTAAGCGATTTTGCACAAGCTCAAGACGTTGCGAAAGAAATCGTAGGGCAGGACCGTTCAATTAATGTGCTGCTTAATAACGCGGGGATCGGAAGTTCGAACGGCTTGCTCGAAATTAGCGAGGCTGAATGGGATCGTACGATCGATATCAATCTCAAATCCTGTTTCAACTGGTCGCGAGCGGTTGTGCCATCGATGCTAGATAGTGGTTGGGGTCGAATTATCAGTATTTCGTCTATCGCCTCGTACAGCGGTGGCACCGTGAGTAAGCTTGCCTACGCTGCTTCGAAGTCTGGCATACTGGGTATGACGCGTTCTCTGGCCAAAGAGCTGGGACCTTCCATCACGGTGAATGCCATCTGTCCAGGCACCATCAGCACTGCGATGAATCCCAAGACAGATGCAGAAGGTATCAGCCTTGGACGATTAGGCACGCCAGAAGATATAGGTCAGGTAGTCGCTTTTTTGGCGAGCAGTGACCCGAACTTTATAACAGGTCAGGCCCTTACCGTTGATGGCTTTCAGTACATCACGTGAGCGGCATAGCAGATAAGGACAAAATACAATGGAAGATAAGATCGAAAAAGTATCCGATGCGCTAGCCGCGGCATGGCNAGACGGTGGTAGCGTGAATATTTCCGAAGACCTTTGGCCGGCGAGTCTCGAAGAGGCNATGACAATNCAAGATGCGTTCCATGNCAAGATAAACGAAGAGGTTGGGGCNTGGAAGATCGCCATGACTGATCCTTCCCACATCCTTGGGGGCCGCTCCGGCGGGGCAAGNCAAACTCCAGGTTCCGNGGCGGAATCGATGCCTCCCGGNTTTTATGGNCGCTACTATAAAAAGGTGGTACAGAAGAGTCCGGGTCACTTTCGAATGTCTGATTTTCGTAACCGGCCCCAGATAGAGGCGGAGGTTGCCCTTCGTTTGGGACAGGATTTACCCAGCAGAGATACTCCTTACAGTGAAGAGGAGATTGAGGCTGCTATTGAGACAGTTGTTATGACGATCGATGTGGCTGACACGCGATGGTATTGGGATCCATCGGATTGGCCAGCCGGTCTTCTCGATATTTATAAAGGGGCTGCTGATTTTGCGAACGCGGGGGCGCTCGTTATCGGCGATGAAATCCCGGGTTGGCGTGATCTTGATCTGGCCAAGTTACCCGTCAATATGTACTATGGTGAAAATCTCGTTGCGTCTCGGGTTCGAGGACAGACGTTTTCACAAATGGTGGCCGGACTGCATTGGGCCGTTAATCTTTTATCTCAGCGTGGGTTCGGTTTTGAAAAGGGTTTGACCATTACAGTGGGTGCTATAGCGCATGCGCTAGCAGAGCCTGGTGCGCTGACAACGGTGCGCTACGGAGAAGAAGGAGAGTATGGCGAAATACAGATAACGATCGAATGAGTCAATCGACTGTGTTTCACGAATCTATTCGATGGTCTAAGCTTTTCAAAACATCGTGCGCCGAACGACCACGCTCTCCATACTTGAGGGCAGCATAACGAACCACGGCTTCATCGGCGAATGGTCTGAAATCGTCTATGTTGAGCCAAATCCGCATGAGCAGGCGGGTGCGATGTTCTTCTGCTGTTGGCTGGTGTGCTTCTCTGCCATGCCACACGACATAGTTATTCCCAAATTGTATGTCGCCTGCTCGAAACTCGAATGAAAAACAAAATTCTGCGGCTATTTTGTCGACCAAATCGAGCAGTTCTGTATCTTCTGCCGACAGACCACCCGCTAAATCGGCTGCCAGCTTGATCCTTAATGTATTGTATTGACTCGAAACTAGATCGTTGGCTTGGCTGAACACGGGTATGGGGGCGATGCTTGTCGGGGCTTCATGCGCGAACTGCAAATCCTGGTGGTGGTGTGGAAAGCCTTCATAGAGTCGATGGAGTTTATCGGGCATTCGTTCACGCAGCGCGTTATGAATAGTTGAGGAACTGACCAATTGACTCTTGGGTGAATCGGGCGCTTGGCGCACGCAGAGCAGCATAAATGTATCAGCGGGATCGTTGTGAAATCCCACGTGCCCTGATTTACCTACAGTCCGTTTACCTGTTTGGGGTCTGAGTTTTCCCGCAGTAACATAGTCAATCAGGCCGTTATAACTATCACCCCCTTGGGTGACACCGTTTCCAAGATGAGAGCAAAGCCCCCAATACATTCGAGCGATGTCTTCGTTCTCAATACCCTCGACTGGAAAACCGTGTAATAGAGCAAATCCTCGTCCTACGCGAAGTTCATTAGCAATCTGCTTGATGACATCCTGACAAACTGGAATAGGAAAGTTCGCGGGATTTATTTCAGCGATGTGGAGATCTTTGACTCGGTTGAGTCCTGAGAGAAGATCGTCAACCTGCTCAGCGGTTAGGCTGACACTCCAGGTTTGGTCGGGTTGTAAATCCTGGGGCTCCCATGCACTTGCGTCCGTAATGGCATTCTGACGAATACTGCTCGGTAGGGTCGTATTGTTCATGAATAAGTTTTCTGTGGTGAATACGATTAGTGAGCTAGGACGACAGCCATTTTAAAGTAAATGATCACCAAGAGTTCAACAAATACTCTTTGTCCTTAATTCAAAATTTACCGATAACCTCCTATACATCTGGTACCCGGAACTGGTTGTGATTTAGCCCTTGTACCATTCGGCTACAAGGCAGAAGCGAATCACACCAGAATTATTGTGTTACAAGCCAGTGAGGCGGAGGTGGTATAACCTATTGATTGTATTGGACGAAATCATCGGGTTAGGAATCTCTGACTTTCGTGATCGAGACATCCATGCATTCAGACTCCACGCATATTCTCTGTTATCGGACATAGCGGGACATATGTCGACTGAAGATTGGTACACAGATAGCTACACTGGTCGGCAATCAATCATTGTGTGGTTACTGTAGGGACGAGGTGGTGATGGAATACCTGTCAGGCTTGGGAGGAGATGGTTCCTGTAAGGGTCATTTCCCGCGCCGCCCGCTTACACTATTGCAACAGCATGTTGAATTAGTCGCCATCGGGCTTTAGAGCGGGAAGTTTGCCTGGGACCTGGTGCCTGTCATCTTTGTATCAATGCGATCGAACCGTCTCCCAGCGCTCGCCGAAGCTCGTGTTTCAGTACCTTTCCCATAACATTGCGCGGTAAAGTCGACAAGAACCCCACCGCTTTGGGATGTTTGAATCGGGCAAGACGCCCCTTGAATGCTGACATGATGTCCTCAGCGGTAATTCTAGAATCCTCATCAACCACGACAATTGCCACTGGAATCTCACCCCAGTGGTCATCGGGGGCGCCCACCACTACCCCTTCGATGATTCCATCAATTCCGTCTAGAATTCGCTCGAGTTCAGCAGGATAGATGTTTTCACCACCGGAGATCACCATGTCAGTCTTACGGTCATTGATAAAGACATAACCGCGTGTGTCCCGATAACCGATATCTCCCGTGCGAAACCAGCCGGCCGTAAATGCGTCTCTACTGGCATTGCGATCTCCCCAATATTGTTGGAAAAGATTCGATCCTCGCAACAGCAACTCCCCAGAT
>PBOG01000089.1 GCA_002724245.1 Planctomycetaceae bacterium
TTTTCCTCTGGGTCAAGCAGGATGCAGCCCAGCACGCCCTGCTCGGCGGCGGTGTCGTGGGGCGGCGTCCGGTCCAGCGGAATGGCGGTGAGGGGCTCCTTTTTTCGCGGGGTCTGCTTCAAATCCGCGGACTCGGCGGAGGGCATGTCCAGCACATCAGGCATGACCGGATGGAACCTCAAACTCACTGCCGGTGCAACGAATAGTAGTTGTAAAGTTGCCCGGTGCTTATCGACAGCCTATTCCCAGCGCTTGGCCAAGCGGCTCCGCGCTTGACCCCACTTGGCCAAGTCGCGGAAGCTCCGCGCCGGTTCACGGATGTCCCTGGCTCAATCGACACTCAACGCGCTTCGCACCACCGTCGGCACGGAAAACGTGCTGACGGCGACGGAGGACCTCATCCCGTACGCATTCGACGGCACGGCGGCGATGAAGGAGACGCCGGGATGCGTGGTTTTCGCGGCGACAACGGAGGACGTCAGCGCGGTGTTGCGCCTGGCCAACGACACCGGCACGCCGGTAGTCACACGCGGCAGCGGCACCGGCCTGAGCGGTGGCAGCGTCCCGGCGGCCGACTGCATCGTGCTGTGCACGGTGAAGATGGAGGCGATCCTCGAGGTTGACGCAGCCAACCTCACGATGACCGTCGAGCCGGGCGTGACGACCGTCCAGATCGCCGAGGCGGCCGGGGAGGCGGGACTGTTTTACCCGCCCGATCCCGGCTCGATGAAGATTTCCACCATTGGCGGCAATGTCGCCGAGAATTCCGGCGGCCTGCGCGGGCTGAAGTACGGCGTGACGCGCAACTACGTGATGGGCCTCGAGATCGTGTTGCCGGATGGCGAGGTGATGTGGCTCGGCAACAAGTGCGTGAAGGACGTCGCCGGCTTTTCGCTCAAGGACGTGATGATCGGCAGCGAGGGGACACTGGGCGTCATTACCAAGGTGCTGCTCAAGCTCATACCGAAGCCGGCCGCGAAAAAGACGATGGTCGCCACCTTCGGCGCGATGGACGCTGCCGCACAGACCGTCAGCGACATCATCGCCGCGCAAATCATCCCGTGCACGCTGGAGTTTCTCGACCGCACGACGATCCATTGCGTCGAGGACTTCGCGAAGGTCGGCCTGCCGCTCGATTGCGAGGCGTTGCTGTTGATGGAAACCGACGGCCACCCCGCCGCCGTCGCCGAGGAAGCCGCCAAGATGGAGGAACTGGCCAAGGCCAACGGCGCGATGGACGTGCGCGTGGCCGCCGACGCCGCCGAGGCCGAGCAACTGGCCACCGCCCGACGCAGTGCCTTCAGCGCCCTCGCGCGACTCGCGCCCACGACCATCCTCGAGGACGCCACCGTGCCGCGCAGCGAGTTGGCCCACATGATCCGCTTCGTCGCCGAGGTCGCAAAGAAGCACGACTTGAAAATCGGCACCTTCGGCCACATGGGCGACGGCAACCTTCATCCGACCTTCCTGACCGACGAACGCAACGAGGCCGAAATCCACCGCGTCCACGAGGCGTTCACGGAGATTTTCGACGAAGCCATCCGTCTCGGCGGCACCATCACCGGCGAGCACGGCATCGGCCTGGCCAAGAAGGAATTCCTCCCCAAGTTCGCCGGCCAAGCCCAAATGCGCCTCATGCGCGACCTCCGCAAAACCATCGACCCCAAGGGCATCCTAAACCCCGGCAAGATGTTTGATTAAAAGAGAAAACAGGCGGTTTTTCAACTCGCCACAACGCTTCTTTTTAGGCACTCTTTTTGCATGACAACAATGCAGCAGTTGCAAGAGCTGCCCGTACAGGAAAAACTTCAAAATGTCGGGGGCTTATGGGACTCGATCGCCTCCGACGCAGCAGCCCTAAGACCGACTCCAGAGCAAGAAAAAGAGCTGGACTGGCGGCTGGTTGACCTCAAAAACAATCCAACCGAGGGACGGCCGTGGGAGGAGGTTCGAGCTGAGATTCAAAGCCGGCTGTGAGCAGACGCCTCATCATCCGCTCATCTGCGCAGGAGGATTTGATCGGGGCAGCGATTTGGTACGATCAACTATTGCCCGGAATTATATCCAATCGTCTACAAACAGGCCTCGCTCGCGCCGCTGAATCGTTTCCCCTATCTGGTGATTTATCAGGTTTTTGACGAATATATTTCCGTGGTGGCAGTCATGCACGGCGCTCGCGACCCAAAAAATGGAAGGAACGCCTGACTGATGACTGACTCCCCTCAACAACGGCATACGGTCTTGGTGGAGGAGATACGGCGGCATGACCGGGCTTATTATGTTGAGGCGCAGCCGACGGTCAGCGACCGCGAGTACGACCAGCTTTACCATGAACTGCTCGATCTCGAAGCCGCGCACCCGCAACTGCGCACCTCCGACTCGCCGAGCCAGCGCGTCGGCGGCGAGCCGATCGACGGCTTCGAGACGGTGCTCCATGCCGAGCCGATGATGAGTCTCGACAACACCTACTCGCAGGAGGAGGTGCGCGAGTTTGTCGAGCGCGTCCAGAAACTGTTGCCGGGCGAATCGCTCGACTGGGTGGTCGAGCCGAAGGCGGACGGCATCGCAATCAGCCTGCGTTACGAGGAGGGTCGGTTCACCGTCGGCGCCACTCGCGGCGACGGAGTGGCGGGGGATGACGTGACCGCGAATCTCCGCACCATCCGCAGCATCCCGCTCCGACTCCAAGCGCTTGGCCAAGCGGATGCCCCCGCAGTGTTCGAGGCGCGCGGCGAGGTGATCATGACGCGTTCCGGTTTTGAAAAACTGAACCAAGCGCGTGAGGCCGAGGGCGAATCGCTTTTTGCCAACCCGCGCAACGCCACCGCCGGGTCGCTCAAGCAGCTCGACCCCGGGCTGGTGGCCAGGCGGCCGCTCGACATCGTCCTTTACGGCAGCGGCGAGGTGGCGGACGGCCCGGAGATCGACTCGCAGCTTGGCCTGTTCAATGCGCTTGGCCAACTGGGCTTCCGCACGCCGGAACACACCTGGCACTGCAAAACCGCCGAGGAAATTCTCGCGGCAATCGACGAGCTCGATCGTGTCCGCAGCGGATTCGACTACGACACCGACGGCGCGGTCATCAAGCTGAACCGCTACGATCTGCGCGAGCGCGTCGGCGCCACAGCCAAGGCGCCGCGCTGGGCGATGGCCTACAAATATGCGCCGGAGCAAGCGCAAACCCGGCTCAACGACATCACGATCCAGGTGGGCCGCACCGGCACGCTTACACCGGTGGCCGAGCTGGAGCCGGTGTTCGTCGACGGCTCCACCATCAGCCGCGCCACGCTGCATAACGAGGAGGAGATCGGCCGCAGGGACATCCGCGTCGGTGACACGGTCATCATCGAGAAGCGTGGCGACGTCATCCCCGGCGTCATCTCCGTGGTTCGGGATTTGCGGCCGACCGGCACCGAGCCGTTCGACATGCTCGCGGCCACCGGCAGCCAATGCCCGGAGTGCGGCGGGGCAATCCACAAGGACGAGGAATTCGTCGCGTGGCGCTGCGTCAACACCGACTGTCCCGCACAGGCGGCTCAGCGGCTCGAGCATTTTGCCGCGCGCACCGCACTCGACATCGACTGCCTTGGCGACATTGTCTCGGACAAGCTGGTCGAGCGTGGCCTCGCTGGCAGCCCGCTTGATTTGTTCGACCTTACGGTGGAACAGCTTGGCCCGCTCAACCTCGGCACCGACGACGAGCCGCGGATGTTTGGCGAGAAAAACGCCACCAAGCTNGTCGACTCCGTTGAGCGCGCCCGCNCGATGGGNCTCGACCGCTGGCTCTTTGCGCTGGCCATCCCCGAGCTNGGCCGCACCACCGCCGCCGCNCTNGCGAANTTTCACAAGGACGTCGCGGCTGTGGCGCGGTCGGAGATCTTGCAGGACGTCATCACGCTCGACGAACTGGGCGAAGAAATCGTCCGCATCAACCCNCGCTCGCGCAAAAACAAACCNGCGACGGAACAGGAAAAAACCGAGCGNGAACAGCGTTACACGGCGNGGGTTGGCGAACTCNGGGAAGGCATCGCGCGCTTGGCCAAGCTTGGTTTTGCCCAGGTGACCAAGGAGAACGGCAGNCGTCCACCCGACTACACCACCGAGATCGGGCCGTCCGTTGCCCGCTCGGTGCTCGCCTGGTTCGGNTCGGAGACCGGCCGAACGACNTTGGGGCGCTTGGCCAAGCTGGGNATCGATCCGCAGGGAACCGAACCGTGCGANAGCGGCGGCAATGAGGGTGTGTTTGCCGGCAAAACATTCGTCATCACCGGCACNCTCCCGACGATGAGCCGCGNCGAGNCNAAGGCCAAAATCGAGGNCAACGGCGGCAAGACCACCGGCAGNGTCAGCAAAAAAACCGACTACCTCCTCGCCGGNGAAAAAGCCGGCTCCAAGNTGGCCAAGGCTGAATCACTCGGCATCGCTATCCTTGACGAGCAGGGCTTCCTCAAGTTGTGCGGCGAATAGGCCGGTTTTTCGACACCGAAAAAACTAAGCGAAGATGCCTTTGGCAACGTGGCCGTGGACGTTGGTCAGGCGGCGCTCGATGCCGTTGTGGTAGAAGGTCAGATTCTTGTGATCGACCCCCATCAGGTGCAGCACGGTGGCGTGGAAGTCGTGCCAGTGCACCGGGTTTTCCACAGTCTTCCAACCGATCTCATCGGTCTTCCCGTAGCTGAATCCCGCCTTCACCCCGCCGCCAGCAAGCCAGCAGGAAAAGCCGTACTTGTTGTGGTCGCGACCGGGCCCAACCTGATTCGCGTTCGACTGCGCGAACGGCGTCCGGCCAAACTCGGTGGTGAACAGCACGAGCGTGTCGTCGAGCATCCCGCGCTGTTTGAGGTCACACAGCAGACCGGCAATCGGTTTGTCGATTCGGCCGGCCTCAGTTGAGTGATTGTCCTGCACGTTTTCGTGCGCGTCCCAGCTCGCGCGCGGTGAACCGCCGATCGGGCCACCGGAGTAAATCTGCACGAACCGCACACCGCGCTCGAGTAGTCGACGCGCCAACAGGCAGCGGCGCCCGGCGTCCTCGGTGCGGCCTTCGCCGAGGCCGTACATGCTTCTAATGTGTTCCGGTTCGCCGTTGATGTCGCTCACCTCCGGCACGGAAAGCTGCATGCGCGCGGCAAGTTCGTAGCTCCGCATGCGGGCGCTCAACATCGCCTCGCCACCGCTGCGACCGGCGTGACGGGCGTTGAGTTTTTGCAGAAAATCCCGGGCGGCGGCGTCCGAGCCTTTAGGCTGTTCTATCGCCGGAAACAGGTCGCGCACTGGTGTCTTTCCGCTCCGTAACTCAACGCCCTGATGCTGCGACGGCAGGAAGCCGCTGGTCCAGTTGGACGCTCCGCCGTTCGGGCCACCGCGCCCGTCGCTCAACACGACAAACGCCGGCAGCGACTCGGTCTCGCAGCCCAGCCCGTACGACACCCAACTGCCCACGGACGGGAAGCCGTTAAACTCAAAACCGCTGTTCGCGAAAAACAACGCCGGCGTGTGGTTGGCCGAGTCGGTGGTCATCGAGCGGATGACAGTCATCTCGTCCGCCATCTCGGCGATGTTGGGAAACATGTCCGACAGCCAAAGGCCGCTCTGGCCACGCGGCTTGAATTGAAAATCGCTCTTTCGCAGCAGACCAACTTTGCCAAAGAAGATGTCCGGTTTTTCACTGGAACCAAGCGGCTTGCCGTGAGCCTTGTCCAGCCCCGGCTTGTGGTCGTACGAGTCGATGTGGCTCATGCCGCCAACAAGGCTGATATGGATCGCCCGCTTGGCCCTAGGTGCAAAGTTCGGGAACGCCGCTTGGCCAAGCGCCGATGCCTGTGCGGTGGTGTCGCGCGCCAGCAGGCTCGCAAACGCCGTGGCGCCGATACCCCGGATGCCCCAGTTAAAAAACTCCCTTCGATTGAGTGTGCCCAAGTCGTTCATTCAGTTGAGGATGACAAATTCGTTAATGTTAAACAGAGAGCGGCAGAGCGTGGCGAGGCCGTACTCGCCAGCTAAGCGCTTGGCCAAGCGCAGCTCCTCGGCGTCCGGTTGGCGCTGGAAGGCGTCGAGGAAGATCTGCCTTACCTGCTCGTCCAGGTTGCCCTTGGCGTGGGACGCCACACGGTCGGCCATTGCCGCGGCTTTGTTCAAAATGAAATGGTTGTTCAACAGTGCCAACGCCTGCAGCGGGGTGGTGGTAACGGCACGGCGCGGCGCAGTGGTTGAAGGGTCCGGGCAGTCGAACGTGTCGAGAATCGCGCTGCGCCCTCCCCTCGGGCTGAAGCGGTAAACGGTGCGGCGGTTGTACTCGTCGCCCTCCGGATAAATCGGCTCGTAGTAGGTGGTCCCGTTGTTCGGGGTGATGGAGACGTCGCGAAAACCGGGGCCGCCCATCTTCGGGTTGAGCTTGCCGGAGACGGTGAGCACGGCGTCGCGCAACGACTCGGCATCGAGCCGCACCGGCGACTTGCGCCAGAGCAACCGGTTTTCGGCATCGACAGCCAACCCGTCCGCCCGGGGGGCGGAGGCTTGCCGGTAGGTGCTCGAGGTCACGATCAACCGGTGCAGCGCCTTGAGCCGCTGGCCGTTGGCCGCGAACTCCGACGCCAACCAATCGAGCAGCTCCGGATGGCTCGGGCGTCCGCCGTTGAATCCAAAATCGTTCGGCGTCTCCACGATACCGGTTCCGAAATGATAATGCCAAATGCGGTTCACAATCACCCGTGTGAACAACGGATTGTTCGTGTCTGTGAGCCAATGTGCCAACTGCCTGCGCCGCTCGTTGTCGGACGCGTCCGGGTTAATGCCGAAGTCGCTGCTCAACATCCGCAGCGCGGCGACCGCACCGGGCCGAACAACCTCGCCCTCGTCCATCGCGTTGCCGCGTTTGAGCAGCCGGACCGTGCCGGGGTTGCCCCGGGCGGCCACGGTGTAAATCTTCATCGACGAGCCGCTGCCCAGCTCCCGTTCGCGCGCGCTCAGGCCGGTCAATTGATCCTTGAGCGCCTTGCGCCGGGTCTGCTCCGCTTGGTCAAGCGCGGCAGCCAACTCCGCCTCGACGACAAACGTTGACTCGACCCCGGCCGAGGCGGCGATTTCGTTCGGGTCAAGCGCCCGGTTGTAAAGCTGGGCGCGATGGATTTTTCCGTTGAGAAAATTATTACCGCCACCCCGATGCCGCATCCCAAAAATCACCTGCGAGCCACCGGCGGCAAATTCCTGAAAACCTGTCTTGTACGGTTTGCCGTAAGACGCACCGTTGCGATAGCCGGTGATCGTGCCGTCCTCCTGATAAACAAGCACGATGTGAACCGCCTGCTGATGCGCCTCGTTTTCCTCCGGCGCCCCGAACGACTTCGTCCGGACGAGTCCGTTGCTGCCCGGCATCCATCGGCGCGACTCGCGCTCGGCGAACACGATGGAATCGAAAAACTTGCCGTCGTTGCTCTGCACCCCGATCACGCCGCCGCCCTTTTGGTTGAGGCTACCCAGCTCCACCCAGGCCTCGAGCGTCTTCGCGCGCAGGGGCGAACTTAGCGGCGCGGTCTCGACCCACGCGTCACTGCCATCCACCACCAACGCCCCGCCCTCAAGTCGAGCGTCTCCCTTGGCCGTGCCGTGCAACGCGCCG
>PBOG01000090.1 GCA_002724245.1 Planctomycetaceae bacterium
CATGCCGAGGTGCATTCGGAGCTCTTCGAATTCGTCGTAATACGATTCGTTTGAAGAATGTACGTGTTCGGCTTCAGTCAGGAACCTGATTTCTGGATCCAGTTGGACATCGTGTGCACGCAGAATTTCTTCAAAGGGTGCAAGTGGTTCACCATAGACGACCAGCATTTTGTGTTCGTCGAATTGAATTTCCTGGGGAGTGCGGGGATTCATTACGGCGATTCCCGTGCAACCGTCGTTGAGTAACAGTTCTTCATGACCCCAGAGGATACTCTGCAGAATGGGGGCTTCAATTTGCTCTCGGTAGGAATCCAAGTGGCCTGCCTGATCCTGATAGTGGCTGGTTTCCAGGACGACATCGACTTCCTGCCCCAGGTTCCCGATGAGCTCCATGAATAGCTCGAACAGAATTTCTTGACTCGCGGCGCACATCAGAACAGGGACGTTGCGTCCCTCCTTCTGATTGCGATAGCAATCTCGCCGAAAGCCTTGTCGCGGGATGACCTGCAAGTCAATTGCCGGTCGAATTGCATCTGTCAATGTAAAGCCGTCGTAGTGACGGACTTCGAGATGAGCTTCTAGTTCCTGCTTGCTTGCCTGGCTAAAGCCAGGAATTGCATCTTGCGATGCAGATGTTTGCAGCGGCTGTTCTAGAGAGTCCATGGTGCTCCTCAGTTTTTGCAGGCTGTTCGCAAATTCGTGGCGGTCTGGAAATGTTCTACCTCCAAACTTAGGTCACATTTTTTGACAGCTGGCAAGCATTCAACGCGGATGAACGTGCTGTCGACCCAGGCCTCAAGGCACAACAGGCAGTACGGGATCAATCCGTACAATCCGTCAGAAGGCCCCCCCCACACTGGGCAGTCAGATCGGGGATCACGGATATGGCAGCGACGTTTGCAGATCTCTGGTGTGCTGGCTTTGCTTTTCCCGTGAAGGTCGGGTTTGGTATCATGCGCCTGCAACGACAGGTGTGCGCCCTTTCAGACTCGATGGAGAAAACAGAGATGTCCAAGAGAACCCGCCGTCAATTTCTTGAAGATTCGATGTTTGCGGCGGCTGCGACGGTGGCAGTGGGTTCGGCAAATGAACTCACGGCGGAAGAAGAGGCTCAGAGTTCGAGTCCCAATGAACGTCTGCGGGTTGCTGTGGTAGGCGTGCGTGGTCGAGGCGGCAGTCACATTGGAGCGTTTGCCGGCCGTAAAGATACCGAAGTGGTCTACCTCTGTGACCCGGATCGTGAAATTGGTGCTCGCCGTGCACAAGAGGTTGGCAAACGTCAAGGTGGCCGCGCCCCTCAGTTCGTTGAAGATATGCGAACTGCATTTGATGACCCGTCTGTCGACATTGTCAGCATCGCTACTCCCAACCATTGGCACGCCCTGTCGGCGATTTGGGCCATGCAGGCGGGCAAGGATGTCTATGTTGAAAAGCCGGTTAGCCACAATGTCAGCGAAGGCCGCCGGATGGTACAGATTGCGCGCAAACACGGGAAAATTTGTCAGACCGGTACGCAGTGCCGCTCAAACCCGGGAATGATTGCGGCGATGGACTTTGTACAGTCCGGAAAAATTGGCAAAGTCTCAGTTGCCCGTGGCTTATGTTACAAACCGCGCGGCTCCATTGGGCCGCGTGGGGCAACCGCCAGCACTCCGGCATACAACCCGCCGAAGTCCGTCAACTATGACCTTTGGCTTGGGCCAGCGCCCCAAGCACCTCTTACCAGATCTCGGTTTCACTACGATTGGCATTGGCAGTGGCCGTATGGTAATGGCGATTTAGGAAACCAGGGAATCCATCAGATGGACCTGGCTCGGTGGGGCCTGGGTGTTGACCATTTGAGCCACTCCGTGATGAGTTATGGTGGCCGTTTTGGTTATGTTGACGCCGGAGACACTGCAAACACCCAGGTAATCGTTCATGATTATGGAGAGCAGGCTTTGGTGTTTGAGGTTCGCGGTCTGAAGACATCTGGCTTCAAGAATGCCCGGGTTGGCGTGATTTTTGAGGGTAGCGAAGGCTACCTCGTCATGAACAGCTATGACCGGGGCGCGGCATTTGATCTGGATGGAGAGGAAATTGAGGCGTTCAGCGGTGGAGGAAACCACTTCAACAACTTCCTGGCCGCCGTCCGCAGCCGCAAGCATGACGATCTCAATGCAGATATTGAGGAAGGACACGTGTCGAGTGCGCTTTGTCATTTAGGAAACATTTCGTACCGATTGGGTGAAACGGTTGATTTCGATAAGGCGTTGCCGCGCTTAGAGCAATTGTCTTCCAGTGAGAATGTGGCCGCCACACTGGAACGGACATTGGGCCATCTACGCGACAACGGAATTGACCTGAAGAAAACCCAGCTACAGCTGGGATCGCATTTGCCCTTTGACCCTTCCAGCGAGACTTTCCAGGACAGCGAGCGTGCAGATCAGATGCTGACGCGTGTGTACCGGGAACCGTTTGTCGTGCCCAGCGAAGTCGTCTAGTAGATGCACCGGCTAATGGCTTTGCCATCAATGGGTTCTATGATCCCTGCCCATCGTTGTCTGTGTTTGATGACGATGGGTATTTTTGTCTGAGTGCTTGGCGTTTCAGCATGGAAACTCTGGTGCCGTGAGTCTAGTTTCGGAATGTGGCCCGAATCGTATCAGGTAGCATGCTAGCAGTTGCTTGAGCTAGCGCCGTACCGCCACAGGTCCTTTGGAAATCGGGTGCCGGGTCTTAAGCGATCTTGACGCGCGCCGGGTCAAGTTCTATCGTCCGCGCCGCTTGCGTCTTCTTTTCGTGCTGTGCGAGTGAGGGTGGGGTCGTCGAGATGAATCCCAATCCCTCGTTTTCCAGCGAATCGTATATTCCAGCGAAGCGAACACAGCCACACTTGCCCAGACCTTCAGGGAGTCAATACCCAGCATGAAGTCTCGTTGTCGCATTTTCGGGACGAGTCGATGGCAATTGCCTTTGGGGGGGATCGTCTTCTTATTGGTCGCCGGCTGCTCCTCCTTGTCATTTCGCGGTCAGAGCCCTGAGCCAGTTGCTTCTACAGACGACGAGAACGATGGCCCACAGTTGGTCGCTGAGTTGACGATTCCACTCGGACTTACCTATCAAAAAGTAGAGAGCGTTGCGCTCGTTACGGGGTTGCCGGGTACCGGGAGTGATCCGCCAAATAGTTCACGTCGACAGGTACTGCTTAATGAAATGCAGCGGCACGACGTGAAGAACCCAAATCAAGTCCTGTCGTGGCCCAGTACTTCATTAGTGCTGGTGCGTGGGTTTATTCCGCCAGGCGCGCAAGAAGGTGACAAGTTCGATATCGAGGTGCTCACACCGCGTCGATCAGAAACCAGCAGTCTCCGTGGCGGTTGGTTGATGCAGAGCCAGTTGCGCGAGCTGGCTGTATTGGGAGGCAGTATCCGATCGGGGCTGCCCATTGGTTTTGCCGCAGGCCCCGTGGTTGTTGATACCTTGTTTAAAGGTGCAGACGATTCCATTCACGAGTCTCGGGGACGTGTCCTGGGTGGTGGGTTGGTAAAGCATGGTCGATCACTCGGTCTGGGTGTTCGTTCCCGACAAGGTTCGATCCGCAGTGCGATGCTGATTGCTTCCGCGGTGAACAAGCGATTTCACACATTTGAGCATGGCATCAAGAAAGGCGTCGCTAATCCTAAACAAGATGATCTCATCGAACTCGCTGTCGACTCTCGGTATCGCAACAACCTTGTGCGGTATATGAAGGTCATTCGTAGCATTGCAGTCGGCCCGGATGCGACAGAATTGGCCAATCGGCTTCCCGGGCTGGAGCTCCAGCTGGTTGATCCAGCGACATCGGCTCGTGCTGCATTACAGTTGGAGGCGATTGGCAAGCCGGCGATTGAGACTCTTAAGAAAGGCCTGACGGCGAGTGATTTTGAAGTCCGGTTTTATGCGGCCGAGTCACTTGCCTATCTCGATGAAGCGGATGCGGTGGTGACACTTGGAGAAGCTGCCCGTCAAAATCCAGCGTTTCGCTGGCATGCCCTCACAGCACTGGCAGCAATGGATCACGTGAGTGCCTACGATGTGTTGTCTGAGTTGATACATCTACCAAGTGCTGAAACCCGTTACGGTGCGTTCCATGCGATTCACACGCGCAATTCAGGTAGTCCGATCATTGCTGGTGAGTGGCTGGGTGACGAATTCAGTCTGCACGTCGTGGTAACCCGCGGCGAACCAATGATTCACTTCAGTCGGAACCGGCGGCCGGAAATTGTTCTCTTTGGTCATCAGATTCCGATCTCTCCCCCCCGCTTCCTTTCTGCTGGCAAGCGGATCTTGATTACTGGAACTGATACAGGTCGTCTCAAGGTAAGTCGTTTTGCCCCCAATGAACAAACGGCTTATCTTGTTTGCCCGGCGGATGTGGAATCGATGATACGCGCTATTCATCAGTTGGGAGGCGGCTACGCGGAAGTGCTGGAGGCGATGAGAGCTGCCAAGAGAGGGGATCTCTTGCCAGCGCGGATCGCGGTCGAAGCGACTCCACGGGCCAGTCGGCGCTACGGCAGAACAACGACGAAAGACGCTTCGTCAGATGCAGATTCTGGCTCCAAACCTGTCAATCCAATTCCCGATATGTTTTCAAACCGGTTGGACAGTGAACGTACAGCAAACAAGCAGGACAAAAAACCAGTAACGGAACAACCAGAGGAGGAGAAACCCGGTTTCTTTGGTAGAATGACCAGCTGGTTTCGTTGAGAAACGAATGGTTCCATTACGGTATTGGGTACCTTGGAGTAGTTGGTATCTGGTACACCTCACTTGTTGTTGCCCAGGGCTTCCGTTGTTGCAACAAAGACTTTGTTGCCACAGCGATGATGAACCCCGAAGGGGTACGTTTCCTGGCTGTCGATCGCATTTCTTGTAGTCCCTCATTGTGCGTCACCGAACTGTCTGGCCATGCTCAAAGCACTCGAATTGATCGGCTTCAAGAGTTTTGCCGACCGAACACGCTTTGATTTTCCATCGGGAATCACGGTGGTAGTGGGTCCCAACGGTTCGGGTAAATCCAATATCGTTGATGCGATTAAATGGGTGCTTGGCGAACAAAGTGTCAAGAGTTTACGCGGAAAAGAGATGGCGGATGTCATCTTTAAGGGGTTGGGAAGTGGCCGCAAGATGATGAATGCCGCAGAGGCGACGATCATCTTTGACAATTCGGAACAACGACTTGGGGTGGATGCTCCCGAGGTGCATGTTACGCGACGCGTGTACCGTAGTGGTGAAGCGGAATACCTCATTAATAGAGAGCCTTGTCGCCTCAAGGATGTGCGGAACTTGTTCCGTGGAACCGGGGTTGGCACGGACGCTTACAGTTTGATCGAACAGGGGAAAGTCGATCAGTTATTGCAGGCGTCTCCTAGAGACCGCCGTGCTATCTTTGAGGAAGCTGCGGGCATCAGCCGGTTCAAGGCGAAGAAAATCGAGGCCCAGCGGCGACTGGAACGGGTTGATCAGAACCTGCTGCGTTTGCGAGACATCGTAGACGAAGTCGAGAACCGTCTGCGCAATGTTCGCAATCAGGCTTCCAAGGCGCGGCGTTACCGAGAGTACAGCGATCGTTTGCAGCAATTGCGAACGCAAGTGGCAATGACGGATTGGCGTCGCTTGACCAGGCAGTTGACCGGAGTAGACGAGGAACTTCAAGGGCTGCGGTCACAGGTCGAGCAGGCCAATCAGGAAGCGCAGGAGGCAGAGGCTACGATCGCGACGGTTGATCAGGAAGTTGTTTTGGTAGACACGGAAGTTCGCGACCGTGAAGAAATTGCCTCGCGCAACCGTGAGAGGATTGCAACGCAACAATCTGTCCAGACACATCGTCGCGCGGACTGCATCGACTTGGAAGCGGAGATCGCACGTTGTCGTGAACAGCTGTCGGCGATGATGACTCGAGCAGGCGATGTAGAACAGCGTGTCCGGCAAACACGTCAGGAACTCGCGGAAGCCGCGACTGATCGGGAGCACGCCGCACAGAGATTGGCGGATGATGAGGCGCGATTTGATGGACACATTCAGCAGCTGGAGTTCATGCGTGGTGAGAATGACCAACGCCGCAGCCACCATGTTGAGTTGATGCGTCAAGCTGCCACATTCGGTACTGAGTTAGGCAATCTTGAATCGCAAATTGAGTCGCTGCAAAAATCGTGCAAACAGGGAGAACAGCAGCTCGCCGAACTCGGTTCAGCTGCGCACAAGACCACGGAGGAGTGCGCACAGTCCCGAGAGCAGCAGGAGAACCTTGGCGACCAATTGAGCGAATTGGACCAGGAGCTCGTTATCGCGGAACGTGAGTTATGGGAAAGTCGCCATGCATTGAACGGGCGTAAAGAGGACCTTTCCATGCGTCATGGTCGACTCAGTGGGATTCGTGAGCGTACCTCCCTGCTTGAGGATTTGGAGAAACGTCGCGAAGGTATCGGCGACGGAGTAACCCAAGTCCTGACGTTAGCGGAACGGGAAGGAGAGGGGCCCTGGGCCGGCATTCGCGGACTGCTGGTCGATCTATTACGCGTCAAGCTCGAAGACGCGCCGTTGATTGATACGGCATTGGGTGATCGTTCCCAGTCGGTGGTGGTGTCGGGGCAGGAAATCTTGCTCGAGCTTGCGTCGGGGACGTTCAAAGTGAATGGCCGGGTGGGACTGGTGCCGACCACGGATTTTTTTGAAGAAGTGTCTGCCCAAGAGCCGGCAGATCACACACCCAAGAGTACGGAAACAACTGCGCATGAGATGATGCTGAAAAGCCACCCAGAAGTGGTTGGGCGGGCGGACACCTTTGTCGATGTTGATCCGGAATATGTGCCGTTGGTCGAGAGGTTACTGGGAACAACCTGGTTTGTGCAGACACTCGATTCGGCTCGAGAATTGCATCGCGTAACGCAAGGGGCAATGCGTTTTGTTACACCAGCAGCGGAATTGGTCGATCACGACGGATCGATCCTGCTGGGACCGCGAAGAACTTCCGCAGGCCTGGTGTCGCGTAAAAGTGAATTGCGAGCGCTGCGACAAGAATTCGTCGTATTACAGCAGCGGATGGAAGAGGCGCAGCAGGAAATTGGGCGGTTACAAGAGAGCATTCGATCGCAAGAACGCCAAGTCAAGGACTTGAGCGATCGGCAACAACTTACGATGGCGGAGTTAGCCGAACGTCGCGCGGTGACACGGGCGTTGGAAGAGCGTGCGGAGCAGCTTTCTGATCAGCGCGAAGCAGTTGACGCAGAGCTGGGCGTCTCACGCGCACAACATCATCAGGCATCACAGCGTCGCCAGGATTTACGGCAACGGTTAGACCAATTGGAAGCGGATATGGAGTTGGTTGCGGACTCCATCCAGTCTGGTGACGATGCCATCAAAGGAGTGGAGCAGGAGCGCCAGGGCGCGCTCAAGGTTGCCACAGCGGCGCGAGTTGAGTTAGCGAAGATTGAACAACGCCAAGACGCGCTCAGTGCACGGATGTCCCAATTTGAAGAAGACCGTGCTGAGCGTACACATTCTTTGGACCAGGCGCGGTCGCAATGGTCAGTTGCTCTACGCCGACAACGTGAGTCGGAGCGGGCGATCTTACTGGCGACTACGCAGCTCGCCGAATGGTTTTTGACCAAGGAGTCGCTGGAAAATAGCATCGCGCAGGAACTCACCAAACGGCAGGCGTTGCACAGCCGCCGGGATAGCTTGAGTCGCGACTTGCAGCGTCACCAGAAAGAAAGCCGACGATTGGAAGAGCGATGCCACCAGGTCGATCTACTGGCAGGTAAACTTCGTCATGAACGCGATACGGTGGTAGATCGACTCAAAGAAGATTATGGAATTGAACTGGAAAGTGTCACTGATGAGACGTCGGAGGAAGAGCAGCAGCGTGAGGAGGTTGAACGAGAAATTGAGGATTTGCGACGCAAGCTCAACCAGATCGGTGCCGTGAATATGGAGGCGCTCGGTGAATTAGACGATTTGGAATCCCGGTTTAATACACTTTCCGGCCAGTACGACGACATCAACCAGGCGAAAGAGTCGTTGGAACGAATTATCCAGAAGATTAACGCGGATAGTCGCCGCTTGTTCATGGAGACTTTGGAAGCGATTCGGGAAAATTTTCATGCACTCTACCGCAAGGCATTTGGTGGCGGCAAAGCCGATCTTGTGCTGGATGATGATGTGGATGTGCTTGAAGCTGGCGTGGAAATTGTCGCAACGCCACCAGGGAAACCGTCCTTCAACAACTCGCTGCTCAGTGGGGGTGAAAAAGCTTTGACTGCGGTTGCGTTGTTGCTGGCTATTTTTCAGTTTCGCCCCAGCCCGTTTTGTGTATTGGACGAGGTTGATGCGCCATTTGATGAAGCCAATATTGGCAGATTTGTCGATGTGTTGCACGGCTTTCTTGGCTGGACAAAATTCGTGATTGTTACCCATTCCAAGAAAACGATGACGGCTGCCACCACGCTCTATGGTGTGACGATGCAGGAATCCGGAGTTTCTAAACGGGTTTCTGTTCGGTTTGAAGACGTCAGTGAGGATGGCACGATCAGCGAAGAGGCGTTGGAGAGAAGTGCGACGGAGGAAGAGCCTGCGGGCGATGACGAACGTGGTGCTGCCTGACACGCTGAGGTGGGTTGAGGGTGCAGACTCAGGTCGCCGGGATCGTGTGATTCAATCCTCGCTGGGCCCAGAGTAGCAGCATGCTCTGGGTGTCTCCCGTAACGGTGCATCTCCCGTAACTGTTCAATTGAGGAAGAGGCCGCGGCCGAATGGAAATCCGGGTACGTTGTCGTGGTGCACGCGGCTTTGGCACCGGCCGCGCGTAGCTCTAGAAGGTGAACTACTTCGCGCTGTTGCGTTGTTCCAGCCGTTTCAGTTTTTCGCGTGCGCTGTTCTTCACGGCATCGGGGGCGGCTTCGTCGTGAATTACGATGGTCAGTTCGTTGCACGCCGTCGGGATGTCTCCTTGAACGGAATATACCAGTGCCCGATTCAGGCGTGCCATCGCACGTACATCCAGAGGAGCTTGCCGCATATCGACGACGTTTGAATAGTTCGCTATCGCTTTTTCGTAACGACGTGCATCTGCGTGCGCGATTCCGTCTTTGTACGTCTTGATTGCTTTACGACGGGCCTTATTGCGTCCAAACTTGCCGAACATGATCGAGACCGCCTGCGGAGACGTTGTGAGAAGAGAAGAGGTCGCAGAAGAGGAAGCCAAGTTGCGACGCAACAGACTCTGACATAGTTTCCCACCGGATACAAGTAGTACGCGTTCTTTCCCGCCGGATTAAAGCAACTACATTGACACAGGTGACGTTAGCAGACAGAAGAAGACGCGGTTTCTCGGGAAAACGCATACCAGAAATGGCGCAATCTACCAGCGAATATGAAGTATGCTTGTTTCATTTGAGGCGGTGGTGGATGCCCCATAGAATGGGGATGGTCGTAGTTCATGGCTACAGACCATTGCTTGTTTTATTGTCGCGATGGTTACTGCCACCGCTGCCACTCCAGGCACCAGAAAGCAATTCGATTGGTATTCACGTGATTGTGAGAATTACATGTTGAAAGGGATTTCACCTCTGTTAGGTCCAGACCTGCTGGCGACCCTCTGCCGAATGGGACATGGTGACGAGTTGGTTTTGGCCGATGCGCACTTTCCAGGGGAAAGTGCCGGTCCGTCTGTTCTGCGCCTTGATGGAGTTAGCATCGATCCTCTCCTGCACGCGATCCTGCCGCTTTTTGAGCTCGATAATTTTGTCGATGATGCGGTGGTGATGATGCAGGTGGTCGAGGGGGACATTGCTGATCCGACGGTTGGTTCGGGCTATCGTGAGCTACTTGATCGCTACGTCGCCAAACCGCCAGAAATTCAATTTCTGGAACGTTTTTCCTTCTATGAACGCGCCCGTCAGGCGTTCGCAGTCGTCATGACAGGTGATGTCCGCAAGTACGCCAATCTGATCTTGAAGAAAGGGGTAACACCTCCTGCCACCATCGGGTAAATGCGGGCTTCATAGGCCCCCGAACCCTCTGGAACAGGCGTTTTGGGGCTGGAACAGCGCGGTCGCGTCTGTTACGATCGACGAGTTGAATCCGTGAGAGATGGGCAGACCAGGAAACGTGTGATGAAGCAGGCCATTGCAGGAGTGACTCCGGCCGAGTCCGAAGAAACCACTATTATGGAAGTCTGGCCATCGGTTGCCCGTTATAGCGTAGCACGCGTGCTGGGCAGGTTGTTTGCCATTGACGCCGGAATCTACGTTTTCAAGATCGGGAACTTGATTGCCCTGGCTGCCATACCGGTCGGCCTCGCACTCTATTTTTTCCGATTACTGCCCAAGATTCGTAACTTGCCTGCGGTTCCCCACGGTAGCTTCTACAAGCTGACCAATCGCAGGGTGCTGGAGTTGCATAACGAATTCCACTTGGGTCCGGGTAGCCAGTTTCTGGGTACCCTGGCTGGATGTGGGGGTGCCGCTATTGGTGGCGTACTGCTTGGCATCCATTACTACCTCTTCGACGGGAGACTGATCCCTGGTGGCGATGTCAACTCCTCCTCACCGATTCTCAAATCGCCGATTTTCAGCTGGATGTTGATTGTGCTGGCGGTATTCCACGTGACTGCTGGCCTGGCCTTGCTGATTACCGTGTTGCGGAATCACTCGTTGCAGTTTTCTTACGGTACAGTATGCAAGCCCCTCGACTTGAATCGCTTTGATGAGATTGAGATTGAACAACATGGGGGGCAGGAGTGGTATGACGCTGGTGACCTCGTTTTCAAGGAAGCGGGACACGAGACATTTCGTCTGCCGGGAATTGCTCGTCCTGAGGCGTTCAAGTCCACATGCATGAAAGCCCACATGGCCTATGTGGGCGTACAGAACGCTTTGCAGACTTCGTCGTAATGGATGGTCTTCCAGGGCTTGCTGTCTGACTTCAACTGTGGAGGGCCCGGTGCGGCAGCCAGACCCGTATGCTGCGCCCGCTTCACCGAGGTGCTCCTGGAAAGGGTACCCATGAGTGCCGCTGCCGAGTATCGCTATAACCGGTTGACCTGGCCTGAGATGAACGACGCCATCGCGTCGCAAAAATTGGTGATCTTGCCAACCGGGTCCACAGAGCAGCACGGACCCCACCTGCCATTGGACGTTGACCTCTTTCTCTGTGAGTCTGTCTGCCTGGAAGTGGGACGGCGGGTGCCGGATAAAGTTCTGGTGTTGCCACCCGTTTCCTACGGACTGAATCTGCACCACATGGACTTTCCGGGGACGATTCACATCGAGCCAGAGACATTCATTGCATTTTGCTTGAATATCACCAAGAGTGTGGCGTATCACGGGTTCGAAAAGATCTTGCTGGTCAATGGCCATGGTTCCAATCAACCGCTGATCGATTTGATTGCGCGGAAAACCGTATTGGCTACGGATTCGCTCTGCTTTGCGACTGGGTATTTCCAGTTTCTGATGGAAGAGTTTGAAAAGGTACGGGAATCCGACATTATTGCCCATGCAGACGAATTCGAAACTTCGCTTTATTTGCACCTTGCTGGTGACCGTGTCCGCATGGAACAGGCCGTCGCCGACAACGATCGTCGTGGGACGTTTGTCAGCAGTGACAGTACGGGTGAGTTTCCGGTGCGGTTTAATGACCACTGGGGGCGCTGGACCCAGACTGGCATTCATGGCGACCCAACCAAGGCCACAGAGGAGAAGGGGCGTCGCATTTTTGAGGCTGCCGTGCAGGGCTTAGTCGAGTTAGTTGATGAATTGCGCGAATGGCCAGTGGAGCAACGGGCCGACATGCATCGCCAACCAGTCCAGTCTCAAATTCGTTGGTAGAAATCGGCATGGCCTTTCGTTCGATCCAGCAACGTGAACTCGATGAAGCGGGCTTTCTGGTTTTACCGGACTTCATGAGTTCGGCATTATTGGATCGTTTACGTGCACGCGTGGACCAGTTGTTGAGCCTTGAAGCGGATCGGGCAGGAAGCGAATTCAAGCAGGAACCCGGGTGTCGTCGATTAGCGAATTTGATTGAAAAGGGAACAGTTTTTCGAGAAGTCCTGGTGGAACCACGAATACTTGATCTGGTCTCATGCGTTTTGGGACGAGAATTCAAGTTGAGCAGCATGAATGCCAGATCTGCCAATCCGCATGGAAACAGACGGCAACCGTTGCACTGTGATATGAACGCAGTTCGCGATGCGGCAGGGTATTGGGTTTGCAATACGGTCTGGATGTTGGATGACTTTACTGAGCTGAACGGGCCCATCCGAGCCGTACCCGGCTCACATCGTTCAGGTCAATTACCCCAGGAGACAATTCCAGATCTATTTGCACCGCATCCCCAGGAGGTGTTACTGACGGGGTCGGCGGGAACCGTGGTCGTCATGAACGCGCATCTATGGCACGGTGGTATCGAAAATCAGACAGCGTATCCGCGCCGCGCGGTTCACGGATTTTATTGTCGTAGAGACAAGCCACAGCAACAGTATCAACGAGGATTACTTTCACCAGAAATCCAGGCCACACTCACGTCACCAATGCGAGAACTTCTGGCGCTGGATGATGCCATGAACGATGGGCTTAGCGCGGACGTTCCAGTACGAAGCGGTTTCCTGAAATAGGTCACGATGGATTGCCTCGGTTGAGTGTCTGTTGTGGCATGCTGGCGAGTGGGCCAGCAGACCGCGGTCGAGGGAAGTCTTCTTGAGATGCCGCGTGGCTGGCAACCCGTAGCCAGGTCGTACAGTTCAGCCCTTCATGGGGACTCTGTTGGCAGGGTTTGTCGGTTTCCGATGCGGTACGGACCGTGTATGCTCGTAGTTGTTGGGAGAAATCCGAGGGCAGGGGATAGAACTCTGTTCTTTCCGTATTGGAGGTGTGAGTGCTATGAGCAGGTGCCCCGAGCCAGCTGCCTCGTTGTTTCGACGGGCCTTCCTCACACGATCGACGCTCGGCATCGGTAGTGCTGCGCTGGCGTCTTTGGTGCAGGATGATACTCCCTTGGCTGCAGCCGCCAATCGTTCCAGTACCAAACAGGCTGGGCACTGGTCGGGTGTCATCGATCCCCGCCATCACGCGCCTCGTGCCAAGCGAGTGATCTTTCTTTGCATGGCGGGTGGGCCATCCCACCTGGAGACCTTTGACCCCAAGCCCGACCTGACTGCCCTGCATGGTCAACCGATGCCGCGTTCTGTGACTGCCGAACAGCCGATTGCCCAATTGCAAGGTCAGGCATTGCGCTGTCTGGCACCCCAGTTTCGCTTTCTGCGCTCCGGGGTATCCGGACAGCTGATTAGCGAAGTGCTGCCGAAGACTCGCACCATCGCCGATGAAATTTGTATTGTCCGATCGATGGTTACCGAAGCGATTAACCATGATCCGGCGCACACCTACATGAATACAGGATCCACGATTTCCGGCCGACCGAGTATGGGTTCCTGGGTGACCTATGGGTTGGGAAGTGAGAGCCGCGATTTGCCCGGTTTCGTCGTGCTCACGTCCCGCGGAGGTCGCAATCCACAGCCACTTTCCTCCCGGCAATGGCACAGTGGTTTTCTGCCGGGCCGGTTTCAAGGTGTTCCTTTTCAGACATTTGGGGATCCAGTCCACTATCTGGGAAACCCAGCCGGCGTAAACAGAGATCGCCAACGCGACGTGGTGGATGCCATCCAGGCTTTGAATGCATTGGGAGGTTCACGGCAGGGTGACTCTGAGGCCATCACCCGTATCAATCAGTACGAAATGGCGTTTCGTATGCAGACGAGCGTTCCCCAGTTGCGAGACTTTTCAGACGAATCGAAGGCGACGCTGGATTTGTATGGTGCCCAGGAGCCAGATGGCTCATTTGCAGCGAATTGTCTGATGGCGCGGCGTTTAGCCGAACGTGGTGTTCGGTTTATCCAGCTGTATCATCGAGGCTGGGACCACCATAATGACCTCGTTCGTTTCATGAAGGTCTGTGCCGGTCATTGCGATCAGGCTTCTGCGGCGTTGATCACCGACTTGAAGCAACGCGGTATGCTGGATGACACGCTCGTAGTGTGGGGTGGGGAATTTGGCCGCACGCCGATGGCACAAACAAATAAGGGAGGCCCCGGCCGCGACCATCACATGCGTGCGTTTTCTGTTTGGTTGGCCGGTGGTGGAATTCGAGGTGGCCAGACCTACGGTGCGACCGATGATCTGGGGTATCACTCAGTAGACCAAGTGGTACATGTCAATGACTTGCATGCCACGATGTTGCATCTCCTCGGCGTCAATCATCAGCAATTGACCTATCGTTTCCAAGGTCGGGATTTTCGCCTGACAGATGTTGGCGGGCGAGTGGTGAAAGGTTTACTCGTCTAAGCGTGCTGGTCCCCAGGGTTTTGGCCACAAGGCAATTCTCGTTGCCTGGCGAGTCTGTCCAGGCAGGTAATCCGGTCCGGGATACCGGTAGTGTTGCCAGCCCCTGTGTTGAGCAGACAGCAAACGATCAGGTCAGTGTGCATCGCGAGCGGATGCGGTTGCCAGGTTCACCCCTACTGGCAAATTCCGAACAGTGTGGTCAGACGCGTTAGTGTGGCCAGATTGTTGTTGTGACCAGATTCAGCCAGTTGCCCCTGATCCGTCTTCAGAATCCACCTCAATGACGGCTTTGATCAACCCCTCCTGCTGTGGGAGCGCAGGGAATTCGTCCGGGACGGCTGCCAACTCAAGACGGTGTGTGATCCAGGGCGCCGTATCAATACTTCCCTCTTCGATCATTTGAATAATACGTGGAAACGCGTTAGCGCTATTTCGACTGGCTAGTAAAGTGATCTCCCGACGGTGGAAGAGCGGGTCGTCAATGGCGACTTTGTCGAGGATCAATCCGACAAAGACCAGTCGTCCTCCAGGCGCAACTCGCTCGAGACTGGCCTCCATGCTTAGTTTGTTTCCTGTGGCATCGAACACGACATCGTCCAGGTGTTCATCCGGTTCACTGAGAACCTCGATGCCAAGATCGGCAACAAATTGCCTTCGTTGTGGGCTCACGTCGAGTACCCGGACGTGAACGCCGGCAGCCCGGGCGAATTGGATCACGGACAGCCCGATCGGTCCTGCTCCGATCACCAACACGGAATCCTGGTTCTGTAACGCAGCCCGTTCGACCGCATGAAAACCGATCCCCAGTGTTTCCACCAGTGCCAGTTGGTCGAGTGACAAGGTCGTTGACTTGTGTAACAGATGCACGGGCGCTGTGATGTAGGGTTGCATGCCTCCATCGGTGTGTACTCCCAGTACCTTGAGATCAGTACAACAGTTCGTTTTGCCTTGGTGACAAGCCGTACAGGAACCGCATGAGAGGTACGGTTCCAAGGCGCAGTGATCTCCCGCAGCCAGCCCTAATTGGTTCTCCGGTATTTCCACGATTTCGACCCCGAGCTCGTGACCCAGTACACGCGGATATTCGAAGTAGGGCTGTCGTCCGGCAAAGGCGTGTAGATCAGTTCCACAGACTCCGATCCGATGTACCCGGACAATGGCCTGGTTTTCACCTGGTTGCGGTACTGCGGTGTCTCGACAGAGGAATTCTCCGGGCTGCTTAAGCACGATTTGTCGCATTGTGATACTACCCGTGACGAAGGAAATGCGGACACCTGGTTGCGCGAGGGAACCTCGCGTCAGTAGAGAATGTGAAATCAACAACCAGCGGCTAGTGGCTCAAGATGTTTTTGGAAGTGTTCGGAGAGGATTTCGCAATGGGTTTCAGGATGCATTCGAAGATGTTCGTGAAGCGCGGGTCCCAGCTCGGTGTGGTTCAATACCGAACCGAAACTAACGTGAAGGATTTGACGGCCGTCATTACGGTCCAAGTAGGCTGTTTCCAGGTCGCGGTCTGACACGCTGTCGGGGTCCGGAGCCGCTGCCAGTTGGGCGGAGACGTGGTAGGTGGCACGGTCGGTATCGAACCGCGTTCGTGAGAACCGGACCATCTCACGGAACAGTCGGATATCGTGTCGCGCGGTTACCCGCAGGGCTTCCAGGTAACTTGTACCCGCCGTTTTGACATGAAACAGGCCTTGTGTGATTCGTGCAAAGTCTTCGTAGATTGAAAGCTTGTCGGAACCTGAATGAAGACTCAGTTTATAAGGTCCTAAGTGTTGCGCGATCGTCGCGTGTTCTTGCAAACTGTGTGAGAATGCTGTCCGGTCGCCCTTGAAGTCGATACCTTTTTCGAAATCGCCAACGTAGCGAGGGGCGAGGCTAACCAGCTTGATGCCTGCGTGGAGGCATTGTTCTGCAATGATAAAATGTTCAGCCGGAGTCGTAGGTTGGGGTGTTTCATCAACACTGAGTTCGATTTCGAAGCTCTTGCCCAGCGCGTTCATCGCTGATTCGATTTCGCGGGACATGGCGATTGTGTGTGCGACGGCTCGACCGTACTTGATTAACGCTCGGTGGACCGTGACTCGATCGAATTCGATCATCACCCCGTCGGCAAGTGTGATATCCCGTCCCTGATACTGTTTGACCCAGTTCAATTCGTGATGCTCGTCATCCAGCTTGGAATCCAGATCGCTTTCACCGTAGCTGTCTGCGAGTGGATCCACGTAGTCCGAGGGATCGATTGTGAAGAAGACAAAGCCAGCTGCTACAGTTTGCTTGACATCGGATGTCGTCTTTAGATGATCCGCATCGGCGCACCAACGTTCTGGAAAACGCTCTTTTTCCAGAACCGCTTGCACATCACCAATGACCATTTCTGGTGATCGAGAGGTACGCTGCATTTCACGAATTGACTGTTGGGCAAAAATGGGCTGGATCCCATGCCCACTTGATTTCCAGGCGGTGAGGTGGCCGGGAGTTGCCAGACCCAGGCGATCGCCAAAGCCGAAGCTAGGAGCTAATCCCAGGGGTTCTGGAGGTCGCACACCGAGAGGCTTTTCCATACCAGGATTTCTTTGTTGTGAGTTCAAGGCAACAAAAAAGGGCGAGAGCGTATTGCTCAGGAGTGTACGTGCATGGTGGAAGACGTGACACTCACAGGGTTGTAACTTGTACTGGCCAACTTGCAAGCCGCCTGGTACTCGAGGTGGAGTATCCGCGGTCGTAGTTTGACTGCCGATTGAATGACGGTTGTCGTGCGATCGACTGCTTCACGCACGCTCAAACGGAAAGGCCAGCACCTCATCGATTCTGGTGGAGTTGCTGGCCAGCATGACTAGCCGATCAAATCCGAGGGCGACGCCACAGCTATCAGGAAGCCCGTGATCCATCGCTTGCAAGAGCAGGTTTTCTTCCGGGAGTAAGGGGTTGCCATCTGCCTGGCGAAGCAGGTTGGTAGTGCGAATTCGCTCACGTAATTCAACGGGGTCACACAGCTCATGATAGCCATTGGCCAGTTCGATACCCTTGAGATAGAGCTCAAATCGCACGGCGACTGGTGGATCATCCGGACGCAACCGCGCTAAGGCAGCTTGTCCGGCTGGATAGTCAAAAAGAATCGTGGGACGGGTGTGGCCAAGTTGAGGTTCCACAAATTCGGTCAGCAGCAAATTCAGCCATTCGTCACGATCTTCATCCAGAGATTCAGGAATTTCTAATTTCCGTTGCCTGGCCACCTGGCACAGTTCTGACAAATTTGCAGTATGCGGGTCCAGACCCACATGTTTACGAAAGGCATCCCGGTAACTGATTCGTTCAGCCGGTTCCTGGCCGAGCGTAAATTCGACCAGTTCTGACAACGTGCTCATGGCCTGATTCGGCGTATCATCAGTTCGATACCACTCCACGATGGTAAACTCAGGGTTGTGAAGCGGACCGCGTTCACCGGACCGGAATGCTTTGGCAATTTGATAGATCGCAGTGGCGCCAGCCGACAGTAGCCTTTTCATGCTGAATTCGGGCGAGGTTTGCAGCCATCGCGTCGGTGCGCCGGGCGTGGGCATTTTAACCATCAGTGGATCGATATAGCGATCGACAACGGTGTCGACAGACAACAGTGGGGTTTCCACTTCCAGAAAGTCTCGCTGGTCGAAGAAGCAGCGCAACATTGTTAGCAGCTGCGCCCGCAGTCGGAGAAGTTCCCAGGTGGCAGTCGGCTGGAAGCGAGGCTGATCGTGTTCGGGCATGGCGCAACTTCTGGTAAACAACGAACCGGCGGTTAACCAGGATTCCTTTACTTGTTATGTCCGGGAAATGCCACGTTGATGTGGTGTCACGTGGTCAACGACGTTTGCATCTGGAAACCGTGCCGTGCTTTTCTCGAGTTCAAGATTATCTTGACGCAAAGCAATTTCAGCGATTGCGTGATTCTGCAATACGGTTGATTGATGCTACCCGTGTGCCAGGTAGTTGTCTGTCTCGAGTTTGTGTGTTCTGAGAATTTAGCGGGGAGATTCGTCGACGTAGCCTGCCGGAATACCAACGAACGGATTGTGCTGTTTTTCAGCTTCAACCGTGGTTGGCTCTCCATGACCGGGTAACACAATGCTATCACCGGGAAGCGGGAACAACCGGGTTTGAATGGCAGATTTTAGTGCTTCGAAATTGCCATCGGCAAAATCGGTGCGACCAATGCTATGTTGAAACAGAACGTCACCCCCAAAAATTACGTAAGGTGATGATTTCCAGAGAAAAACGATGTGTCCAGGTGAATGTCCAGGTGTTTCGAGAACTTCCAATTCAAATCCGGCAGCCACATAGGTTTCTCCATCTTCAACCACGTGATCTGCGGGCGGGCTGGTAATGGGAAATCCATAGTCCTGGGAGAGATTCAAGCTGGCGTCGGTCAGTTTGTCTGCATCTTTCGCGCCGATGATCAGCGGGCAATTTGGCCAAATTTGCTTGAGTCCCGAGTTTCCTGCGATGTGGTCGGCATGGCCGTGCGTATTGAGGATGGCCGCCGGCGTCAATTTGCGTTCGCTGAGACGCTCAACGATACGGTGGACGTCAAATCCGGGATCCACGACCAGACAGTCATCACGTCCGGACAGTTGAGCAAGATAGGCATTTTCTGCGAACATATCAGAGACGATTGTTTCAAGAATAAGTTCTGGATTCTGCACTAGATGGACTCCTCACGTAATCACAAAATGAGTAGGCTACGCTGACGTTACCGGTCGTTTGGGCTGTATTTCCTGGGTTTTAAGCAATCGAGACTACCTTTCAGAGGAGACTGATTCTTTCCTCTCTGGCTGGGCGATACAAACCAGGATCGCTGGTCCTTGTTGCTAGTAATGATTTGCGAGTGAACCGTCAATCGGCCGGCGTTCGATCAGTGACGCGAAATGTTGAAGTGAAGTTGGGTTGATGCAGGGAGAACGGCAGATGAGAGTTGATCCTCGCCGACGTGAGTTTTTGTCCAGCGCGATTACAACCGGATTGTGTGTTGTACCTGCAATTGGATTTGCGGATCCACCGGAGAAAAAGTTGCGGGAACCGGTGTTGCGGGTGTCAAAGGCCAAATTGGGCGCCGGCAATAAAGAGGTTCCATCGCATCCGTTGGACCCGGCATTAGAGATGGCCGCGAGCCGTTTGGCCTATTTCCGTGAGCATGTGCGGGATTACACCTGTGTCATGGTGAAGCGTGAACAATTGGATGGCAAGCCCGCGGAACGTGAATACATGTTTGCCAAAGTACGTTCGCGCCGTGTTGAAAACGGACGAATTGTGGTCCCCTTCAGCATTTATCTCTACTCGCTCAAGCCAAAAGAGGCCGCTGGTAGAGAAGTGATCTACGTTGAAGGTAGAAATGCCGGCAAACTCGTCGCACATGAGGCACCCAACACGCTGGTCTACAAAACGGTCGGGTCGGTTTGGCTTGATCCCGACGGGCCCATCGCGATGCGTGGACAACGCTATGGGATCACACATGCGGGTATGGAAAACCTGTTGATCAAATTGTTGGAACGAGGCAACCGTGACCGACAACGCGGCCCCTGTGAAGTCAAGAATACTGTTGCAAAGATCAATAAACGTGAATGTGATGTGATTCAAATTCGGCACCCTGAGCGCGATAAGAATCACGATTTCTATTTGGCAAGAATATTCATGGATCGGGAAACCCAGCTCCCTGTCCGTTACGCTTCCTACCAATGGCCGACATCGTCCAGATCTAAAGTTGGGCCGGTTATTGAGGAATATACTTATCTGGATCTCAAGCTTAATGTGGGCCTCACGGACGCGGATTTCAATCATCGAAATCCGAAATATCTATTTGTCCGCAAAGCGGCTCGCAAGATTGCCAAGAAAAAGGCGGCGGCTGAGGCCAACAAGAAACGGTAGCGTTTGTGATCGTCTTCGTACGCTGACAGTTGCGAATGCATTTTCGCGCTGCGTACTATCTGCGGATCGACTCAAATACCGGTTGCCGGTGGTCTACGGTTGAAGTCGTGTTACGGTCCAACCGGCCGCCGATTTTTCGTAGAGAATTCGCTCGTGGAGTCGGGCGGGCCGGCTGGCCCAGAATTCGATGCGATCGGGGACCAGGCGATACCCAAACCAGTGGTCTGGACGAGTGATTGGCTGGTCGGAGAATTCCTGCTGGAATACCTCAAACTGCCGTTTCAGTTCGGTTTCATTCCGCAGTGGTTGAGATTGTTGCGATGCCCAGGCAGCGATTTGACTTTCGCGGGGGCGCGTGGACCAATAGAGGTCGCTTTGGCTGGATTCCACGGGTTCTACCCGACCCTCGATGCGCACCTGAAGTCCTGCTGGATCCCAGTAAAAACAGAGAGCCGCCTGTGGGTTCGTTGCTAATTCCTGTCCTTTACGGCTCTGTGAATTGGTATAGAAAACCGGGCCACCGGCGTCATGGCCCCGCATCAGTACGATGCGAACACTGGGTCTTCCCTTTGCCGAGACGGTGGCGAGTGCCATCGCAGTTGGTTCTTTTAATCCCAGCCTCTGCGCATCTTCGATAACCTGATCAAATCGTTTGATTGCTGCGAGGTAGACTGGATCGTCTCCCATTCTCTTGTTCCCTTCCCGTTTGCAATCCGGACATCCGTAGTAATTTTCTGACCGCTGGCACGGAAGTTAACCTGTGCGGATGGCAACAGTCACACCGTACAGATCGCCTAGTGCTTACAGCTTGTGACAAACTAGCGTCTTTGACAAGGCTGTATCAGTTCTACGGGTAACCGGGCCTGGGAGAGAACTTGGCAAACGGTGAGGTCTGGATCGTCGACAAATCTCTTAGAAGTGTTTTGTGTCAGAGGCGAAATCGAAGCCTGCGTTGAGATCGAGGGAGTTGCCTGTCATGCAGTGGCGAATTGAACGGAGCTGGATTCTGTTGGCAGTTGCATGGATGTGTTGCGTACCGTTGACGGTTACTGGTCAGCAGCTACCTGCGGCTGCCAGTCCCACGGAAGATGCGGACCAACCTTCCGCGTCTGCAGAGGAAGCCAAGAGGCCACAGCGCGCGGTTCGAAACGATTGTCCCTCACTGGAGGAACTGGGCTACCGCCGTAAACCTCTCACGGATATTTCTTTGGATATTCGTTTGAGTTCGGAGGCTCGTCCCGCGGATTGTTCCCAGGACCTGTTTGCGACCGATGTCCAAGGAGGGCAGCAGGTACTGGATCGAGGTGATCTGGTTTTTTATTGGGCCGCCAACGAATTGTCATACCGGCCGTTGTATTTCGAAGACCCGCTGCTGGAACGTTATGGACAGGTCGGGTTGGGGAAGTTGCAGCCCGCAGTTTCTGGCATTCGTTTCCTGGGTACTATCCCGCTGTTGCCCTATAAGATGGTTTTGGATCCCCCCTTCTCCCGCGTTTATTCGCTGGGACACTATCGACCTGGCAGTGCGGCCCCGGAATTGCGTTACGGGGTGCCGTGGAAATGGAATGCTGCCCTCGTAGAAGTAGGAACCTGGGCTGGGCTGATGCTATTGCTGCCGTAATAGGGCCTGGAGCCGCTCTGACGACCTGGATTCGAAACGGCGAAAACGCACCATGTGCGCATGCTCTGGTGCAATGGCTGGCGGCGTGCTGAATGACCATGCTTGCTACACCAGTTGCGGGTACTCGTCTTTACCGGTTAGAGCGGTCGTGCCGATTGAACCAGCTTGTCTGGTGTTGCGGGATCATCTGATCCGAACAAATGAGAACACGAGTTCTTATTGCTCTAGTTTTACGTGTGTGCCATGCCCCGACTGCTACGAATCGATGCAATAGTTCAGATCTTATTGACGGGTCTGATGTTGTGGACCGGCGTGTTTCTGGGAGGCTGTCGCTCGTCAGAGAAGCTCTCTGAGCCGGTTAGTTCACTGTCTCCTGTGGTACAGGATATCGAATATCCAGATGTCGAACGTGGCGCTGCTTCTCTGTTTGATGTAGAAGCAATCCAGGAACCGCCGTCTGCCCGGCGGCCACAGGATTCTGAGAAGTGGCCCCTGACGCTGGATGAGGCAATCCGCATTGCCCTCAAGAACAGCCAGGTAGTACGAGACTCTGGTGGGCGTGTTGTGTCAGCACCGCAGGGTGCGGTTACTGTCTTCGATCCAGCGATTCAGGAGGCAGACCCACGGTCTGGTGTCGAGGCGGCGTTAAGCGCGTTTGACGCACAATTTTCTTCAAACGTCATTGGTGAGCAAACCGACCGTTCCTTCAATAACGTCTTTTTTGGCGGTGGTCAGGCAGGCGTGACTACCACAATCGCTGATGTTCAGACGGGGATCAGCAAACAGACGGCCACGGGTACCCAGTTCAGCGTATCAAACGCGACCAATTACAACCGGTCCTCGATTCCACCTAGTGACTTCCAACGGTTTTCCAGTGTTTTTGATACGCTTGTCATTGGTGAGTTGAGACATCCGCTACTCCAGGGGGCTGGTGCCGAGTTCAACCGGATTGCGGGCCCGAATGCAACACCGGGGAACTACAACGGTGTGCTCATGGCGCGGATCAATTCAGATGTCAGCTTGGCAGATTTTGAGATCCAGGTTCGTAATCTGTTGCGTGATGTTGAAACAACGTTCTGGGAGCTGCATTTCGCCTACCGTGATTTAGATGCGAAACGTGAGGGGCAGACTTTATCGCTCGAGGCCTGGCAACTGGAGAGCCAGCGCGTCGACGCTGGGATCCGAACACCAGATCAGGAGGCATTTGCTCGTCAACAGTACTATGCCAATCAAGCCTCAGTTGAAAATGCACTGAGTGGTTTGCTTAATGGCACGGGTGGTGTTTACGCGGTGGAGCGACGGTTGCGTAGTCTGCTCGGGTTGCCTACCAGTGACGGTCGTATCATCGTACCTGCATCTGATCCAATCTCGATTGATACGGTTTTTGATTGGCAGGACTCGTTGCAGACGGCTCTGAACAAGAGAGTCGAATTGCGCAGACAACAATGGCAGGTAAAACGTTCTGACCTGGAATTGGTTGCCGCACGCAATTTCCAGAAGATGCGCGTCGATCTCGTAGGGCAGTATCGCTACCGAGGATTTGGAGACGACTTGTTTGGTGACCACGAGGCTAGTGCTTTTGACAGTTTGTCGACAGGGAACTTGCAGGAGTGGCGTGTTGGAATGGAGATTTCCGGGCCGATTGGAAATCGTCTGGGAAATGCTGCGTTGCGTCATGCTGAATTGAGGCAGATGCGCGAACGCGTGATTCTAGAAGAGATGGAGCGCCAGATTTCTCATGAACTCAACGCCGCGTTTACCGAACTGGACCGAGCCTATATGGTGACCCGGTCCCACTACAATCGCCGAACTGCAACGTTGATTCGATTGAAGTCGGAACGTGACAAGAATGATAAAGGTCTGGCAGACCTTGACCTGGTGCTTGATGCGCAACGGCAGGCCGTTGATGCGGAGAGCGGTTACTACCGAGCGCTGGTCGATTACAATCTTGCAATCCTGAACGTGTTTTATACGCGTGGTACTTTGCTAGAGCACCATCGGGTTGCCTTGGCAGAGAGCGCCTGGTCCGATGCGGCTCAGGCCAGCGCTCAGAAACTCGCCAGAAAGTTGGTCGAGAGAAGATTGAATTTTGCGATGACGCGCCCGCCAAGATTGACGGCTGGCGGGGCAGCGGGAATTCACGCGCCGGGAAAAGAGCAGGGGTCTGCGGCATCGCATGGTGATGAGCAAGGTCTGCAGCCACCTGCGGCAAATGCGGTTCACACGCCGGCGGCTTCCTGAATCAAGAGAAAAAATAGTCATATGCCGATCGGATTCCCAAACCGGTCATGACCACGCCCGAGGCGAATACGCTCCACCACAACGTCCTCCGCATCTGCAGGGGCGCGGGGAGTCTCACTCGATCAAGCCAGAGCATTGCGAAACACCACAGTCCGCATGCTGTCGCACCACTGACGATCGAGCCAAAAGTCATGCGAGCGACGATACTGCCGGCAATACCCTCGGGCAACCAGAGCATGGTCAGACCTCCGAGGAAACAATACAGAACAATAAATCGACGCAGCTGGATAACGCGTTGAGGAGTTGTCCAGCGCGGTGCCATGGCTGCGATACTTTCGACAAACGTATGGCGGTAGATTTCGAAGGCACCATAGAGGGTGCCCATCAGTGCCAGAAAGACTCCCGCGCGGTAGACCCACCTTAAATTGCTATGCAGCTCTGTCAGGAATGCTTCCTGTTGGGTCAACAAATCGTTGTTCGCAGGGACTAAAGCGGGGACATGGTCGTGTAGCACTAGTTTGCCGAGAACTGCGAACAGCAGAGTCACGAGGATGACCATGGCAAACGAGAGGCTGATGTCCCAGAAGGGGGCGCGACTCCATATGAGTGCTTTGTGAACCGTTTCAGGTTGAGTTTTGGTGGCTGCTTCCAGTTCTTCCCGAGAGGCGACTTGCTGTCCAGCCAGGCCCCAGCGTTTTTGCCGCAGCATCCCTACGTAACCGATGTAGTCGTAGGCCCCTCCTCCCACCGCTGCCAAATAGAGTGCCACCTCCAGCCACGGGCTACGGTCCTTGAACTCGGCTGCGAGGTCGGGGCGACGCACAAACTCGGGAAAGTCGGTAACCTGTGGTACGAACAGGCCTGTTAACAGCTCTGGCAGATTCGGTCCCAGTACCGCTACCGCAGCAATGATGCAGGTGAGCATTACCCCCAATACGACAAGCGAGGCCTTTTCCAGAATGTCGTAGCTGGAGGCTATTGCCAGGGCGACGCAAATACACAGGACTATTGAGCTCCACGTATTGATCCAGAATTCGATCCCTTGCCATGGTCCGATTGTCTTTGCCACTGAATCGTAACCAACAAGGCGATGGATGAAGCCCCCCAGGATCTCTGGGATACCGGAGAATGCTACAGGCATCAACAAGACTGCCGGTACGGCGATCAACAGAGGAAACCATAACGGTGGGCCCGGCATTTTGGTCCAACCGACCATCGGGTGTTCACCGCAGAGAGTGATGTGGCGTGCCGCAGAGTAGACTTGAATTGCCTTGAACACACCCGCATACAGAAAGCACCAGAGCATCGAGTAACCGAAGATGGCGCCACTGCGGGAGGCCCAGACAAGTTCACCACTTCCGATGGTCACGGAAGCGATGATAATGCCGGGTCCGGCAAAGGTCGCGAGCGACCGCAGACGAAATGCTCGTAACGTAGCTGGCGGTTGGGGGTAAAGCGTGTCTTGCGTTTCCACGTTCACTCGCGTTGTCGAGTGGGCAGTATTCTGGTGATCACCCTAAACCGTAAAGACGAACTGCGTTGTCGTGAAGTAACTGCCGTTGTTCTTTTTCGCTGCGTTGTGAGATCACTTCTTTCAAGGCGCTCACCCAGTTCGCATAGGGTGCACCGAGCAGGCAAACGGGCCAGTCACCTCCGAAGACGACCCGCTCCGGGCCGAATTGAAGCAAGCAGAAATCGATGATGGGCGCCAGATGTTCTGCGCTCCATCCTTTGGGAGCGCGGGCTACGATTCCTGAGATCTTGCAAATCGTGTTGCTAAGACTAGCGAGCCCGTCCATGTCGCGTTTCCATTGATCTACCTGGTGCCAGGGTTCCTCCGAGCTCTGGTTGTTGTCCAGGAACGCTTTCGGGTCGGCATTTCCGCAATGGTCGATGATGAAACGAGTATCCGGACACTGGCTCGCCAATTTTTTCCCATCAGACAATTCGGTGGGACGCATGCAGAGATCGAAACTCTTGCCGAGTTTTCCAAGCAGTTGTATCGATTGAACATACGTAGGTTCTAGACACAGCCCGCGCGGTGCTGAATCGACATGGAGAACTTGTCGGACTCCCTTGATTTCCGTGACGTCCTTGAATTGGTTGATGTACGCAGCAAACTCAGAGGAATTGGGTCGTCCAGAGATCACCGCGGCGGTTGTAGGATGGTCCTTGCTTCGCGAAAGATCGATGACATGTTTGGCTTCTTGAACCTGTTGCTGGGGAGCGACGTCGATTTCCATGTAGACTGCTTTTGTGACGTTCACCTTGGCCGTCGCAGCCAGGTAGTCTTTGGTGACATAACTTTTGCTAAGGACGGGTGGCGCGTCTTTGAGCCAGGGTGGTTGGAAACGATTCAGGTCCCAGAGATGTTGGTGCGTGTCCACGATGGGGAGCAATGCCTGAGGTTCCTTTGCGTAGGAGGGGCGTGTAACGATCGGCAACGAACCGGCAACGGCAAGATTTCCGGCGGCCTGCAAAAATTGACGGCGATTGGCGGGCATAAAATGGTCTCCTGCAGCACCCCAAATGATCCAAACCAAATCCTACCTCAATCGCACCTCGTAAACCAGCGTTGCTGGGTAATGGGCACAGATGTCGAGTCGATTTACTTGGAAATGGGAAATTCCCATGGCCTGGCGATGACGCGATACCGTCTGTCCCACAAAGGCTGACGAAGAAAGCCAGGAAGCGGCATCCCGGCAGTGCGACTTGCCGGGATCGGCGCGAGACCGCTCTGACATTCCAACCTGGTTTCGTGTCAGGGAAGCGGACGGGTGGTTTTCCAGTGGAGAGTCCAACTCAGCTGCCGCAGGGGGCAAGCCAAGTGGCTTATTCCAAGTGGCTTATTGAGGTGTACGAGACTGCCGCAACCCGTGCACTTTCCGCGAGTAAAAGGCAGGGTTGCTCCAGAACTGTTTGAGCGAATGTTCGTCGGCGAACAGATAGATTTCTTGGCCCCACCAGGCACCGTGTTTGCGTTCGCCGGAAAGTAGTTCGCCATTGTGAAAGAAACGGACTACGTCAAATCCAGATAACATCGGCGCGAATTGGTCGGGTGATTTCCAGAAACGTTCCATGGCTTCTCTGCTTGAAAACAGATAGAGCCGTTCACGATGGATGATGCCCCAGCGTGGATCACCAGACTTCCAGACTTGTTGCTGAGCCAGCGTCACGGGACAGAATCCATCCAATCCGAGATCAGGTGTCTGAACCCGTGGTTGCACACTGGTTGTTGGCGTAGACACCTGGTTGGCAGCCGGCCTGGCTGCCGGAGGTGAAGTACCATCAGGCGTTGCGTCGTGATGGAAGGAAGTGGAGACGGTCGTGCCCATTTGTTGCGGATTTCGTTTCCATGGAGCTGTACGAGGATTTCGCGAGGCCGTGGCAGAGAACGCTGGCCCTGTTGCGCGTGGTCCGTTTATGGCGGTTGGCTGGGCATGCCGATTTGACGACGATAGGTGATTTGCGGGAGGGCCGTCTGGAATGTGGCTTGCTGTTGAACGCGGCCTTGCAGGCGTAGGTGAGAATTGATTACGCGTGGATTGCGGATGAGGGTTTGGCGTTGCCGTGGGAAGTGTCGCGTAAGTCTCCAGCCGGGTTGCGAAATTCACAGCCTGCGGTGTTGATCGATGAGGTCCACTGTTGCTTGACTGCGCTGCCGATAGCGGCAGGTACCGATTTAACGCGGCTAACTGGTCGAGGTGTGAAATAAACTGGTTGGGATCCTGCTGGGTGACACTGCGAGAGACTTCGCGCCCGTCAGCGGCGAGGATGACGTCCGTAGGCCAGGCTTTGACGCGCAATTGTGCTACCAGGTTGCGGTCTTGCTCCACCTGGATTTTGACGGGAACGTAGTTCGCGTGAATGGCGCGTGCTACTGTGGGCTTGGAAAAGACGTTGCGTTCAACCAGGAAGGACGGGTTGCAATGATCCGACCAAAAGTGCACCAGAACCAGACGCCGTGTTTTCGCCGCCTCTTGTTTTGCTTTCTCGAGATCTCCCAGCCAACCAATCTGGGCTGCTAGCGGCGAGACGGGTATCAGGCCGCAGGCCAGTAGGATGATCATCACGGTGAGTGACCGTTGGCTCTGTTGCATCATGGTTGACAGACTGTTGCGGTTGTAACGATTAGGGAGGCTAGCATCCTCCATCGGTCGGCCTGCGGGGGCTGGAGCAGTCAAAATGTCCAAGAATAGACGCTTTTTGCGACTCGGACGGGCGGCAGTTTGTCAGCATGGCCTGTGCGGCAAACTCGCACAGTGGTTGTCAGACTGTAGGAGAGCCGGTGCACCACAGAGGACGTTTTCGTGGAATCTGGGCTTGCAATCGACTAGAAATACTACCGATTCGGGCGGTTGAACGGCTGCAGTGTGGTGCCAGTTCCTGGGGACTGGGTAGTAAATAACAGGTTGACAGCAGCGTTCACATTAGTATGATGCCGATAGTTGATGGGGGCTTGTCTAGCGTGGCTGGCTCCTGTCTAGCATGTAAGTGATTCTGGCCCGACTTAGCTGAAGTATGGGTTTTCCCAACTGCTCACGTTACAGCAGATTGTGGCTTCGCGGTCAGGCTTCACTTCTCTGTTTGAATTCTTGCGATTGATTGCTCGAATCGCTGCTGTTTTACCCAGCCATTGTTAAACAAGGCGGTGAGTTTTATCTCATCGAATGTGGCCGAGTGAAGCGTTTAGAATTAGCAGTTTGCAGAGAACCGCAGTAGCACATTGAGTGCTGTATATCACGTTGGTTGACGAGAAAATCCCCGCTTAGTTGGTGGTTTGGACCCTCGCCTTTTCTGAATCCGTGGGTGGTACCTTTGCCAGGCCGGTGCTGGCGCTATTTTGTTTTGCCGTTTCCAAGGGACTCGGACATTTCAGGAGTCAAGGACACTTCAGGAGTTAAGGAGTAGCGGGGCGCGGAGTCGGGTGTTCAATCAGTGGCGTAGCAGCAGACAAATGGCCAGTACAGACAGTGTCTGTGCGTTGTTGACAGATTGGATTTATTCACAGGTTGGGCGCGGGAACGAACTGTTCGTACTCGCTGCTCCGGTGACAAAAGTGGGATTGCAGGGTTGAGGTATGGGGAAAAAAAGACCACGGACCAGATCGGGTGGCAGGTCAGGCAACAATGGACGCTACCGTCGCCGGCGGAGGCCGAATTATTCGAACCGGCGCGGCCAGGGTAATGACAACCAGGCCAACGACAGTGCCGACACAGCAAACGCAGCCGGGTACGGTTTGTTGGAACTCCATCCCAACGGATACGGTTTTCTTCGTAGCCCGCAAAATAACTATTCGAGAGAACGCACTGACCCGTTTGTGCCGGGTACGATGATTGATCGTTTTGGTTTGCGTCCAGGGGTCATGATTCGTGGGATTCTGCAACAAGCCCGTAAACAGCAAGGTCCGCGATTGCGAGAGATTGTGGATGTGGAGGGTGGGCCTCCGGAAGACTACATGTCGGTCAAGAGTTTTGAGGACCTGACACCGATTAATCCAGAAAACTGGTTGCGTTTGGAAACCGGGCCGGAACCGTTGACCACGCGCGTAATGGATCTGGTGACACCGCTTGGGAAAGGCCAGCGTGCATTGATCGTGGCACCGCCTCGTACCGGCAAGACCGTGATGCTGCAGCACATTAGCCAGGGAATTGCAAAAAACTATCCGGAATTGACGTTGATCGTGCTATTGATTGACGAGCGTCCTGAAGAAGTTACCGATATGCGGCGCAATGTTAATGGTGAGGTTGTAGCCAGCAGTTTGGATCAGGATGTTGAAAGCCACATCCGTCTTTCTCAGTTGATAGTGGAACGCTGCAAGCGTCTCGCGGAGATGGGGAAAGACGTGTTCTTGTTGATGGACTCAATTACCAGGCTGGCCCGGGCATTCAACAAGTGGGTTGGAAATACCGGTCGGACGATGTCCGGTGGTGTTGATATCAAGGCGATGGATGTGCCGAAGAAGTTATTTGCCACGGCACGGGCGTTTGAAGAGGGCGGGTCGTTAACTGTGATCGGTACCGCACTGATCGATACGGGAAGCCGTATGGATGAGTTGATTTTTCAGGAGTTCAAGGGGACCGGCAATATGGAGCTGGTGCTTGATCAGAAACTGGCCGATCGGAGGGTCTGGCCGTCGATTGATATTTCCCAGTCTGGAACGCGCCGCGAAGAATTATTGCACGATCCAGATACCCTCCGGGCGGTAACTGCCCTGCGTCGCACTTTGACATCGATGCACCACGTTGACGCGATGGAACAATTGACGCGTCAGTTGGACCGGTTCAAAACGAACGAGGAATTTGTCCAGTTGATCGGAGCTGCCAGCGTTGATATCGGTTGACGGCTGAGCAATCCGCTCTCTTGGACTCACTGCCGGTGATTTTCCGCGCTCTCCGAGTGTCATCCAGGGTGTGATGTTCTAAGGTGACCTCGCCCCGAAACGCTTCCCGCAAGAAGACGTCTTGAACGACATTATCGAACTAGTAATATGTCTGATGCTATAGACTATTGCGGTTCCGAATGGGGCGAAATTGGGTGTATTGATGGGGCGAAATGGTACGCTAGCCACGGCGAAAAATGGAAAAGGACGTCGATTTTCTGCGACAGCCGAACTGGCCTGGTCGAGACTATCTGACGCAGAGTTGCTGGAGCTTCGGATTTGTGATCTGAAGTTGCGCATTGCTGGCACGCGACTGGAAAAGTATGTCAACCAGTTGTACCTGGAACTGACAGCACGTGGTTTGCGTTTTCGTCCTCATTGCTGGCTTTCCGAAGACTGGTTTTCACCGGAAGGTGTGCCCGGCATCGCCATTCCGTTTTTTTTGGCGCATCCACGACTAGCGAGGTTGGAACGGAACCAGATGCTGGAAGTGGAAGGCGGTACAAAGCATGAGTGTATGCGCATCCTGCGACATGAGGCGGGGCACGCAATCGATACGGCGTATGCTTTGCACCGGCGCCGTGCCTGGCAGCGTTTGTTTGGCCGCTCTTCGCAAGCGTATCCAGAGTATTATCAGCCGAAGCCGTACAGCCGAAGTTATGTACACCATCTCGAAGGTTGGTACGCGCAGGCGCATCCGGCAGAGGACTTTGCAGAAACGTTTGCTGTATGGCTCAAACCGCGATCAGGCTGGCGTGTTAAATATGCCGGATGGCCGGTGCTCAAGAAGTTGCGGTACGTCGAATCGACGCTGCAAGAGATTCGCAACGAGAAACCGAAAGTACGTTCTCGGGAGCACGTCGATTCAGTTCCGCGAATTCGTAAGACGCTAGGCGCCTATTACGAAGAAAAGCGTAGTCGTTATGGTATCGGACAGGATAGTTATTACGATCGGGATTTGTTGCGACTGTTTTCGAACGCACCGGAACATGCCAAGAAGATGGCGGCAGCCTCGTTCTTGCGGAAGCATCGCCGTGAGCTGCGGCAGCTTGTGTCACATTGGACTGGTCAGTACCGTTACACGGTTGATCAGATAATTAGTGAGATGATTGAGCGTTGCCGTGAGCTGAATTTGCGAGTTGCATCTCCTCTTGAACGGGCCGAGCGTGACGCTCAGGCGATGCTGACCGTGCAGACGATGAACATTTTGCACCATGGACATCATAGAGTGGCGCTCTAGTGGTTTGCTTGAAGTAGTCGGACAATGAGTAACGCCTTAGACGTTGCGAGCGGTACCGTTTGCAGGTTCTATTACCGTCGATTCAACGGACTTCTGCAATGCTTCGACTAAGTTGGTTGACAAGACCGATCACGTAGTCCAGGGGTGATATGAAGAAGCGACGCGTCTTGGTTCTTATGGATCGTGATTTGGTGCCTCCAGCAAGTATGGAAGGATTCACGGACGACGAGATCGTCGAGTGGAAAACAGAGTTCGATGTTCTTACTTCGTTGAAGGAAATGGAGCATGAAGTTGTGCCGCTGGGTGTTGCCGATGATTTAGGAGTCATCCGCAAGACCTTGCTCGAGTTTCAGCCGCAAGTGGCGTTTAATTTGCTTGAGGAGTTTCATGGTGTTGCGATTTACGATCAACACGTTGTGGCCTATCTCGAGCTTATGAAACAGGCTTACACAGGTTGTAATCCACGCGGGTTACTGCTGGCACACGATAAGGCGCTTAGTAAGAAATTGCTCTCCTATCATCGTGTGGCAACACCCAAGTTTTCTCTCTTTCAGAAGGGGAAAAAGGTCAAAACGCTGCGACGCTACGTTTACCCATTGTTGGTCAAGTCTGTTATTGAAGACGCCTCATTGGGAATTAGTAAAGAGTCGGTAGTTCGCAACGGAGATGAGCTCAAGCAAAGAGTAGATTATGTCCATGAAGAACTTGGTACCGATGCGCTTGTTGAGGAATACATTGAGGGACGTGAACTCTATGTTGGAGTGATTGGAAATCAACGGCTGCAGACTTTTCCTGTTTGGGAGATGTTATTCCGCAATCTGCCGCCCGGAGTTCCCAATATCGCGACGCGGAGAGTGAAATGGGATTCTGAGCACCAGAAGGAGCTGGGGATCGTTACCGAGGCAGCTGCCAATCTGACGGCGAGCGAGGTCGATCGGATCTCCAGACTATGTAAACGTGTGTACCGTATTTTGTGTCTCAGTGGCTACGCTCGTATGGACCTGCGGATGACTGACGATGGTCGCGTTTACGTGTTGGAGGCGAACCCGAACCCGAACCTGTCGTTCGGTGAAGATTTTGCGGAGTCTGCTGAAAGAGCCGGGATGCCATACGACAAACTGATTCAGCGCATATTGAATCTGGGTCTCAGATATCAGCCTGAGTGGCATTGAGTTCTGTCAAGCGTGGAAAATCACGTTGCGTGCTTTTCAGTTGAGCGGTGGTGCGACACGCGTGATTTTGGACAAGGTTTCTTCTGGAATATCAATGCCCTGTTCAAGTCGGTCCTGGCGGGCGCGGAATTCTGACTCGCCTGGAACCAGTACTTCCGTGAACCCATTGGCGGGTGGGCATGACTTGAGGTGTCTGACGAGCGGCTCTAATTCGCCAAAGAAATCGGATGTTGTTTGAAAACAAGCAACATCGATCGCGATGATCAGCAGTCCGCTGTGACCTGATCCTTGGTCACTGGCTGTTTCTGCGCGGCTGCACCCGGCACCCGAGAGGGCCCCTGCGAGCACGTCTATCATGACCGCTAACCCGAAACCTTTATGTCCGGCTGATCCCCCCAGGGGGAGTAGCGATGCTGGGTTTTCCGTGTACAGCGCGTGTGGGTCTGTTGTTTCGTGGCCATCGGCGTCGACCAGCCAGCCAGCCGGCACAGGTTCACCGCGTTGCAGATAATTGCGGACCTTTCCTTCCGGTGCAACACAAGAACTCATGTCCAGTAACAATGGAAAGTGACCTGGCGAGGGAGCGGCAATGACCATGGGATTAGTGCTGAGTCTTCGCTGTCGTCCGCCGAATGGTGCGACCCATTGTCCACGTCCACCTCCGTTTACCATTACAAGGCCAACCATATTCTCAGCTGCAAGCATCTCTCCGTACGTTCCCAGACGACCAGTGTGGTTCGAGTGCCGTACTGTGACAGCAGCCAGCCCCTGTTTCCGTGCTTTATCGCGTGCCAGTAGTGTCGCATCATGTCCGGCGACTTGTCCAAACACTCCATTTGCGTCGATGACCGCGGTTGTTTCCGTTTGTGTGCACAAGGTGTGTGCCTCACCAGGGCGAATAAGACCCGCGTCGATATCCTGAATGTATTGGGGTAGACGGATCACTCCGTGTGAGTCGTGGCCTGCCAGGTTGGCGTCAACCAGATGGTTCGCGACGATCTCAGATTCCCGGTCGGTAGCTCCATGGTGTCGCAGAATGGTTTCAGAGAGATCCAGAAGTTGCTGTTGGTTGTAGCGTGGCATCGTTTTCCTGTGGTAAACAAGTGGTAAATGTTGCTGGAACGGCCAGGGTTGTTGACTGGTCGCGTTGGCGAGTGGACTGTTTGTGGAACCAGGAATGAACGGATGTTGCCCGTAGGCCGTCCGATACCGTATGAAGGATGATTCTTCGAGAGTTCTGCAAGGGCCAGACCAGCAGTAGTGTGGTTGCCTGCCCAGGTCTATCTCGCCGAGCAGAATGAAACTTGTGGTGCGCGGCTGACGTTCTGGCACACTGCACATTACTCAGCGCGATAGCGTTGAACCCATTTCCAGAACTCAGACAAATCCTGTCGGCGGATCTGGTAACGTTCGAGATAGTCTCGGTAAGTCTGGTCGTCCGGAAGTCCTTCGTGAGGTGGGTAGGGGTAGGAAGACATCTCTTGAAATGGCAGTGGTTCTGATGATTGGCCGAGAATCGTGTTCAAGTCGCCATCTTTGTCCCAGCCGGCGTTGTAGAGCACGAAGTCACGAGTCCAACCATCCGGTGGTGGGTTCTCAGGCCCTGCAAATTCGAGCGTAATTTCATCTCCGCTACCGATGACAGCAAGCCGGTTGTCTGTCGTCTGTAACAGCTCGCGTACATCGCCATAGCGTGTAAACCGACCATTCAGTGGCGCCCATTTGGGTGCGCGACTGACGTTCTGGTAGTCGTAGTCTTCAGGTCCGTTACCTGGATCTGGAATGCGTTGTGAAAAGCCGCGAAAATGCAAATTGGCGGTTTGCAGCTCCAGTGGAATTTGATGAATGGGCACGGGCTTTTCATCGACGCTGAAAAATACTTCATCCCAGCAGATTTCCTGGCTCGTTACGATCCGCAAACGGTAATCGTCACACAGGAATGCATTCGATAAGTCGATGGCAATGGTTTTTGTTTTGCCTCCAGGGAACCCCATGAAAGGAATGGTTTCGCACCACATTCCATGTTCATCGACGACGTGGATTGCAGGTGGGCGCGGGGCGTTTAGTTCCGGGTCCTGTGCGATACCGACATTGCTTGAGATGTCAGTTGGGTTGATCCAGCCTGTCAAGAACAGAGTGATTTGTTCAGGAGATTCCAACTTACCGAGATTGAGTTCCAGGTAGTGTTCCGAAACGAGTCCCTTGCGAAAACGACCATTGAAGCCCTGGAAGAATTGTCCATCGCGTTTTTCAATAATGTCCTTGACATCACGGCCTCGCGAATCCGTGGCAATCTTGGGAAGTCTGCGTTGGCGCACCGTATGGATGTGAGGTTTGGCGATGGTTGGCGGTCCGACTTTCTCATTGGTGTAGACTTCGGTGTTCTGAGGATGGTCGATGGCGATCAAGCGGACTTCATCTAAATACGCGGTTTCCCAGAGTTCTTCGGTGATTTGTATCCAGTAGGAGCCGTCGCGCAGCTGGAGATTCTCGCCTTCGATCAGCAAGTATTCCCAGGGCCTTGAAGGTGCCAGAGTCCCTTCCGCAGTTTGTAGTCCCAGAGGGGCTGCCCAGAGTAAATCAGTAAGAAACACAAATTCAGAGCCATTCCATGTGTAGGCATAAGGACAAGAAGTTTTTTGAACCATTTTCTCGTGAATCAGTTGATTGGCTTTCACGCCAACTCGATTTTGTGGAACACCAGTGGTCGACAAGACGCGCAAGACATCTGCTGTAGCTTGTTTGCCAATTCCGAAATGGGTAGTCCGCCGTGCGACAATCTGGGCCTGGTAACGCCCATTTGATTTGACTTCAAGAAGTGTGCCGTAGCCGTAGTGGTTCATTCGACCGATATCGATGATGCCGCGCATATTGATTGCAAGCCAGTTGTTTTTGTTACCACCATCATTCTGAAACAGCATGATGGATTCATCCGTCAGCACTGCCAGATCGAGATCGCCATCGTTATCTAGATCGGCAGTGTCACAACTGAGGACTGGTTGCGTCACTAATTCTGGTACGCCTTCCAGAGGGCGATACGCCGCGCCGTTTGCCTGCCCGCGCAGGATTTCCAGCCCATCTCTGGTCCAAAATAGCAAGTCCGCCGATCCATCGTTGTCGCAGTCCCAGACCAGATTCCCGTTACATGCCTTGGGGCTCAAGGAAACACTTGCCTTATGGCGAACGTTGCGGACCGTCGAGGTTGTCAGAAGTTGTACTCCATCGGGTCCACTGGCAACGAGATCCCAGGAAGCGTTGCCGTCACTTTCCAGCAGAGACAACTGTTGACCTGAATGAGTCGCTGCAAAGTCAGCGTCGAATGGTTGCCAGACGAAACGGCCGTGCAGGATGTTTTCGAGGTAACCTGATGCTTGCGTGGCACTGCCTCCCAGCACCAGGTCGAGGTCCATATCCCGATCCCAGTCCACTACGATCATGGAACTGAAGGCACTGCTTTGTTCTGGGAGTCTGGAGAATTCAGTTAGGTTCTCGAATGCGATGGTCTCTCCATGATTGGACCAGATTGAAATGCCATCTTGAGCAGATACGATCAGGTCGAGATCGCCGTCGTGTTCAATATCGATTGCGGCCACTGCCTGTACTTTTCGTAGTGCACGAAAGTCTGCACTTTGGTCGACTTCAAGGAGAATTTGAGATTCCACATTTCGGTCCAGGTTATTCCGCAGGATGCTGATCCCGTTGTCTCCATAGACGACGAATCCCATATAGTGGCTATGGCGGCTGTCTGGAATGCCAGGCCGTTCTGGTGCCGTAGGTGACCCTGCCTTGTCTGCGAGAAATAAATCGGCTTCGAAAAATCCGCGCATGCCCGCGGGCATAGCAGTGCTACCCAGCAAACCCCATGAGTTGTCTGTGGGATTCTGTACAAAAATATCGAGTGCCTCGGGCCGCAGAACAGCCACATCCATGCGGTCATCCAGATCAAAGTCGACGAGTCGCAGCTGTCGACCGTTTGCGACCTTCTGCAGGGGTTCTTGTGCGGTTTGTGGCTGAAAGCGAATATCGAGAGATGGTACTTGCTCAGGCGGTGGCGGAGGGTTGTTTCGATAGAACGAGTCGCTGAAGTCAAAAACAACCAATTCCAGAGCATCCGGAGTGCAACGTTTCAAATCGGCGCCGTTGAATTCCGCCTTGTTGATGCGATTGGTAAACGGAAACGTCAGGCTGTTCACGGTTTGCCAGTCGTTTTCTTGTGCAGCAGTGGCGATCGCGTCGAGCATCTTCATCGGGTCGAATGCCAGTCGTTTTCCTTGAGCTCGTTTCAACGGTCCGCAGGCGGTTTTCGCGTGCTGTACTGTTGTTGCGATGTCGGGATCTTTCGTGTGACTTTGATCCAGGAGTTGGTAACGCAGCAAGATAAGATTGTCGGGCTGTGCCTCAAATGCTTCGCGCAGGGCGCGACGCATTTGTGAAAGAATGGCAGCGTCCTGGACCGAGCGCAGTGCATTTTCGTAGGGATTGAACAGGGCATAGCGGATCGCGATGTTCTGCTTGTCCGGGTCGAGTGAGATGGCTTTGCAGAGATGTTCGTAGGCTTTGCTGGCCGCGGGATCATGTTCGAAGTCTGGAGTGGTGCTGAGTTCCAGTGCCAGTTGGGCTGCCAGAAAGTATGCCGTTGGAGACTGGGGTTCGTGGGTTATTAACTGCTGTAAGGCAAGATTTGCTGTGTCGACCGCTTTGGAAACCGCCGCGTCCCGCGCTTCGGGTGGTTCATTCTTGACTTTGTCGCGTACTTGAGCAATTTGCTTCAGCGTACAAATTGCCAGGTTCCACCAGCCCATTTTTTCGTCGGGAGCCAGATCTGCAATCTTGCGGAATGCTTGTTCAGCCGGCGCAAAATCATCGTTTTCCAGATGGGCGATGCCAACATTTCGCAGGTTGATTAATTCACGAATTGACTCTGCAGAGAGTCTCGCAGACGGATCAGGAGTGGGTGGGCGAATGAATTGATAAGCAAGGATTCCACCAGCGAGGAATGCGATCGCAAAAATAAACCGGCGCGATGTGTAGAAGCTACTGGTGGATGACTGCTGGGGAGTGAGCATAGTACCCTTTGATGCTGCGAGTTCTCGGAGCATCCCTTTGAGTTATTTAGCGACGTATCTGATCATATAGCAGCAAGCCAACCAGAGTCTTGGCATCTTGTATGGTCCCATCGCAGGCCATTTTCATGGCCTGGTCCCATGTAACAACGTAGTTTTCGATTTGTTCTCCTGGTTCGCGCTGCGCAGGACCTGCAGTCAGATTGGTAGCCACAAAGAGGTGCATCCGTTCATTCAGGATTCCGGGTGAAAGAAAAAATGAGTTCAGAGGTTCTAGTTCGGTCGTTTGAAAACCGGTTTCTTCTTCCAGCTCTCGGGTCGCTGTTTGCGCTGGATCTTCGCCCGGTTCAAGAGTGCCTGCCGGAAGTTCGATTAATGTTTTTTCGACTGAAATCCGAAAGTTCCGGATCAGGCAGACATGTTCATCATCGATGATCGGGATAATGGTTACCGCGCCCGGATGACAGATGATTTCTCGGGATCTGTGAGTTCCGTCCTCGAGTTGTTGTTCACGGCGAATGACATGAAATAGACGGGTTTCCAACAGGCGTTGTGTATTCCCTTCCATGGTTGCGACCTTTTCAGGAGGATGACGTCGATTGAGCAACCGGCGTGATCGTTGATAAAATAACCGGATTGCCGATTTACTCCAAGGGTTTTTGAGGGAACGCTGACGTGTTGGTTCGGGGTTTCCAATTTGCTTCCCGTTCGCCAACTGAAGTGGGTATCGTACTCGAAGTTGCGAAGGCTGTTGGATTGCGTATTGCGGAGAACTCAGCGAGGAACTGTTACGCGAGATCCTGGCGTGGTTGGGTGTGACAGCGATTCGTCGATAACAGGGTAACATCACTTCTTCTTGATCTGACGCATGTTTGGATCCGAACATACCCACGAGATGACTTCAAAGACGCGTGAGCCATCTCAGGTGCGCCGTCCACTGAGTGTTCCTCTGGGGCGTTGGGGTGGGGTTGCGTTCCATTTGCACTTTTTGTTTGGTGTTTTTGTGATTGGTACGTTGATTTTCGCATGGCGTGAATCTCAACTCGACGGACGTGGAGGCATCATACAAGTTGCCTCTGCTTTCCTGGCAATACTCATGGGTAGTGCCTTGTTGCATGAATGGGCCCACATTCGCGCTGTGACCCGATGTGGTGGATTTGTCGATCAACTGGTGCTGGTTCCTTGGGGCGGGTTGTCGCATCTGAGTATTCCACCTCACGCACCGCACAGTGTATTACGTGTTTACTTGGCCGGCCCGCTTGTTAACGGTTTGGTTTGTCTCATTTGCGTCCCGGTCATTGTCTGGTGGGATACGTATGCAGTGCTGCCTGACTTGCTGCACCCGTTGGCGCCGGCTTCGTTGTTTGAAACCGGTGCTGGTTCAACCGGGTGGGATTTGACTGTGGCCGTCAAGTTGACGTTTTGGGTGAATTGGGTACTGATGTTGGTGAATATGCTTCCCGTGTTTCCTTTTGATGGAGATCGGATCACGCGCGCACTATTGATGATTTGGCGTCCAGCCACGAGCTCATCCCAGGTGGCGATGACGATGACCTGGGTGACGCGGTTGAGCGCACTGTTGTTATGCGTCGCAGCGTACTGGGCGCATCGGGAGTGGCATGCCAGCCAGACGGTGTGGATTTCACTCTTGTTTATCGGCGTGCTGTTGTTAATGCGGGATCGTCAACAGGAGCGCCAGGCGATGTTTGCTGGCTTGTCGCCGCACGAAAGCACCAAAAACGTGACGTTTTCACCCAGCGAGCAAGCTTCGATAGACAGCGAGTGGGAGGCGGCCACGGCCGGATCCGATACAGATTTCTTGTCTGGCACACCGGAGCAGGTGGGACGCGATCAAGACCCGGAGGATGAGCAACGACTGGACGAAATATTGGATCGTTTGCACCGATCCGGGAAAGAGAATATCTCCGCAGAAGATCGGGCGTTCCTTGAGCGAGTTAGCCAGAGATTTCGACAACGCAAGGAAAGATAAGCAGCGGCGCCGACGCCAATAGCGGCAGGTTGGTATTGCGTTGCAAGTGATGGTCACAGTGTGTCATTGTGATTACGATTGACAGGTATTTGTCCTCAAGGAGTTCCGGTCCGTGCCCCGACAGCGTCCTTTCAATGGCATGCCGCTTCTGATGGTGTTTCCAGAGGGACGCTACATGAAATGGGGATTGGTTGGCTTGCTTGTCGTCACTGCTGTTCCCCTGGTTCTGGATTGGTGGAGTGGAATTCCGGAAGATGCGGTTGCTACGTATGTTGGTCGTGCCAGCTGCATCTCCTGCCATCAGGCGCAGGCAGCGCATTTCGCTGACTCTCATCATGACCTGGCAATGGATCACGCACGCCCGGATACCGTCTTGGGTGACTTTGATAATGCAGCGCTAACTCACCTGGGTGTGACGTCCCGCATGTTTCGTCGCGGTGACCAGTTTTACGTAAACACCGAAGGACCTGATGGAGAAAAGGCAGACTTTGAAGTCAAGTATGTACTGGGTGTCGAACCCCTGCAGCAGTACATGGTGGAATTTGATCGTTCTGAAGAAATGGCAAAAGATACAATTGCGCGGCTGCAGGTGTTGCGATTGTGTTGGGATACGAGTGAACGTCGATGGTTTTATTTGCCACCTCCCGATGTACAAGAGGAGAAATTGAGTCCGGATGATCCGCTGCATTGGACCGGAATCACCATGCGTTGGAATACAAGCTGTGCGGATTGTCATTCAACGAACTTGCAGAAAAACTACGACGTGACGACAGCCACGTATCAGACAACCTACTCTGAAATTGATGTCAGCTGTGAAGCATGCCACGGTCCAGGGAGTTTTCACGTTCAGTTGGCGAATGCGACTTCCTTGTTTTGGGACCGCAAGCGGGGGTATGCACTCGCGCCATTGAAAAGTACGCGATCTGAAATCGAGATTGACACGTGTGCACGTTGCCATACACGACGACAACGCGTGGTCCACGCTGGGTTTCACGCCGGGGCTGAGTTCTATGACTTTTTCAACAATGCGACCTTAGATCCGCTTCTTTATCATGCGGACGGTCAGATTCGAGACGAGGTCTATGTGCACGGTTCATTCTTGCAGAGCAAGATGTTTCAGAAGGGAATTCGTTGCACGGATTGCCACGATCCCCACAGTTTAAAGCCGAAGTATGAAGACAACCGGCTCTGCACTTCCTGTCATCAACATCCGGCCAGTAAGTATGACGGTCCGAGGCATCACCAACATCGGGAGGGTTCCTCGGGGGCACGGTGTGTAGAATGCCATATGCCGGAAACAACTTACATGAAGGTAGATCCGCGTCGTGACCATAGCTTGCGCGTACCACGCCCTGATTTGAGTGTCAGGTTGGGTACTCCTAATGCTTGTTCTCGTTGCCATCTGAAAGATTCTCGCCCGGGAAAACCAGTGAGAAAACAACTCGTGGATTATGGGGCGTGGGTGCGCGCTGCCCAAGATGGTGACCAGGAAGTCAGAGATTACCTGCGCCGTCTCGACGACTGGTCGGCGGACTATTTTCAGAAATGGTACGGTGTTCAAGACGACCTTGATGTTCATTATGCGACTACGATAACCCGGGCGCGGGCAGGTGATCGCGGAGTCGAGGCTGAATTGGTCCGCTTGGTGACAGATCGCAAGCGGCCAGGTATCGTACGCGCCACGGCACTGACTGAGTTAGGGCAGTTTGAAACAGAGGGAGCAGTTCACGCATTTCGCGAGGGTTTGCGTGACCGTGATCCCCAGGTGCGATCCGTTGCCGTTGGCTTGGCTCCTCGATTTTCTGGTGACCGTCGGGTTACGGATTTGGGAGGTTTGCTAGACGACCCTCGGAGACTGGTGCGGTCAGAGGCAGCACGCGTTTTATCTGATATTCCGGAACATCGACTGAATACCCGGTTGAGGCCATTGTTTGCGACTGCCCTTCAAGAGTACGAGGATGGTTTAAGGTTGGAGAATGATCGCGTCGGTGCCCACTTGATGTTGGGAGTGCTGCATGAAAATCAACGCCAGTGGGAAGATGCTCGGAGAGATTACGAACGCGCCTTGCGTCTGGACCCGACCGTGACAGGACCGCGGGCTCATCTCGCGGACTTGTTGGAACGAAATGTACGGTCAGCCGACCAGGCGGATTCCAGTGCAACAGGAGGTGTTGTCGCGGGAGGGGACGTTCGTACCAGGCAGATCTTGCGACGCGTGTCACAGCTTCGCCGAGAAGAGTTAGGGCTGTACGCTCGAGATGCCAGCCTGTTGCCGAATAATGCAGGCTTGCAGTACCGCTGGGGTTCGTCGCTGTATCTGAATGGTCAAGTCAAAGAGGCAACGACGGTCCTTGAACGGGCCGTTGAGCTCGCGCCTCGAAACCCACAATATGTCTTGTTTTTGACATTGATTTATCAAAAACAACAGAGATTCCAGGAGGCCGTTGTGTCGGTAGACAAGTTAGTGAGACTACGGCCCGGCAATCCGAGTTATTTGCAATTGCAACGAGAATTGAGACAACAGGCCAATCCCACCGATCGCAATCCCTGATCCCGTCTCCGGTATTTGCCGGATCGAATTCCCGTGATTGCGAAGTCCTTGGAAATGTTCCCACCATAATGGCGGGAGCACTATGCAATTATCCGCCGCCTACAGGAGGAATGACGGTCATCTCATCACCATCCGAGAGTGGATGCGCACGATCTCGAATCATGCTTCCATTGATGGTCAGGACTTGCACGCGTTCATCTCCGATCCCTAAAGCAGTCAAGGCCGCAGTCACGGATGCGTTGTCTGGCAGTTCCAGTTTGCCGTCGCTGGGCGTCTTGTCTTTGAAAGCACCCATAAGTTTGATTTGTATCACCATGCAGGAATTTTCCGTTGATTCCAAAGCGTGACTGGTGAGGGCCTGAATGATCTCAAAAAGTTCAGTCCGCGATGGCTGGCTTGAGCAGAAATCAATGTTCAATGAAAACAGGGTAAAGAGATCCCCGGTTCGTTGAACAAATGCAACCTAATTCGATTTTGCGTCTACGAACACAGTATGTGACTGATTGGCCTGGACCGCAGAAACTGCACCACCAAAACGGTATTGGCGTGGTTGGCTTGGGCGACCGAGCAACGTTGTCGAGACTAATTGTTGCGGCACACCAGCGGCGATATAAGCACGTCGGATGTCGAAGGGGTTTTCTTGCAAAAACTGCTTCCATGCTCCCATGCGGGCTTGCGTTTGCAACATACCTTTGACCATGCCTAGGTCGTTCAACATGCCCATGTCATTGGCGCGGCCAGCGAATAGAGCACCGACCACCTGATCCTCTTGCCAAATCAGTTTGCGATAAACCAGGTCGGTAGGATTGGAGATGGTCAGAACATCATCGCTGGGATCATCCCAACGTCCGAAACTAGCGGTTTGAAGTCCGCAGCAGTCAAGAATATTCATGGAAAGACTGCCGCGATACGTGACGGTTTCCCCGGCCATGTTGGTTCCAGCAATACGTCCGTGATCCACCGCCGTAGGTTGAATAGGATGGACCTCTTTTTGGTTGCTACCCAGCACGGGGCCTTCGGCGACATCGCCGGCGGCGAAAATATTGGGCAGATTAGTTTGCATTTGTTCGTTGACCAGAATTCCCTGGTTTGTTTCGATTCCGGATCCATCGAGGAATGCTAGATTTGTCTTGATTCCAATTGCGACAATGACGACATCCGCGGAAAGGGTGGTGCCGTTATCTAAGGTTACCGTTTTGACGCCGTCGGCACCCTCGGCAATTGATTCAACGGCGGCACCACAATGCAGATCAATTCCACGTGAAGTCAGCCAGCTTGTGACCATGCCGGCTGCATCGGCATTGAGCATTCGTGGTAGCACGTGACTCTCGCGTTCCACAACAGATAAATTCCAGCCACGTTTGTGCATCGCATTGAGCATGATGAAACCGATGAATCCCGCACCGATCATCAAGACGCGAGGTTGTTCAACATTTTTTGTTGAATCAAGTAGTTGTTGTGTGTGATCTAGTGACCAGAGATTTTGCACTCCCACCAGCTCGTTGCCGGGAACCGGCAGGTCCAATGGGGAGGAGCCCGTCGCAATCAACAGCTTGTCGAAAGCTAGTTTGTCGCCGTCTGTAAGAGTTACAGTCTGGCCATTTGGATCGACTGCGGTGACGCGTTGTCCGATGCGGGCGTCTACATTGAGCTGCTGAAAAAACGCTGCATCCGCGGTGTGTGTGTGTGCCGCGGGGATTTGCGCTGATAGCCAGTAGGGGAGGGCCATTCTTGAATGTGCAGGTTCATCACTGATCAACGTGATCAAAGCCTGCTGGTCCAGTTCGCGAATGGTTTCCATCGCGTTGGTTGCTGCGGGGCCTCCGCCGATGATCACATGTTGCGTCGCCATAATTTCCTCAGGAACAGTTTTTCCCGGGCTAGCCCCGGCAGGTAATAAGTGGCCTTCGTTGCCATGTAACACGCGGAAAAGCCATGGAGTTTGGTCGGCGCCTGTTTTCAGTGCTGTGAAGGTGCTCGACCAACTTGGAGTATCTCAGGAAGTTGCTGACACGTAATTCTTGTTGACCTTCTCTGACCATGGCCCAAACCAGTCACCAGCGGGTGTACTTTCTTCATATTCAATCGCTGCAGTTGGGCAAGCGACGGCACAAGCCGGATCGCCACCACAGAGATTGCACTTGGTCGCTTTGTCGGTTTTGGGCAAAGTGAAAACCGTTCCAAAGGGACAGGCCAGTGTGCAGAGGTGACAGCCGATACAGAGTTCTTCACTGACCAGTTTTGCGCCATTCTGATCGGTGCCGATGGCATTCACTGGGCAGGCCGTCATGCACCAGGCTTCGTCACACTGTAGACAGGTGTAAGGTGCGTAACTGGCTTCTTCATCGAATACATTGACCCGTATTACGCTCTTGGAAGGCGCAAATGTTCCGGTCTGTACCCAGGAACAAGCCAACTCGCACTGCATGCAGCCGGTACATTTATCCGGAACAATCTTGAGACTCTTGGGCATGCCGATTTTCCTCTGTTTGGAGACAGTTTGGCTTAATGTACCAAACTCCTATGAAGCATTCCAGTAAAGCAGGAAATCCAGCCTTTTTCGCGGACCCGATTGCATCGTAGCCAGGTTGGTTTGTTACCAGAGTTCCGGGCCAGACGGCCACGCCCTGAGGGTACCCGAGCAAACGAGCACCACCGTCGGGATGTGCTCGTTTCCAGGGAGATTTGCGCCAGCGCGTACGTGGCGGAGAGAGACGGGCAATCGACAGGGCTTCTTCCAATGGTTTGCGGTTTGACGAAACATCCGGGCGCCAAGCCTGGCTCCACTGCCTGTTCAATCTGTTGAATTGACAGAATGAAAAGACACCACACAATAAACCGGTCCGGAGACTGGTAGTACCAATCGTTTTTGGGGAGGAAACTGGCAATGAGGCAGGTCAAGGTTTTCAAAGGTGTCGAAACAGAACTCTGGAACCTCGAGGGAGAAATCAACAAGTGGGTGGAGGATTCGGGAGCCACGATTGTGCAGATCACGGGTAACATTGCGCCCCAGACTCCGTCCAGTAGCGCGGCGGGTTTTGCCTCGTCAGACGTGTTGGTGCTTGTGCTTTACGAAGCCAGTAAATAGTCCTGTCCGTTTGAGTCTGCCGTGTTCATGTGACTTCAGTGTTTGCTCGGCGTTCGTCGCAACACCAGTCGCAATGTAGTGTCCGGTTTGGTAACGCAGTTTCGGAGAACACCTCAGACAGCATGCCGATGCCGTGGGGCCCCTTGCCGCGCTGTCAGCGTCGCGAGATACTAAACAAACGGATGCCGTTTCAGGCACTACCGTCCGTCGGTAGCGTAACGAGCCTCTGGAAATCCGTGAGATCCCTGTTGCATGTCAGTGCGTTGGCTCGTTCCCGTCGGGATACTGGCGGACTGGGTTTATCTGGTTCTCTAAATCATCAATGTGAGGGTATTAGGATGGCGCGCGAAGGAGCAGTTACGTTCAAAGGAACACCGTTGACTTTGGCTGGTGAGGCGGTGCAAGCGGGACAGGCGGCACCTGATTTCACGGTGCACTACTTTGCCGATGGATTACACGCTGTGACACGTGCTGATCTAGCTGGCAAACCGTCGATCATCAGCGTTGTGCCATCCTTGGATACGCCCGTCTGTCAGGTCCAGACAAAACGGTTTAATCAGGAGCTCGCGGAACTCGGTGATCGCATCAATGCGTTGACGATCAGCCTTGACTTGCCGTTTGCGATGGGCCGTTTTTGTGGGGCTGAAGATATTCAGACGATGCGTGTCGGTAGTGATTACCAGGACCGAAATTTTGGTCAGAACTGGGGAATGCTCATTGAGGAACTCAAGTTACTGGCACGCGGTGTCTTTGTGCTTGATGCCGCGGGAACTGTCACCTATGCGCAAACGGTGGGCGAAGTAACCGAAGAGCCAGATTATGACGCCGCGTTACAGGCGCTTAAGGGCCAGTTGTAGAGACTGCCAGACTTCCGCCTGCCACTGCGTGTCACTACGCAGTGCGCTACGAAGTGTGTCTGTGTAGTGCGTAAACATGCTGTGGAAATGCGCTGTGCCGACGGAGAGCAGGCTGTTCAGCCTGCCCGTGCGGCACGAGCGATTCCAGCTGCGCCGATGTAGCCCGCATCGCCGCCCAAGGCAGCAAAATCAATCTTCGTTTTATCACGTACGATCCCGTAAGCACGCGACTGGAATTCACTCAGTATTGCCGCCAGGAAACGTCTTCCGATGTCGGTTTCTGAGCCTCCGAAATTCATGGCGCCACCCAGGATGACAACACCTGGGTCGATGATGTGGACGAGAGTCGTGACTGCAATTCCCAGGTAACGCCCAGTTTCCAACACAATTTCCGTAGCAAAAGCGTCACCGTTTTCGGCCTCCTCAGCGAGCATACGGCTGCTCAGCGTTTCTCCGCTGTCGATACGGTTATGTACAGAGGAAGCGGGGTTGTGAGGCAGCGTTTCTTGTGTGCGGGCGACGACTGCTGGCGCGCTGGCATATGCCTCCAGTTCGCCTTGGCCGCCTCCCCAGACACAGAGTCTGGCATCGGATCGTGAATCGACGATCATGTGGCCGCATTCTGACCCGAAGCTATTAACCCCATCAATCAATTGACCGTGGACGACGATCCCGCCGCCGACGCCGGTACCGAGTGTCAACATGATTAAGCTCGAATGCGACTTGCCACTACCAACCCAGAATTCCCCGTAGGCAGCAGCATTGGCATCGTTTGCGAACAGCACTGGTTTTCCCGATGCAAGACTCAGTTGGTCGCGAATCGGGAAATTTCTCCAGTGAGGCATGTTGGGTGGTTCGACGATCAGTCCTTGTTCAATGTTCATCGATCCGGGAGTACCCAGCCCAATTGCCTGAATGGAATCCTGATCGACTCCGTGTTCCTCCGTCAATTTCCGGATGGCCAGAGCCATTCGCTGAACGGCATCCTCCGCGCCTCTTTCTTCTTTCGTTGGCATCATCGTAAAGGCGAGGGTGCGGCCTTGATTGTCGACGATCCCAATCTTGGTGTTCGTACCTCCGACGTCTACACCAGCAAACAAGGGCTTTTCAGCTTTATTGATCTCGATGATGGAACGCGTTGTCGGCATAGAATCAAGGTGTTGGCGTGGAGACTTGCAATCCGTCAGGAAACGAGAACGGATAGCAACGATCGTAGCATTATCGTGATGACAAGACGAATGGCCAGCGGACGTCAGTGTGATGTAACGAGTAATATTCTCCAGCACTGCGTGTTGGTCCGGCAGCGGGTTCTTGACACGGCAGTGTGGACAGATGATGCCATCGACAGCTGTGGTCCGAAGGAGTTACTGCTCTGCTGGAACGTCAGGGGGAACTCCGAGCGATTTGCCGCCGTCAATTGCAACAGCAGTTCCTGTAATCATCTGACTATCCTCACTCGCCAGGTAGACTACCGTGGTGGCGACTTCTCGTGGTGATATCATCCTCTGCGAAGCACGGGCGAGGGGACTGGCATTGATTAACGACTCACGGAATGCTGCAGGATCTGTTGCCGCTGCGATGTCGGCATTGATCATCCCGGTGTCGCCAACTGGGCCTGGGCAGACGCAATTAACGCGAATCTTGTCAACGCTATGACACAGTGCCAGGCTTTTCGTGAGTGCGATCAGGGCTGCTTTACTAATCGAGTAGACCGGGTCGTGGGCGCGCGGCAGTAAACCGGCATTGCTGGCGATATTGACGATCGAACCGCCGTCCGGGGCCATGTACGGAATCGTGTACTTGCATGTCAGAAAAGCGGCCTTCAGATTCGTGTCAAGGCACAAGTCCCATTCATCGGAAGCGACATCAGTAATCGCTTTTACCATTCCGACACCAGCGTTGTTGACCAGTAAGTCAATACGGCCGGTTGCCGTGGCAGCGCTGGAGATCAAGCCGATTACATGCTGCTCATTACGTACGTCGCAATGTCTGAATTGGATATCTCGTTCGGCAAAATCTGACTGGGTTGCATCAGTGATCTGGATGTCCCCTGCCCAAACGTGGTAACCCCGTTCTGCGAGCATCATGGCGGTTGCTTTACCGATTCCTGATGCACCACCTGTCACGATTGCTGATTTCAGATTGTTGTCCATGCTGGTTTCCATCCGTGCGTTTGGGGAGAGTGGGGGTTCGAGACGTGCGCACCAGGAGGGGACAAGCCACAGTGACTCGAGTCTCTGCTGGGGACAGCGGGCAAACAGGCATCAGTTGTGCTGGGAACCGCGTTCGGCGAGGCATTGTCCAACCGCCCGGTCAAGGATCTGACCGATTTCGTCGACCTGGCCTGCGTTGATCGTCAGTGGTGGCCCAACGGCCAGCCAGTGTGGATCAAACCGAGTAAGTAGTCCGAGATCGAGTGCACGGCGGCCGATCTCGGTTCCCAGAGGCGGAGAAAATTGTTCTTTCGTTGTCGGATTCGCTACCCACTCTACGCCCAGAAACAGGCCTTTTCCTCGGATGTCACCGACGATGCCATGTTTTCGGAGGGCTTCCAGGTGTTCGCGTAGACGCTGTCCCATTTTTTTCGCATTACTGCAGAGGTCGCGTTCCAGCATTTCATCGATGACTGCGAGTCCTGCTGCGCAGGCGACAGGGTTTCCTTCAAAAGTGTGTCCTTCCACAAACCCTGGATTCACTGCGGAATCCCCCCAGAAAGCATCGGCGACGTGTTTTCTTGCGAGGAGGGCTGCCACTGGAGAGTAACCGCCACTGAGGCCTTTCCCAAGGCACAGCAGATCAGGAACAACACCGAATGTATCGGCCGCGAACATCTCGCCGGTACGGCCCATCCCATTGATGATTTCATCGAAGATCAGTAGCACGTTATGTCGATCGCAAATCTCGCGCAACAGGGGAAGGTATTCCTCCGGTGGATCAATGATGCCTCCGGTATGTCCGATCGGTTCCACCATGATGGCTGCTACCGTATCGGGACCCTCCATTTCAATCACACTTTCAATAAGGGTTCCGCAGGTGACGTCACAGTCGGAATGATTTTTCCCGAAGGGGCAGCGGTAACAGGTAGGTGGAAAGACGTGAATGAATCCTGGAGCTAGTGGTTCGTGGAGACTGCGTCGGGAGGTGAGTCCTGACGCTGACAGCGAACCGGTTGTCGACCCATGCCAGGATTCGTAGCGGGAGATGATTTTGTATTTTTTGCTGCGGCCCTGAAGGTGGTGGAATTGACGAGCCATCTTGATTGCCGCTTCCGTGGTTTCGGAACCTCCGGAGGCAAATTTAACAGCAGACAGGTCACCAGGTGCGAGATCGACCAGGCGGTTGGCAAGTTGAACAGCGACGGGGTTGGAACCGTGCATGACCGGTGCAAATGCCATTTGATCGAGCTGTTCACGGACAGCGTTAATGACACGTCGGTTATTGTGTCCTACGTTGGCGACGTAAATCCCGGACAATCCGTCAAGGTATTGTTTGCCTTTGACGTCCCAGTAGTGCATACCATCGGAGCGGGCCATCAAGAGTGGATCACGAACAAAGTCGGTCATCTGTGCCCGGATGAAAATCTGCCGGAGAAACCGCTCTTCAGTGGTTTGGGCTACTGCGATACGTTCCGTGACCGAGTTCGTGTCTGGAGTGGGCATGGGAGTGTTTCTGGAGAAGAGAAGAAGAATTTCAACGTTCAATTGTCGAAGAAACTTGCTTGTCTGGCAACAAGTGGAAGACTTCTCAACCGTACTTCGTACGAAAGTGCGGGGCAGAGTTCAGCAGGTTGAAAAGAGCATTGCCCTCTTATCTGTAGAGTCCATTGTTGCCTGCGCCGGGCTCAATGGGCGCGCGGAAGAATAAAGCTACTTTCTGAGGAATACCGCGTTCGAAAACAGTGATCGATTGTGTTGACCAGAGATTCTTTGGGTGCGTCGATTTCAATGAACAACCCGCAAAAAAATTCACCGGGGGTCGGCTCAGCTTCGGGGAGCAGCCAGATTCCGTTGGGACGCACTTCGTAACGTCCAACTTGTTGCCAGGTGCAACGGAATTTTCTCCCCAGAATGATGCGTTCCACACCTGTTCGACTGATTTCAAACGTGATCGGAACCCACCTCCTCCAGGTTGACAGGATTAGTGCGCTGGCGGCCAATAGTCCCATCAGTGGGCTTTCAGAGATCTTTCCAGCGACCGATCCGGCGCAAGCGAAAAGTACGGCGACGACAGCGTTCCAAACCGGCTTTTGACGGGCTGGCCAGCAGGTGACTCTGACGGGCAGTTGTGGTGTGGACTGGGTTTCCACTGAGGAGGTCTGTGGACCGCTCATAACATCACTTGCCTTCTTGCCGAAACCTCGAATTGTGTGCGTTCACACGTTGGAATCGGTGTCGGGCGGATCGCAGACCGCAACCGGGTCCCGGTATGGGGCGGCGGTTGTATCTGCCCAGGCACCACGAATAAGAAACATCAATGTTCCAAATAGTGCAGAACCCAGAGTTGCTACGGCGGCGACGCACACCGCAAAATGCTGGCCCATTAACACCACAATGGGCGGTTGCCTGCTTTGGGGGACTCGCCGTTGAACGGGTCCTTTACCCTGTGACTGGCGGGCTGCCTCTTGGCGCCACAGATCCCAGTCTGATTGGGATTGAGCATCCTGGAATTGTTGAGCCACGTTACTGCGCACCCAGAACAGAGATCCCACGGCGATAGACAGGAAAATTCCATAGGCGGCGGCCCACAGCAGGTTTGTGTAGAGTTGTTTCGTCACGGCGAATAGGCGACCAGCGGTGAAGGGTGTTGTTGCCTCTGAGCAGGTTATAGCTCAACTTACGGTAACTGAGTTCGTGAATCCAGGTAGCCCGTCTGGGTCTCAAGCAAGCAGCTGGACCTGTTGGGCCGGGGTTTATGCTCGCTGTTGCCATTTTCTGGGATCGGCGTTTAGCTGGGGCGGCCCGCAAAAAAACAAGTATTGTTTTTTGGCAACGCTGCATTGGCTTGGTTCAGGCATCGCGATAGGCACGGATGACTGCGCTATTGTCGGCGTCTCCATATCCGTGCTTGACCGCTTTCTGGAGCAACAATCGGTGCGTTTCCGAGAGGGGCGCTGGCAGTTTCGACTGGTCGGCTAACTGGAGAATCAGATCGACATCTTTGAGATGCTGCGCCAGCCTTGCCTGAGGAGAAAAGTCACCCTTGACCATCTTCTCGCCTTTCGTGTCCATGACGGCGGAATAGGCGGCTCCCGCTTTGAGTACTTCTAATGCCATATTGGTATCCAGACCGCAGCGTTCGGCCAAGGAGATTCCCTCAGCCAGGACGGCGCGATTGAGTCCAAGTACCAGGTTGACGACGAGTTTCATGCGGGCACCACTACCGGCCGGGCCGATCTCGAAGACGTTCTCAGCGAGCCGATCAAGCAACCAACGCGACTTTTCGACGATTTCAGGTTTGCCTCCTGCCATGATAACGATGTCACCGCGTCGCGCCTGTTCGCTGGACCCGGCAACCGTTGCATCGACATACCCGATGCCTGAGGATTCAAGGGATTCGGCGAGCTGGGCGCTGGTAGCGGGATCCCCGGTGGTGGTGTCGATAATCGTGTGGTTCCGCATTTTTTTGATGGGCAACTCAGCGACCACTTCACAGACGGATCCCGAGTGCGGCAAGCTGAGTAGAACAAAAGGGCACTCTTCCGCAACTTCTGCTGCGGATTGAGCAACTCGACCGCCTGATGAGCCCAGTTCGTGACACCGCGTATCTACGATGTCGTATCCAAGGACCTGCGTCCCGGAATGCCGCAACCGCTCTGCCATTGCGGTACCCAGCAAGCCAATTCCGATCAAACCGATTGTGTGGTCAGGCATCATCAACGGTGTCTTGCAGTGCGGAGTAGACGTCAGGCGGAACAGAGAATCCGGCGGATTGGACAGCAGAAAGGTATTCCTCTGGACGATTGAGGTTGGCGAGTGTGCTCAGATGTGGATCGACCGAACGCATGTCTTCCACGTCGATTCGCCGAGTGTGGACTTGCTCATAGAGATGAACGGGCCTCAAACGATTGGAGTTCAGCAACTCTTGAATTTGCCCAATGATGCGAATGTGATACACGGCAGCTAATGGATGGTGGTATTTTGTCTCTACGGGAACCACAACGTCATGGGTATCAAGTAAGTTTATCAGTCGCTGGGCAAAAGCCGGAATGAGTAGTGGCACGTCGCAACTCGTCGCGAACAACGCGTCGACAGATCCCTGGAGGCAACTCATCCCCGCCAATAGACCCTGCAGTGGACCACGGTCGGCTTCCAAGTCACGCGCAACAAGTACTGACTTGGGGAGTTCGGGAAGCGTTTGGTCTTTGGCTGCAACGACGACAATAGGTGAAACGACTTCGGAGAGTATGCGCACGACCCGGCTCAGCATGGTCTCTGGGCCGAAAGGCAAACTGGCTTTGTCCAGTCCCATCCTGCGGCTACGACCGCCACAAAGGACAAGGCCTCCTGTTTTGAGGCGTTCAATCTTGGATTTGTTCATTGGCACCCCAGCTGTAAACAACGTATTACCCTGCGTTATACTTTTCAAATCTAAGGCATCCCCCATTTGGATCAACCAATGACGCTAGTACTTTCCTACCGCTCGCCAGGCCCCGTACCCGTTGAAATCGAGGGAGTCACGCCAGAGGCATTACGTGGCAAGACTCTCGACGAGATCCGGTCCTGGGATATTTATCAGGGAAACCGCAAAGTGTCCTTGGGTGAGTTTTTTGCCGTTTCTGGGGATGCATCTGACGAATCGATTCGGTTGGAGGGCGAGTTGTCCGGTGTGCATTGGATGGGTGCCAAGATGAAACGCGGCACGATTTATATTGATGGAGACGCAGGTCGTCACGTGGGGAGTGAAATGACTGGCGGTCGAATCGAGGTGGCCGGCAATGCGGGTGATTGGCTGGGAGGGGAAATGCGCGGCGGTCGGATCCACGTTCGTGGTCGCGCGGGCCATCTGGTTGGGGCTGCGTATCGTGGTAGCGCTCGCGGTATGACAGGTGGTACGATCCTCGTCGAAGGCGATGTGGGCAATGAAATTGGTCACACCATGCGCCGTGGGATGCTTGTCGTGGGTGGAAATACTGGAGATCTGGCGGCTTTTAACATGTTGGCAGGTACGATTCTTGTCTGCGGTGAGAGTGGCATCCGCCATGCGGCAGGCATGAAACGTGGAACATTGATGTACCTGGGTGACCACGCACCCGAACTCTTGCCCACCTTTCGCTTTGCTTGTCGCTACCGCCCCACCGTATTGACGCTGTTGCTGCGGAAGCTGCAACAACTTGAATTTCCGCTTTGTGAGGATCTTTTTTCGGCGCAGTTCGATCTCTACAACGGCGATTTGATCGAAGGTGGCCGGGGCGAGGTGCTGATCCGTTCCCGTTAACCGGGGGCCCAGTCCATTGCCTCCTTTACGAGCGGCTGGCAATTTGGACGTCAACTCTTGTCGCGGTGCCCAAACTGTCGATAGCGAATGTTGCGCGGATCCATCGTGTGCCCCCAAATGATTTCATTTGTAGAGAGGTCTAATGCACCTGCAATATGCTTGCGGTCCCCAGGGGAAGGCGTCCATCGCCCTTCGAGGATCGCAACCACTCGTTCAAATGGGAGGGTTGATTGTTCGGCAAGGTCTTCGACCGTCAGATGGCGGTCATCAAGGAGTTGGTCGAGGGGTTTCATGCAGGTTCAATGTTCCAGAGGTTCGACAAGAATGTGTCCGTTACGCTGGGCGGGAAGAACGAGGTGCACGTTATCGATCCAAGTGATTTGCCGGGTGGGGTGGAGAAGTTCTATCACTTTGTTCGGTGACTTCCTCCGAGGCAAGTCGAGATCGTTCTTTAGTCTACAGTGTGTTGCTGACAATAGGAGTTTGACCAGGCCTAGTCAGGGGCGGTCAGCGGTGCCGGTGTAAACCCCATTTCTACCAAATGCTGTCGGATGTCTGAATCCGCCAACAGTCCTTGAAGTGCGCACAACACAGGTTTCGTGAGGCTCTGTTCGGGCACAATAAAATCGTACTGCTCTTCTGAGAGGGGGACAAAGGCAAGGTGTGCGGCATCTGCGACGGTACGAATTGCGACCCCCCAATCGGCACGTTGTTGGGAAACTGCTGCGGCGACGGCGTTGTGGCTGCGCGACTGGATCGCATAACCAGGGGGCTGTACGCCTTGGAGGAGTTGATCGATCAGAATTCGTGTTCCACTTCCTTGATTTCGATTGACCATCAAGCAGTCGTTTGCTTGTTTGATATGCTTTATGAAGTCGGCGGTATTCTTGCCGACAAATCGCACATCATCTGGCCGGAAGACGATCCCTTGCAAGCGACCGTAGCCTCGCAGTAGGGTCATTCCGGGTTCCAGGAATGGTCGGTTATAAGTTTCTGTTTCCGGATCAAGCAAGTGAATTCCGGCCAGATCACATTCGCCACGGCGAGCGGCGTCGAGCCCGCCGCTGGAACCGACAGCGAGGAACTTCGTGTGAAATCCCAATTCCTGGAGTTTACCCATCAGAAAATCAAGACCCACGCAATGGCTGCCAATAACAACTAGATCGGCAACTTCCAGATCCCGTCCTAACAACGTGACCTGCACTGGCGTATTGGCTGCTACGATTTCTTCATGACGTCCAATGGTCACGAATCCGTCGGCGCGGCTGAAGGCGGTAACACTGCCTGATCCCTTGCCCATGGGATAAGCCACCAGGGATTGGCTTGCGTCGTTGCTGTCTGTGGCTTGTTTAGTTCTGTGACGTTCACAGAGATTGACGAGCAGGTATTCGGTGCGGCCAATTTCTGAATTAACCTTCATTGCCATACGAGCTGAGGCGACGCCGGACTGGCTTTGCGGCCGTCCTGCGAGTTGTCGGATCACCGGTGCCACAAATTCATGGAAGGTAAAAATAGCCGACGTTGGAAAGCCAGGAAGAATCACTACTGGTTTCCCTAGACTGGCCGCCAGGCAAATCGGTTTTCCCGGTTTTAACGCGACACCATGTGCGACGATTCCAGGGTCCGAAAGTTCAGCGACTGCGCGGTATGACAGGTCGCCTGCACCTTTACTGGTTCCGCCCGATAACAACACGACGTCGCAGATCTGTAGAGCTTCATGGAGTTTGTCTCGAAGCGGCTGCAGATCGTCCTTGACGATTCCCAGCAGGATTGGTTCGCCACCCAGTTCGCGAACCGCATCGGCAATGATTTGGGCATTAGAATCGTAGATCATTCCCGGTCGCATTGGTTCATCAGGTGCAATGATTTCATCGCCCGTCGACACAATCGCCACGCGTGGGCGTCTCCAGACTGGAATCTGGGCAGCACCAATTGCCGCCAGCACACCCGTTTCCCGACTCGTCAACAGTTGCCCACGAGGTACAACGGTTTCACCTGCAGCAATATCGGTACCTGCAAAGGCGATCCCGAATCCAGGCGCGACGGCGCGGCGAATCAACAGCTTTGCACCATCGAGATCTGCGTGTTCGACCATTACGACGGCATCGGCGCCGCGTGGCAGCATGCCACCCGTGGCGATAGACATGGCTGTTCCCGGCTTGATCTCGGAGCTGGGAATCACCGCTGTCGCAATCACTTCCGGTAGTAGTTCTACCGTCCGTGGGGTTTCTTCGTGTGCCCCGACTGTGTCGGCGGACTGTACTGCAAAACCATCATAGTTTGAGCGGTCGAAAGACGGCACATCGACTTGCGAGACAATGTCTTCGGCTAGAACTCGTCCCCATCCCTCAGATAAAGGAATGGATTCGATTGACAAAGCCTCAAGTTGCAGGGCGCTGTGAAAGCGTCGCTCTGCTTCATCGCGATCAATGACATCCAGGAACTGTTCTTGTTGCACCACGGTTGACTATTCTGAGAAGTGATATTCAAGGAATGGAACACTCAAAATGGTGCACTCCGGTTGGAGCGTTGTCAAAAGGGGGTGCGGGGGATCGTTAAGAATTGTATTTTGCAGGATGTGACTTCGCTGCCATTCAGCGAGCAGGAGATCCTAGAGCGCGAGCGAAAGAAGGCAGTCAAGCCAGTGCCCGGTTTAGTTCTTGTTCAATGGTTTGCTGGATTTTTCCTCGAAAAGCAACTGCGGCGAATGGTAACTGCCCGTCGACATTGATCTGGCTTTCATTAACGTCAAGCGTTCCGCTAATCGTGAATCCATAGGTTGTCAGGGAGAAACGCAACGTGCTTTCCTCCCATTCGCCAGTCATTTCGGTAACTTGCTCTTTGAATTGTTCACGGATGTTGTCTACGAATGACTTCAGACGTTCAACCGCTTCCGACTGTCCCAGGGTATGGGGGGTTTCAACATGAAACGCGGGCATAATTCCGACCTTTGCTTGTAGGAGCAATCGTTGTGGATCGAGACGGATTGTTCGGCAGCGAAGCAAGGGAGAGCATGCGTCTCTCCAAAATCCGAGTGCGGATCTAAGGCGGTTGGCCTGTCAGGGTATAGATTGCTTGGTTACAGGATGACGCTTCCGAAGGCGGTCCGTTCATGCCTGGTGACCGACTTGAACCTGACAGTGCGTTTGATTCTCACATCCAGGCCGCAGCGCGGAAACATCGTAACAGAATCACAATTGTTCCGGGAACCCTAATTGGCTTGCCACAAACCCAGGCCCAGGTTAGCGACAGTGCCCCTGGCAGGTGAGATCCACTGTGGCCAGATTAAAGGCAGGAAATGCCTGGAATCAATTTAGCCATGTCACCAAGTTGCGTCGGCAGCAAATGATAGAAGTTGTGTTTGCCGTCGCGACGACACGCGATCAGTCCCGCCATTTTCATCAAAGCCAGATGGTGACTGACGGCGGGTTGGCTATGTCCCAACCGTGCACAGAGACTGCGCACGTTGAGCTCTTGTTCATTGTGCAACAGTACAACGATCCGCAAACGCGTTTCATCAGAGAGGATCTTGAACAGTTGAGCCAGCTCACTAATAGTTGCAGAGTTCGTCTCCACAGGAGATTGCGGTGGAGCAGACGTGGGTGGGGCTGGTGCCGGGACGCTTGAATTCATGATGGGCCACAGATAGAAACGGAACGTTGCACTTTGTCTCGAAACCAACAGAGTACGTGACAGCCTGTAGCGCGGGCAGTGTGCCCGTCCGTGACCAGCATTTGCCAGCGCCGGTGCGCGAAGAACAACACAATTGCCTGATTGAACGCGTGCTGAACACTCGATTAGCGACCGCTATAAAACCCTCTACAGACCGTACAGGGCTTAGAGTTGTTTTGGCAACAGGGTGCCAACACATGGCATTCTAGACATGACTCTAGCCTTGGGAAGGGTATANGAGTAAGAAACCCGCCATTTTCAGCGATTCCATTGGTCGTGGGGTCCTCGGTAGCCGTCGAGTAGCCGTCGAGTAGCCGTCGAGTAGCCGTCGAGTAGCCGTCGAGTAGCGAGGTACGCGGGTGGGTTGCAGGTAAACTGCCAGTAAATGGTAGAAAGGTGGTGCTTTTTTGCTTGTGGCCCATTGGCTCGTGCCTGGTGCTGGTTGGAAACGGAATTGGGATCCCAGTTGTGGAGATGGAAATGAGTCTGGATTTGAACACAGTCGATGCTGTTTGTGATGGGGTTGATCGGGATCGTCTGTTACGAACCGCGGTTGAGCTGGTTGATNTTCCCAGTCCCACGCGTTCTGCCGCCCAAGTGTCGGACCACCTTGCGAATCGACTGACTGACGCCGGTTTTGAAGTGTCTCGCGCAGAGGCGGGTTGGCCGGAATCTCCGGCGGTGATCGCGCGCATGTCAACCGGCCGGCCTGGGCGCACACTGCAGTTCAACGGGCATCTCGACACCGTGCACTTGCCTTTTGTTCCCGCGCGAGTGGCGGAGGGAAAATTGCACGGTAGTGGAGCTTCGGACATGAAAGGCGGTCTGGCGGCTGCAGTCGAGGCTATGTGTGTGTTGCGGGATTTGGACGTATTGCCCGGTGGAGGCGTGCTGCTGACAGCGCACGATTTACACGAAGCGCCCTGGGGTGACGGGAGCCAGGTGGAAGGGTTGATTGACGAAGGATTCATCGGTGACGGAGTTTTGCTGCCTGAATACCTCTGTGATCGGTTGCCAGTGGTAGGCCGAGGCTTGGCCCTCTTTGAGACATCCGTGAAACGTGACGGTCAACCTGTTCATGAAGTCCTCGGTGGTAGTGATCAGCCAAGCGTCATTCACGCGGGTGCAGAACTGTTGCGGCAATTACGACAACTGGACCAGCAACTGGCGGAGAAAACACATCCATTAGCCGGGCGTGAAAGCCTGTTTGTTGGACAGGTACATAGTGGAGAGATTTTCAATCAGGCCCCGGTTGAGCTCGCCTTGGAGGGGACACGACGGTGGCTTCCCGGTACTTCGTTTGGCGAAGCGGAAACGCAGTTCAATGAGATTCTGCAGCAAGTCTCTGATGCTGAAAATGTGCAAGTCGAGGGTGGTCTTCAGTTAACGAGAGATGCTTTTGAGATTGCCCGGGAGGATCCATTAGTGACCAGCTTTCAGGCGGCACACGGTCAGGTTACCAATAAAGTATTGCCGCTCGGTGCAAAACCATTTGTTGATGACGGGAATTGTTTCGTGCAACGCGGGGGAATTCCCGCGATTACCCATGGGCCAAATGCAGTCGGAGCCCACACTGTCGACGAGGTGGTTCCTGTTGATGAGCTGGTGCGTGTGGCCAGAGTTTACGCGTTGACGGCTTTAGCGTTTTGCGGTGTGGAGCAAACCTAGTGTCCCTCGGCCTCTGGTGTTGCTGCTGCAACAATACTTGGGCTGGGCTGGTGGCGTAGCTGGTTTCCCGCAAGATCGCGTGGTGGTTAGTTGGCCTCGCCAGAAACGGCAGGCCCCGCATGATTTCAGGAGGAGTAGGGATGCGAATTCGTGGTCTGCAAGCACCGGGTGTTAAGGCTGAAGCAGATGGTTATTCTCCGGGAGTTGTCGCCGACGGGCAGCGGTGGTTGTTTCTCTCCGGCCAGGTGCCACAGGATCTGGACGCCGATATACGAACACAGATCCGGCAAGTGTTCGAGCAGACAAAAAAACTGTTGGATGCGGGTGGGGCTACCTGGGAAGACGTTGTTATGGTCCGCGCCTATTTTCTGCACTTGGAACGTGATTTGCCCGTGTTTCGTGAAGTGCGACGAGAATTTCTCGAACCTCCCTATCCCGCGGCCACAGTGGTGGGCGTTTCTGCGCTTGCCGGCGAGGGTTTGCAGGTGGAAATGGAAGCTGTGGCGGTTGTGGACTGACCGCCAGAAATCGATTTCAACTTGTATTCCACCAAATCGGGCGATGTTACTGCACAAGTCAGTGACCTGATTGCGCCGTCAGGATTGCGCCGTCAGGATTGCACCGTCAGGCGAGTAACTTGGAAATGACTTTTCCCGCTACGTCTGTCAAACGGAAGTCTCGCCCCTGGAAACGGAACGTCAACTTCAAGTGGTCGAGACCTAGCAAGTGCAATACCGTGGCATGGAGATCATGCACGTGAACGCGATCTTCAACAGGATAGTATCCTAGTTCATCCGTTTTTCCGATGGTAATTCCACGTCGAATTCCACCGCCAGCTAACCACATTGTGAATGCTTCGATGTGGTGGTCCCGCCCTAGATATTGCCGTGGTTCTCCCTGCGGAGTACGGCCGAATTCACCGCCCCAAATCACCAGTGTTTCATCGAGCATTCCCAACCGCTTCAGATCCTTGATCAGAGCAGCTGCAGGGCGGTCAATTTCGCGGGTCACTTTGTCGAGCGATTCGCCAAGCTCTGTTCCTTTGTTACCGTGGTGGTCCCAGTCAGTGTGATACAGCTGGACAAATCGGACACCGCGTTGCACCAGCCTGCGGGCCAAAAGGCAGTTGTTTGCAAAACTAGGAGCTCCTGGTTCGGCGCCATAGAGTGCGAGCGTTTCAGGCGTTTCCTGAGAAATGGACATCAATTCCGGTGCGCTGGTCTGCATCCGAAAGGCCATTTCATAAGAGGCGATCCGGGTTGCGATTTCGGGGTCGCCGATCTCTTCCAGGCGAATGCGATTGAAATCATTGACTGCTTCAATGAACTGTTGCTGGCGATCTCGATTGATGCCCTGGGGATTGGCCAGGTTGAGAATGGGTTGGCCCTGGTTACGAAAGGGGACGCCTTGAAAAGTAGTTGGCAGGAATCCACTACCCCAGTTTGGAGAACCGCCACGTGGTCCGCGCGGCCCTGACTGGAGGACGACAAATCCAGGTAGATCGCGTGACTCACTGCCGATGCCGTAGGTGACCCATGCGCCCATACTGGGGCGGCCAAATCGATTGTATCCTGTGTTCATGAAGAACTTTGCGGGACCGTGGTTGAATACATCCGTTGACATCGAGCGGATCACAGCCAGTTCGTCACTGACGGATGCCAGGTGAGGGAGGCACTCTGATATCTCGGCACCCGCAGCGCCGTGTTGCTGGAATTTCCGGCGCGTACCCAGCAATTTGGCATCTTTCTTGAGGAACGCGAATCGCTTGTTTTCTACATACGACTCGGGAATCACTTGCCCTTCCATACTCTGTAGTTTGGGTTTGTGATCGAATAACTCCAATTGGCTGGGCCCGCCAGCCATAAAAAGAAAAATGACATTCTTGACTTGGGGTGGGAAGTGCGCAGGGCGGGGTGATAAGGGATGCTGCGTCGCTTTCGTTGCGGCAGTTGCTGCATCCTGGTCTGCGTTCAGGATTGTTCCCAGTGCCAGGGCACCTAATCCGACACGACAATCTTGAAAGAAGTGGCGGCGCGTCTGGTTCAATGGGTCGTGAATAACGGGATCCATGGTTCTATGACATCATTCTCGAGTGATGAATTCGTCCAAGTTCAGTATGACACGAGCTACGGCGGTCCAGGCGGCCAGATCGTTCTGGTTGTTGGCGTCGCTCTCTGGTGAGTCCTCCGTGATCCCCAGAATTTGTTGCCTGGCGACTGGATCTGCGGCGAATGCAGATTGTTGTTGTTGAAACAGCCTTGAGAGCGCGTCACGTTCCGTAGTGGAGGGGCGTCGAGCCAACGTCGCCAGGAATAGAAAGTCTGTTTTGGCGATAAAGTCAGGAGAGCTTTCCTGTTGAATGCGGCGCGCGAGGCTGCGAGCACACTCCACGAACTGAATATCGTTGGCGAGTGTCAAGGACTGCAATGGAGTATTAGATCGTACGCGTCGCGTGCAGGTTACATTGGAATTGGGGAAATCAAATACCATGAGCGAAGGGTACGGACTTGAACGCCAGAAGAACGTATACATGCCACGACGAAAACGCCCTTCGCCCGTCTCCGTGTTCCACGGTTTCGGGTCCTGCGTAAACTCGAAGACCCCCTCCGGTTGTGGGGGATAGACGCTCGGTCCACCAATGATTCCAGAGAGTAGCCCCGCAACTGCCAGCGCATTGTCACGCACGATTTCCGCTTCAATTCGTACCCGTGACTGGCGGGCGACAAGTTTGTTGTTCGTATCGACCGCCAACAGATCCTGACGCACCTTTGAGGATTGGCGGTAGGTTGCGGAGGTTACAATCAAACGGTGCATTTGTTTCATGCTCCAGCGACGGCGAACCCATTCGGTGGCCAACCAGTCGAGTAGCTTTTCGTGAGTCGGCGGGCTCCCCTGGAGCCCAAAGTCATTTTCGGTTTCGACAATGCCGCGTCCAAAATATCGCTGCCAGAAACGGTTCATGACGACACGTGGTGTCAGGGGGTTTTCCGGCGAGGCGAGCCAATACGCAAGATCGAGTCGGTTGGGAGAGTCGCTTTTCGATTGCAGCGGGTGCAGGGCGGCGGGCACCCCGGCGCGGACATTTCTGCCGCGATCAAGGAAATTACCCCGTCGATGAATGTAGGCTTGTCGAGTTTCGCCACGTTCTTGCAAGACCATCGTGGTTGGAATTACGGGTTCCGTGCGACGTAATTGGTTGATCTGGTCCACCTCGGGGAAGGCGCTGCGAGCTTCGGTGCTCTTCTTGAATACATCGACGACCAGTTGTTTTTGTTCGTCGGTACGTTTTGCCAGATCGGTGAGCAACGCTTCCTGGGTAGGTCCGGGGAGTTTGGATCTTTCTTCGGGCGGCAGAGCCTTTTCCCAGGTCTGTTGTGCTTTGGCGAAGATGTCGGCCTTTTGTTCAAGTTGCTGCTCCAGTTCGGTAATCCGTTGGCGAATCTGTTCTCGATCTGTGATCCAGCCCGCCTCAACTTGCCAGTCATAAGGGACTTCAATAGTCGGTTCATTACAGTTGTTCAGGAATGCGAAAAACTCGTAATACTCACGCTGGGACAGTGGGTCGAATTTGTGGTCATGGCAACGGGCGCACCCCACTGTAAGGCCGAGAAAGACAGAGCCGGTGGTCGCAACACGGTCTGCCACAGCATCCACGCGGAACTGTTCGTCGTCGGTGCCGCCCTCTTCATTAATCAAGGTATTGCGATGAAAACCCGTGGCGATCAACTGGTTCAGAGTGGGGTTTTGCAATAGATCGCCAGCGATTTGCTCCACGATGAACTGGTCAAACGGGAGATCGCGGTTATAGGCGTCCAGGACCCATTCCCGGTAACGATACATCTCGCGGGAAAAGTCCCGCGTGAAGCCGTTTGAATCGGCGTACCGTGCGTTGTCCAGCCAATGCCGGCCCCAGCGTTCACCGTAGCGTGGCGAAGCCAGGAAGCTGTCAATCAGGCGATCATAAGCATCTGGCCGGCTGTCTTCCACGAAGTTTGTGACTTGTCGGTAGGTAGGAGGCATTCCCAGCAGATCTAGACGCAGTCGGCGGATCAGGGTTGCGCGGTTTGCGGCAGGAGATGCAGTAAGGTTATTTTCTGCGAGTTTTTCCAGAATGAACAAGTCGATGGCCTGGTGGACCGCGTGCTTCCCATTGAGTTCTGGTAGAGTCGGTCGTCGCGGTTTGCGGAACGACCAATGGTCGATATTGGGTTTTTCAACCACTTCGTCTGCCGGAGGAGTGGCGCCCTCATCGATCCAGGCCTTCAACAAGGCCAGTTCTTTTGAACTGAGCCCCCGGCCTTCGGGCGGCATTTTGCTGATGGCATCGTCGCTGCCTGTAATCGCTTTGATCAGCAGGCTGGCGGTGGCTTGACCGCGTACGACTGCCGGGCCTTGTTCACCACCATCCAGGAGCGTTGTTGCCGTGTCTAAACGTAGCCCCGCTTCATGCTTTTGCGGTCCATGGCACTTGACGCAGTGGGCTGCCAGAATGGGCTTGATTTGTCGAGCAAAGTCGATCTGGGCGACGGCTGCCCGGCCACTGACTGAACACAACAGCAGGCAATTTAGCGCAAGTGTGATCCAGTTCCAGCGGTCGATAGGGTTCCCTGACCTTGTCACGGTGTCGACCTCGTCACTCAAGTTTCGTTGTTGTAAGTACGATTGATGGCGATCGTATAACGCAAGGCAGCAGCGACTGGAAGACCGACCACCAGGTTCCTTACAGAATAGCCGACGGGCACCGCCAAGACAAAGTACGCTTTCCACGAGGCCTGCTGGGCAAGCGGCAGGGTACTGGACGGCCTCAAATTGGTAGCGCGAGAGGGCCTGGGTGTTGGTAAAGGTCGAACAGGGTTACCAGGCAGTCCAACCACCGTCGATGGTGAGGTTTTGGCCGGTCATGTAGCTGCTGGCGTTGCTTGCCAGGAAAACGACAGCCCCCTTTAATTCGTGCGGTAGCCCCATTCTTTTCATGGGGCAGCGTGGAATCAGGCGTTCTACCAGCCCTTGAGGGACACTTTCAGGATTGGGGAATGCACCCGGGCTGAGACAGTTGACGCGCACAGAATCTTGAGCCCAATAGACGGCCAGGTGCCGTGTCATGTGGATAATCCCACCTTTCAAGGCGTGGTAGGAAACAGGGCTTGCGTTGCAGACACCTTCATAGGCTTCCGGATAAGAGGCGACTTGTCCGTACATCGATCCAATCATCACGATGCTGGCACTTTGCGAGCGTTCAACAGCCTGATTTCTGACCAGGCGGGCCAGGGTGAAATAACCACTGGCATTATGTAGTTGCGTGTTGAATTGATCGGTGGTGATGTCGGTCCAGTCGTTGCCCGGTCCAAATTGTCCATTGTTAATCAGGATGTCGATCCCGCCTGTTATCTCGGCGGATTGGGTGACAACCTGTTCAATGGATTGGGGATCGTGCTGATCCATTACGAGGGCGTGGTGGCTGGCGTTACCTGGTTGCGGAAGTGCCGCTGCAGCGGCCGCCGCTCGATCTGCATCACGGCTCGTTACGATCACAGTGGCGCCAGCTTCGGCGAGAGCTGAGGACATTGCACTGCCCAGGTAGCCGCTGGCACCGCTGATGAGCGCGACTTTCCCGGAGAGGTCAAACAAGCTTTGGACATCGGGATTGGCCATGACAGAGAACCTTAATAAAGGAGAACCTCAAAATAAAGGAGAACCTCAATAGGACACTGGATCCTTGATAACCAGACGGCGGACATCACTCTGCGATGTGGGAGAAGCGGTCCCGGTTTCACTAACAATTGACTGCGCAGGATACGCGAACGTGTCGCCCTGCAACACCTCGTTGCTTCCCAGACTGTAATTGTAGTGTTTTTGAATCTTGAACCGGTTCGCAAATGTTTTGGTCCGTTCTGGGCTCCAGCTCGTTCCACTCAGACGGAGACTGTGCCACCAGTGGCCAGCTGCATGACGGACTCTTCATTGATCTGGTCCTGATTCAGTTCGCCTGCCAGACGCCCTTCGTGCATCACTAGAACACGGTCGCTCATTCCCAGGATTTCTTCCATTTCGCTTGATACAAACAAGATAGCGACACCCTCCTGTGCGAGTTCTTCCATCAGTCGATAGATTTCTCTTTTCGCGCCAACGTCGATTCCGCGCGTCGGTTCATCGAGTAGAAGAATCCGTGGGCGAAGTGCGAGCCATTTGGCGAGCACGACTTTTTGCTGGTTACCGCCAGACAGGAACTGGGAGATTTGCTCAAGATTGGGAGTGCGGATCGCTAGCCGATCCGCCATCGTTTCCGCTGCGTGTGTTTCCGCGGTGGAATTCAGAAAACCAGAAAAATACCTGTTGCGGCGTAAGCCCGGCAATCCGATATTGCGCCGGACAGTGTCTTCGACGAGCAGACCGTGTTGTTTACGGTCTTCAGGAACCAAGGCAATTTCCTCATGAATTGCGGTTTGGGGAGTTTGCAGGTTGACCTGTTTGCCAGCGACACTGACCGTTCCTGAGAGCGCTTGATCGATGCCAAACAGGGTGCGTAACATTTCCGTACGGCCGGCACCGACCAGGCCCGCCACGCCAACAATTTCACCTGCTCGTACCTGAAATGACAGTTGATGTTGAGGCCAGGTTGGTGTGACCAAATGGTCTACTTCAAGAAGCACCTCCTGTGGGGTGCGTTCCCGTCTCGCATAAAATTGTGAGAGATCGCGTCCCACCATCAAACGTACCATCGTGTTATGGTTGATTTCTTCCGCATCCAGATGACCTGCATTTTCACCATCGCGAAGCACCGTCACGCGATCGGCAAGTGCCTGCACTTCACCCAGACGGTGTGAAATGTAGATCATGCTGACACCCTGTGAGCGCAGGTCGCGCAGGGTGTCAAACAGTCTTTCTGATTCGCGTGCTGAGAGACTGGAGGTGGGTTCGTCGAGAATCAGGACGCGTGCATTAACCGAAAGCGCTTTTGCGATTTCGATCATTTGTTGATGCCCGATGGTCAAGCTGCTGACACGTGTTTCTGGACTGACCGTCAGGCCGATCATGTCGAGATATTTTTGTGCTTCGGCGCGAATGGTTTGACGGTCAATGAAGCCGTTTCGTAGTGGCTCTCGGCCCAGGAAAATGTTGGCACCGACGTCCAGGTTATCAGCCAGGTTCAGTTCCTGATGAATGAGCGATATTCCCAGGTCGAGCGCCTGCTGCACGCTGGCTATTTGTACCGGTTGGCCATCAACGAGAATCCTTCCCTGGTTTGGTTCTTGCACACCAGCCAGGATTTTCATCAGCGTACTTTTGCCCGCGCCATTTTCGCCAATGACGGCTAATATTTCACCGCGTTTCAAGGTCAAGCTGACTTGATGCAGTGCGCGCACACCGGGAAACTGCTTGCTGATCTGGTCAACTTCCAGCAAAGGTACAGGATCAGCGTTCATTTCGGACTTGGACCCCAGCTCTAGCAGCTCCCTGGAGGGCAGGGTTTAGCCCCCCTTCTTGGCCTTCAGGTCTGCCCAGAATGCATCGACTTCTTCAGCGGACTCCTGGTCTTCTGCGGAAAGGGTGTCGAGCGTTTCCTGGTTTACCACCATTCTCGCAGGGATATCTATTTCCTTGCTTTCGGGGATTACCGAAGTGTCACCGGCCAGCAATTTCGAGAGGACTTCGACGGATTTGTAACCGTATTGATAGGGGTTTTGCACGACGGTTCCAATGCAGTCGCCATCTTTGATGGCCTGCAAGGTGACGTCGTTTTCGTCGAACCCGACGAGTTTGATTTGGCCTAGCTTTCCGGCTTGTTTGAGTGCTTGATAAATGGCTTTGGGGTTGTATTCAAATAGACCCACCATTGCGTTCAATTCAGGAAAGGCGTTGATCGCATCAGCCGCTTTGCGTTGCGCAACGTCCTCCTTGCCTTGATCCGTGTAGGTTCCCAGGATGGTGTACTTTTCACCTTTGATTACCTGTTCCGGATCGTCGTCGAAACGCCCTGGTTCGGCCTCGCGGTCGAGTAATTCGTCAATCACACCTTGGCGTCGATATTTCGAATTGTCTTGTTCCAATCGTCCAATAAAAAGCATCACGTTGCCGCCATCTGGTAAGGCCATTTTGGCGAGCCGTCCACACATGCGGCCTGCCCGATAGTTGTCCATGCCGATGTACATCAATCGGTCTGTTCCCGGGGCGTCGGAATCATGCGTGATCAACGACACTTTCTTTGCCGTTTCGTTCATGAAGTCCACCTGGTTGTCCGCATCGACAGGACTGATGGCGATTCCCTTGACTCCGCTGGTAAGGAGATCTTCGACAATTCTTTTTTGTTCCACTGCAGTTGCCTCAGACGGCATGCGGACATCGACATCGATGTTGAAGTCCTTTTGTGCGTCTTCGCAACCGGCTTTTGCAATATTCCAGAAGTCAGCAATCTGGTTGGTTACAAAAGCGACTGATTGCCGTTCGGTTGGTGATCCTGAAGACGCGGCCTGTTCGGACGCCTCCGGTGATGGTGCACTTGAGCTGCCGCCGCAGCCAACTACCGTGACCAACAGTGTCAAGGTTGAGAGGATCAACGTCGTGTACCGTGTCTTGTTTCGAGACATGTTTGCTCCTCGGGGAGTTGCGGTTGATGAGGTCCCGGTCGGTTTTCAACAGATACACCAGGAATTCACAAGCGAAAACGCTCTGTTTACGACGGCCGAGGCGTTGGATGTGCAGGTGATCAGCCGGTTTGGCACTCGCTACAATTTCTCCGGTGCGCGCGGAAGTCCCCCGCCGATTGAGGTTCCCCCTTGGGTGGAGAGTACACCATCAGATCAAGTACGCTAACCAACGACTGTCGCGACCAAATCCCTGGAGAAGTCAGCCACCAAACCGCAGCTGAAGCGATCGATTCTAAGTCGATATTTGCGCAGCGGCAAGGGTTCGCGGCCTCGCTTGTTACCGAAACAACCTGGCAAAGAGCTGCGGTCCGCGCACCGCTGAGACAGCCCGATCAGGTGCGGGAAATCGGCCCGATCAGGTGTAGGAAATGCAGTACTGCACAGGTGTGGGAAATGCAGTACCGCAAACAGCCAGCTTACCGCAACAACTCGTTACGGTGAGGTAGTGTTTCCATCTGTAGCGGGAGCTGAATCGCCTCCGCTTCCTGAGTCGCCGGCATCCGGGCCACTACAACCAAAGAGAGGCAGAATACAAGCTGCGGAGATGATGGCGATGAAGAAGGACTGACGCATAGTAGAAAGCTCCCTGACGGTGAACGCGACTAGTGCAGCGTGGGCGCAGCAAACGAAGCCGAATTTTAGTGGCCACGTGGTCCGTAGGCAAGAGCCGAATGGGGTTGTCAGGGGAGGGCAGGTGCCGGGAGCCAGTCCAACCCCACGTCGAGCGCGACTGCGGAATGCGTCAGGCTGCCCACACTAATTCGGTCGACTCCGGTCGCCGCAATCGCCTGTACGGTATCCAGGGTCACCCCTCCGGAGGCCTCCAGTTCTGTGGCGCTGCCGATTTGATCACGTCGTGTAACGGCGTCGGATAGTTGCTGCGTCGACATGTTGTCCAGCAAAATGATATCGGGCTGGCTTTGCAGTGCCGAATCGAATTGCTGGAGTGTATCGACTTCAATTTCGATGAGCAGCGGCTTGGCGTTGTCGGTCGGTCGGTGTAATTCGGTGGCGAATGTACGAGCCACTTCAACTGCCGATGCTGGTGATGTTTCCGAAGTCAGTTGGTCGTTGCGCAAGGCCAGATGATTGTCCTTAATCAAGATGGCGTCGTAGAGTCCGGTGCGGTGGTTGCGCCCACCCCCGCAGCGAACGGCGAATTTTTCCAGTCGTCGCCAGCCTGGAGTCGTTTTCCGTGTGTCGTAGATGCGCGCGTTGGTGTCGGCAACCGCGTCGACGAATTGCCGCGTCAGCGTAGCAATACCCGATAGCCTTCCAATGAAGTTCAGGAGTAGCCTTTCTGACGTGAGTAAGTCTCGCGCGGATCCGCGCAGTACAGCCAGTTTTGTTCCCGCCGACACAATTTGTCCATCTTTCGCCAGGGGTTCCCAGATCTCGGGTATTTCCATCTCCTGGAGCACTTGTTGCGCCGCCTCGAGACCGGAGACAATTCCATCATGACGGGCCGTTACGACAGCCTGACCTGTGATCTCGGGTGGGATCAGGCTGACGGTGGTGCAATCGTAGGATCGTCCAAGATCTTCGCGGATGGCCAGCCGGATGAGATAATGACAATCGTCAATCAAGTCCTCGTCCCACTGGACTTGTGTGAAGTCATGCATGGCGGCGCCACCAGTAAAAAAAATTCGTACTAGTTCTGTGAGTTCATCATAATAACGGTTGTCCTCTGTTCCGACAGAGAGGCTCGGCAGTGTGGCCCGTTCTTTCTGATGCTGTTGTACGCCAGGGGCTCACTTGATCTCGGCAGGCCCTGTCTGATGTCATGAATAACTCGATACCACCAAAATCTTGTCAGGCAGAACACTGCCAGCAGCGACAGCTCTTGATCTGTCGTAGCGACCAGATCACGATCGCCGGATTGGGGGTTGTCGCACTGATCTTGCTGATCGCTTGTAACGTGTACTGGTCGACGTGGCTAGGCACGGGTGTTGATGTTGATCGCGCAGCTCGTTTGGAAGTCCAGTTTCAAGTGGACCTCGATCGAGCAGATTGGCCGGAATTGACTTTGTTGCCAGGAATTGGTCCCGCGTTAGCACAGCGGATCGTTATGTCGCGGCACAACGAGGGTCGCTTTGCTGACATCGAGGCGTTGCTGCGTGTGAAAGGCATCGGCCCGGTCAGACTAGCAAGGGTGCGGCCGTTTTTCGTGAATTGGAGGCGCAGCGCGAACCAGGCAAACGGAATCATTGAGGAATGAGGCAGGCAGTGTGGCATTGTCGAGGGCGGCGGGTCACAGGTGGCCAATCGCCCTCTTGTCTGCGGTTGTGAGCCTAACTGGAACCGAGGACTCGCAATTCTTTGGGAAGGGGGAAGAAGACGTTTTCGTCACGAATTACTCGTTCTTCCAGGGTAGCTTGATACCGATCTTGAAGGTACGTCACGCACTCCTGGACCACCGATTCGGGGGCACTGGCGCCGGCAGTGATAACGACGGTATGTTGCCTGGAGAACCATGCGTCATCCATGTCCGCCGCCTCGTCGATCAAGTGTGCCTGAATGCCTTTTTCCTCTGCGAGTTCCCGCAAACGCTGACTGTTGGAACTGTTCTGGCTGCCCAGTACGAGGACGAGGTCTGCTTCGGTCGAGAGTGAATGAACTGCCTCTTGACGGTTTTGCGTTGCGTAACAAATGTCTTCCTTTGGAGGTGAGACAATTTGTGGAAAGCGTATCTGCAATGCTTGGATAATTCGGTTGGCGTCATCAACGGACAGTGTCGTCTGTGTCAGGTAGGCGACTTTTGCGTCATCGGGCAGATCCAGCTTTGCCACATCCTCAGGTGACTCGACTAATTGCATTGCCTCAGGCGCTTCGCCGAGGGTTCCCGTTACTTCATCATGCCCTTTATGACCGATCAGAAAAATCGTATAGCCTTCCCGAGCGTAGCGAATTGCCTCCAGATGGACTTTGGTTACCAGTGGGCAAGTGGCATCGATCGTTCGCAGTTGACGTTCTTTTGCCAGCTGACGGATTTCGGGAGCGACGCCGTGCGCCGAATACAACAAAGTGGCATGGTGAGGGACTTCGTCTAGCTCGTTGACGAAGATGGCACCTTGCTCGCAAAAACGGCGTACGACGTGCTGGTTATGGACAATCTCATGGTAGACGTAGACCGGGGGCCCGACCGTGTCCAACGTCAGCTCCAAGCTTTCAATCGCCATGTTCACCCCGGCACAAAAACCGCGGGGCGCTGCCAATATGATGTGCATTCTGAAATCGACCTCCTGTACGACAGATATTACCAAGCCAATCCTGTCAGTGTCAGCCCGATCAGGTTCAGGTTGGCGAACCCACTCAGTCGATAAAGACTAGGAAATGTGGTTTTTTCGCGAGCTGGTTCTGGCTTGCGTTGGGTTGAATGGGAACAGATAATTGGTTCCCAGTGCAGGGAAATTGAACGATTCGATATGTTGGGTGGCGTCAACAACCCGGAGAATGACAGATGAAGGTTGATTTGGGGCTGGCAAAGGGCAGTTTCTGTGATGGTGTGACCCGTCGTCGAGCGTTACGAATCGGCGGAGCTGGAATGCTTTCCGGATTGACTATTCCACAACTGTTGAAATGGGAGGCGCAAGCAGCCAATGACAAACCTGCCAGGGCCAAGTCCTGTATTATGTTGTACCTGGAGGGTGGTCCCAGTCATATCGATATGTGGGATCTGAAGCCAGATGCGCCTCGTGAGATTCGCGGTCCTTACAAGCCGATCTCAACGAATGTCGCTGGATTGCAAATTGGAGAATTGATGCCGCACTGTGCGCGCATCGCGGATAAATACACCATCATCCGCAGTCACAGTCACCGAGACAATGGTCATGCGACTGGCAATCACTGGGTGATGACCGGCTATCCACCCAATTTCGGTGATGGACAACAGACGGGAATGCCCTACAACGAGTTGTACCCTTCAATCGGATCGATGATCGCACGTGAGCTTGGCCCAGGCGGCCCGGTCCCTCCGTATGTCAATGTGCCCAACCCATTGGGGCCGGGTGGGCCTGGGTTTTACGGGCCGCTGTACTCTCCGTTTGTCGTGGAGACCGATCCGGTACAGCCTGATTTCCAGGTTCGTGATCTAACGTTGTCGCAAGATGTCAGTCGGCGCCGCTTTGAGCTCCGGCGCATGTTGCTTGAAGAAGCAGAGAAACTCGGTGCTCAGGCCGAAGCAACCGGACGCGCCGCGGCGATGGCGACATATTACGAGAAAGCGTTTTCCCTGATCACTTCACCTGCCGCACGCAGTGCGTTTGATATCAACTCAGAAAAACCGGAAGTCCGCGAACGTTATGGCCTGACCTCGCTTGGGCAATGTTCTCTGCTGGCGCGTCGTCTGGTGGCGTCGGGCTGCCGCTTTGTCGGCATTGAGCATGGCAGCTGGGACACGCACGTGGACAATTTCACCAGTCTCGACAGCGCCTTGGCACCGCATGCTGACAAGGCTTTTTCCGCGCTCATCTCCGATTTAGAGGAGCATGGTCTGCTCGATGACACGCTTGTGATCATGATGGGCGAGATGGGTCGCACGCCACGTATCAATAATAACGCGGGGCGAGATCACTGGTCACAAGCACAGAGTGTGCTTGTGGCAGGAGGGGGTACGAAGCCTGGCATCATCGGTGCTACGGACAAGCAGGCTGCAGCACCAACAACAACTCCGATCGGAATTCAGGATTTGCTGCGGACGGTTCTATTCTTGATGGGTATCGATAGCCGCAAGATTTACAACACTCCGCTGGGGCGACCTGTACCCCTGGTCAACGGTGGCCACATCATCAAAGAGCTTGTGTGATTCCAGGCTGGCACGGTATTGCATTACGGTGAACATTGCATTGCGGTGAACATCGACGCTCAGCAGTTACCGTTCCATTGCGGCCACAGGTCTATTGCGGCCACAGGTAGCGTCGTGCGAGGATTACGGCGTGCATCTGATGTTGTGTGACGTCAATGCGGAGTTCTGGATCGTCACACGCGTTCATGACACCTCCCGCGAATGCTACGGTGGCTGCGGCGTGCTCTTGCAGGTAGGCACACGGGATCGAGCTGGTTAACTGCCAGCCGGTGAGTTTGTAGAGCTGTCGCTCGATGACTGCGGCAAATTTCCGCTGTGCTGCGGTTTGCTGTGTCCGTCGGGCTAACTCATAGGCACAGCTGATCCCTTCCAGTGCATAGCCGGTGTTGAGCTTGCGCTCTTCAGTCCTGTGAACGTCAATCATCCAGTTGGCCAGATCGATTGTGTGGGTTGCAAACATCTCAGTGTCTTCCCAGCCGCTCAAATACAGTTCAAAGAACGCCAGTGACCCCCATTGGTAAAAGGCCTTGGTCAAAGGGCTGTCGTCTTCGGCTTTCCGTGCGTGCTTTCCATAGATGTCGAACATCGTATGTGCGGATTCGATCGCAAGAGCCCGCAGATCGTCGCGCTGCAGGTAGCGTGCGGCTTTCGTGATTGCCAGGAGTGACTCACCGTCAAAGTAGGGCATCGGTTCTGAGAATGAAAACCCGGTATCGATTTCATAATCTTTCTTAAACTGGGCTGAGTCGGTCCGCAGCGTGAGCAGAAACTCGAGGTAGTCGTCCAACTGTTGCCGACATTCGGCAACCTGTTCTGTCCGCAGGAAATCGATGAGAGCCAAAGAAACGAGAGCCAACGTTCCCGTTGCTCCGTGAAGCACGCCCGGATAGGCGATAAACTTCCCCCCACTTTCGGCAGGGCGCGAGCAGTTGCGGTAAAACGCGAATCCCTTGAGCAGTGCTTCTCTGGTCTGATCGGTGGGTTGGTCATGGTGAATCAGAGCAACCCCCCAGAGGGAACCGGCTTTACGAACTTGCGCGGGGTCTTGTGACTCTTCTAGAGTCACAAAATTGACTTGATAACGAAAGTCACCGTGCGGGGTCTGTCTCGCCAACAGAAAGCGTTTTCCCAGTCCTAACGACTCGTCGAGCAGATGACGCGTCACCTGTTTTTCCGGAAGTGCTGCTGTGTCTGGCAAAGTGACTTCTGTCGAATCGTGCGTGACGGCATTGTCAACGTCACATCCGCTTGTTGTGGGTAGCGCGATCAGAGCCACGACCAGGAACGCTGTCAGAGGATGTGCCATTGACGTGTCATGTCGTTGTGACATGGATGCTGCTTCCATCGGTCATTCTCTAGGCGATCATCGAGGTGCGCCGCTGTCATTGTTAGCGGATGGTGTACGTCACCTGTCCGTGAACCTGGGCCCGCGATACCTGGTCGAGCGAATGCAGCCCTGCCAGTACAAATTCCACACAGGAAGCACGCATCGCGTCGTCTGCTGAGGCGTTGACTTCAAATGCTTTATCCCAAACGGGGGGAACGCGTTTCAGCCGTTCGGCATATTGTGAAGACGGCAGTGCGTCTCCCACTTCGACCTTGACTCCTTTGCCGAAAATTTCTCCGATCGCTTCGAGCCCGTGTTTGTCGACATACTCTTGAAACACGATACCGATGGCCTCGGAGACTACCGCGTCGAGTACCTGCCGTTCGGACATCTGGTGGCTGCCCATCAGATCGAGTTCGAGTTTGCCAAGCGAGGACGAGTAGAGGTGGCCCAGGTCACTAATGCGGGGTACGGCGGGTTGCTCTCCAATCGCGACGGCCCGCTGCCGGGCGCTGGCGACCATCGTACGGTAGTTTGCGAGGCTGAATCGAGCGCTGACGCCGGACTGCTGATCAATGAACTTGGATTTGCGGGCCTGGATCGTAATTTGTTCGATGATTTCTCGCATGAAATATGGAACTGCAACTGGGTAGGGGCCTTGCGTTTCGATCCCCGCTTCTTGTTCCAGGATTTCGATTCCCAATTCACGACTTCGCGGATAGTGGGTTTGAATAAGTGAACCGATGCGGTCTTTCAGCTGAGGGATGACCTTTCCGCTCCGATTGTATGTGGCTGGATTGGCCGAAAACAGAATCAAGACGTCGATATCAAAGCGGACAGGAAAACCACGGATCTGCACATCGCGTTCTTCCAGAATATTGAACATACCGACCTGCACAAGTTCGTCCAGTTCGGGCAATTCGTTCATTGCAAATATGCCACGGTGCATGCGCGGGATCAGGCCGAAGTGCAGCGATTCTTCCGCCGACATGCTCGTGCCACTTGCCAGCATTGCAGGATCAATTTCACCGATGATGTCCGCGAACTTGGTGCCCGGTGCCAGGCGTTCAGTGTAGCGATCTTCCCGGTTCCACCAGGCGATGGGTACGGAGGTTTCGTCGTGCTCGGCGATATAGCGTTTGCCCGCGGTCGTGATAGGATTCAAAGGATCATCGTGGAGTGGAATCTGCGGTACGTCCAGGTAGGGGATCGCATCATCAAGCAAATCGACCAGTGATCGCATCAAGCGGCTCTTGGCCTGCCCCTTTTCTCCCAGGAACAGCATGTCGTGTTGAGCGAGCAATGCTAAGTTGATTTCGGGCAGCACGGTATTGTCATAGCCGACGATGCCGGGATAGAGGTCGTCGCCGCGCTCCAGTGCGGCAACGAAGTTGTCGTGGATTTCACGTTTGACGGGTTTGCTTTGCCAGCCCGTCTCGCGGAGTTGATGCAAGTTGGTGGGTCGAGTCATTGGATTCGCCATGGTGGGTCAGCAAACCAGGGGGAGAAGACAAGCAGGAAGCGAGCTCTGCAATGCAACGATCTGACACGAGGGTACTTCCGCCAGATCGCAGCAGGCACGCAATCGCAGTCCGCTTGCTTGAACTATTATCTATTATGATGGGTACTGTGCCGTTTTGCAGTGAGGGGTCCGCGCGGCGGCTTGTGGGAGTGTTTGCTAGTGCCCGTCGTCACACAGAATACCACCGTGTTTAGATTTGCAGTACGTGGTTGGTTTGTACCAATCGGAATCAGCCACACAGCGGCCTTGCTGACGCTGTTGGCGTTTGCAGGAAGCTGGCATTGGTATTTAGAGACCCTGAGCCATTTCCGTGTTCACTATCTGGTGTTGTTAGTCATTTGTGGCACACTGTTCTGGTTGGCCAGCAAATGGAAGCAAGCGGCATACGCAGTACTGCTGGCATCCGTCAATCTGATGGTTGTGCTGCCGTTGTATCGTGTTCCCGCTGGAGTTCACCCACGAGGAAATTCGTTCACCGTCGTGGCGGCAAACGTGCAGTTCTCCAATCAGAAACGGGGACGACTCTTGGATTACGTTCGGCGTACATCTCCGGATTGGGTGGCGTTGCTGGAGGTCACCCCTTCCTGGGTCAGGACTTTGCGGCCACTGGATGCGAGCTATCCGTATTCGTTGACTGTGCCACGGCCTGGCGGTTTTGGGATGGCCTTGTATAGCCGTCATCCGTGGTCCGACGCACGCACTATTCCGTTGGGTGATGCTGCGGACTATTGTTTGCGAGCGCGGACTCGTAATGCCGGCAGCAAATGGACCTTATTTGTGGTGCATACGGCGTCTCCGATTTCTGCCCAGCGAGTGGTGTCACGAAACCACCAGTTGCGTTGCCTGGCAGAACTGGTCCAACGTGAGACAGATCCGGTGGTCATAGTGGGGGACTTGAATACAACGTCCTGGAGTCCTGCCTTTACGGATCTGCTGTCGCAGACCCGTTTACTGGATAGCCGGCGGGGTTGGGGTGTGCAGCCGAGTTGGCCTGGTACCTACTCATCACTCGGCATACCAATAGACCATTGTCTGGTGTCTGCAGAGATCGCTGTTTTGAATCGGAAATTGGGAGTTGATGTCGGATCGGACCACCTCCCGGTGTTTGTGGAACTTGCTTTTCAGCGACGATGATTTTCAGCAAGCGTCCTGGAGCTCTGGCCAAAACCCGCGCACGGAGAGACAGGAGAGTGGAGTGACCAGCGGGAATCCCTGTTGTACGGTGCTCCCGATTCGCAGCAAGTCTGTGCAGGATGGTTGTCCGTGACGTGTACCCCCATTAGGATTCTTGGTCGAGTGAAAGCCAGCAGGACGCCAGAGAGTAACCGTTGGGTGAAAGCAGAAAATGACTGATGAACAGCGTCGAGTCCGTTACACACGTGCACTTGAATTTGCCGAACAGCAGGTGGATCGCCTCGTCGAACAACACCCGGATTATTTTCCCATCTACAGTGTTGGTGGGAAGTGGAGACACGACGGCGAGTTGTGGACCGATTGGACGGGCGGATTCTTGGCGGGCATGATGTGGCAGTTTCATCAGCGCACTGGTGACTCGGAGTGGCGGCGCCGAGCGGAACACTATTCCCAGTTGCTTGAGCATCGCAAACACGATGAGGGCGTTCACGATTTGGGTTTCATTTTCTTGAACACTTATTTGCCTTGGTACCGCTTGACCAGAGATCGGAGTTACAACGACGTTGTGATTCAGGCAGGGGAAACGTTGGCCAGACGGTTTCGTCATCAAGGGCGGTACCTGTGTAGTTTCATTGGGCCAGAATCGCTGTTTATTGACATTATGATGAACGTGCCGCTTATCTTTTACGCGGCGAATGAAACTCTGGACCAGCAGTTAGGTCGTGTTGCGACTGCCCACTGCCGTACGACTCGCGATCGCCTGGTGCGAGAAGACGGTTCTACCGCGCATGAAGGTGTCTTCGATGTGGAAACAGGAGATTTCCAGAAGCAGTCGACGCACCAGGGACTGCATGACCAGAGTTGTTGGGCACGCGGGCTGGGCTGGTCACTGTACGGTTACAGTCAGTGCTTTGCTTTGACGAATCAAGCTGAGTTTCGCACTGTCGCCGAACGGAATGCGGACTATTGGGTGGCCCATTTGCCGGACGACAAGGTACCATACTGGGACTTTGCTGCAGACCTTTCCCAGCCGCCTCCGCAGGGAGCGCAGAAAGAGTCGTCGGCTGGCGCCATCGCGGCCAGCGGCTTACTGGACCTGTCGGGTCAAACCGAGTCTGCGGAGCGCGCGGGTGTTTACCGAGAAACGGCCTTGCAGATGCTCGACGCGCTGGTTGATCCGGAGTATTTGGCAAGTGAAACAGCAGGCTGGGAAGGTATTCTTAAGCATGGTGTTTACCACACCCGCAAGGAATTGGGAGTCGATGAATCGGTCATGTGGGGTGAATTTTTCCTGGTTGAGGCGTTGACGAAAGCGTTGGCGGATTAAGGATAGATACGAGAGCTTTCTGACGAACAAATCCGCGAGTGCACGCCGTTTTGGACCGATTGGTGCCAGTCTATGGAAATTGAACGTAACCCGACCCGTGAAGTTTCGATCGGCTCGATTGCCATTGGCGGCCAGTATCCTCTGGCGGTACAGAGCATGACTGCCACGGCGACCCAGGACATTGACGCGACCGTCCAGCAGATCAATGCGTTGCAGGCAGCCGGAGCGGACATTGTCCGAGTGGCCGTTGATAGTCAACGCGACGCGAATGCGCTGGTCGAAATTCGACAGCAAACCAAGGCGAATCTCGCGGTCGATTTGCAGGAGAATTACCGTCTGGCAGAAACGGTGGGACCGTCTGTTGACAAGATTCGTTACAACCCTGGCCACTTGTATCACCATGAACGCGACAAGCCCTGGACGGAAAAAGTTGCGTGGTTGGCTGCGATCGCACGGGAACATGACTGTGCGATGCGCGTCGGTGTGAATTGTGGCAGTGTCGATCCGGCCAAGAAGGATGAATTTGATCCTCAGGATTCGATTACCCCGATGTTAGAGAGTGCCTGGGAACACTGCCGTTTTTTGGACGACCTTGGATTTCATCGATATTGCGTCTCCCTGAAAGATTCAGATCCCCGCAAAGTCATTGACGTCAATCAGCGATTTGCTGAGCGTCGTCCCGATGTACCCCTTCACTTGGGAGTTACCGAGGCCGGTTTGCCGCCGGATGGAATTATCAAGACCCGAATTGCGCTGGAGCAGCTGGTCAGCCGTGGTATTGGGGACACGCTTCGAGTGTCGCTCACGGTATCCAATGAAAGAAAGGTCGAGGAGATTGAGGCAGGGCGGCAAATTCTCAGTGACATCGCGTTGGGCCGCGTCCGTTCCGTCGTGAACTACGGCCTGGAAACGCTGAACATCATCTCCTGTCCCAGTTGTTCTCGTGTGGAGAACGAGGCGTTTATCGAACTGGCAGAGAGTGTCAAAGAGATGACGCAGTACGCGCAAAAACACGCCATCACAATTGCGGTGATGGGGTGTCGTGTCAATGGCCCCGGCGAGACCGACGACGCCGACTTAGGGCTCTGGTGTGGACCCCAATATGTCAATCTCAAACGGGGAGAGGAGACGATCGGGGCCTATCCCTACGATGCGATTCTGGATCAATTGAAGCAGGAACTTGACCGACTGATCTCGGATCAGAACAGCCAGGTTTAACCGCGTTGCTTCCGGCAGTATCGACTGTGCACGGATTATCTGACGTCGTTGAAGACAGGGAGAAGTGAGCTCATGAAACGTGTTCTGACATATGGTTTGTGCGGCTGGCTGGCGATGAGTGTGGTCGTGGTGGCGGGGACCATCGATACCGTTGCCGGTACGGGCCAGGACAGTGACAACGGCGTTGCCGGGGAAGCGCACAAGATCAATGTTGCTCAGCCATTTGGTGTGGAGCTGGGACCAGACGGCGCACTCTACGTCACCGAAGTAGGGCATCATCGGGTGCGACGAGTTGATCTGGCAACGGGTCGTTTGACTACCGTTGCCGGAACGGGGGCCAAGGGTTATTCAGGAGACGGCGGATCGGCTCTCGCGGCGCGACTCAATGAACCGTACGAAGTTCGGTTTGATGCTGCAGGGAACATGTTTTTTGTTGAGATGCAGAACCACCTGGTGCGCAAAGTCGCAGTGGGTAGTGGCCAGATTACCACAGTAGCAGGCACGGGCGAGAAGGGGTTTTCCGGTGACGGAGGTCCCGCGGTTAAAGCCACGTTTAATGTCCCTCACAGTATCGCCCTGGATGGGCGTGGAGGCCTCTACATTGCCGACATTGGCAACCACCGTATCCGTCGGGTCGATCTCAAGACAGGGCTTGTGGATACGGTTGCAGGTACTGGGGAACGCGTGCTGCCCCGCGACGGCCAGACGGCGCGCGGCAAGCCACTATTGGGACCCAGGGCGTTATTTATCCAGGGGAACACGTTGTGGATTGCTCTACGTGAAGGACACAGTATCTGGCAGATGGAACTGGGACGCGGAGTACTCAGGCATGTGGCGGGCACGGGTGCCAAAGGTTACAGCGGGGATGGTGGTGTTGCGAAGGAGGCAACGTTTAATGGTCCCAAAGGCATCGCCGTGGGACCGCAGGGCAAGGTCTATGTCGTGGACACAGAAAACCAGGCGATACGCGAAATCAACCTGCGCAGTGGCAAGATTGCCACCGTCGCCGGTAAAGGACCGCAGTTTCGTGGCGGGGCGGGAGACGGAGGGTCTGCGACCGCGGCCGAATTGGATCGCCCCCATGGGATTTGCGTCAGCCCCAAAGGGGTGATCTTTATCGGCGACACAGTTAACCATCGCGTCCGACGTGTCACTCCCTAGGCCAGACGTGCCTGCCGTGAACTCGGGAAGTTGCATCAGGCACGGCATACACGTCGCGTCACCTTTTCCGGAGTTTCAGGAAACGCTCATCGATACCGGAGTTATGAAAGGCTTGCTCCCGCTAAGTCCGCAATTCATTGGGAAACACAGGACGGAGAGCACACGGTCATCAAGATCAAAGAGAAGAAGAGCTAACCCGTAATTGTTGTGGATCAATTAAATGCAGTTATTCAATTGCATTTTCTCGTTGCAAGATCCTGATCAACCGCCGAGTGTATTCCAAACCGTCTTCAACCCCTAAGTGCGAATCTTCGACGCACGAAAAATCTTTGAGCTCCGGGTGATCTTGAAAGTGAACACCCAGGCAGCCGGTTTCCCTTACGATTCGATCAAAGAACCGCTCTCGGGGAAATTCTGCTTCCTCAAAATCCAGGTACAGTCCACCGCTTGGTGGTCGAACAAAAATAACCTTTCCACCACGGCTTTCGATGGTTGCCACATTGTTCTTGTACTGTTTTATCATCTCCTCTACGTCCGCCGGCCCGTAAAACCGTATTACGCGACGGGAGCTATTCTGTATCTGGTCCACAATGTCTTGTTTGATCACGACTTCAATATTGTCAGTAAATCGAAATTGCAGTTCGCGGTCCAGTGAGCCGGCAAATGGAAATAGTGGCGTCAGTAGCGTTCCTTCGCGATTGGTGATCGGGAAGTTCGAATACGAAAGTAATACAGGTGAATAAGCGAATGGATTGAGACACTTGAATACTGGTTTGAGCACATCGTGCGTAGCTAGCGAAAGATGATGGGACAGCGAATAG
>PBOG01000091.1 GCA_002724245.1 Planctomycetaceae bacterium
GATCGGCGGTCTGCATGACGTAAGTACCGCTGAAAAAATCCGATTCCCCCATCACCTCTCTGCTGAGTGTCATCAGCACCTTCGGGTTACTGGGCTCGTCAGCATTGGGAATCACGGCCGCGCGTGGATGTATCCAGCACCAGTCCTCCTTGTCGCGTTGCAAAACCACGTCAACTTTTACCTCAAAGCCAACCGGATCAAGTTTGCTGACGACCTGCTGTGCACCAGCCGTTGCGCAGATGCCAACCACCAGGGTTGCCGTCATTGGCATGACTAGAACAACCAGGTGCAAAATACGGATGACCAGGTGACCCATCGATACCCTCCATTCTCTTCTTCGTTCAGGAACCACGCCAGCTACCACGAATGTCACCCAGGAGCGGCCTTTCCAGAATGCGACAGCCACTTCCTGCCCCACTGGTAACAGGTGTCATTCTCCGTATCTCCCTGACCAACGACAAGACACCCAAATATCAACTCACAATCAACTGCTGCGGTTCATCGCCACGGTCAACGGCAAGATCGTGGTTCGCTACGAGGATGATGAGACCGCCGCGCTCCCAATCCGATCCGGCGTACACGTGCGCGACCGGTTCCTCCTACAAAAGAGTCGGCGGCAGGTCAGTGACGGGGAACTCGTGTGGGTGCGTCCCAGTCTTGAAGTGGAACAATCCACGTCCTGATCAAGTGATCCAGTTTCTTGACTACGAAAGCGCAATGACGGATGCGGCACCTTTCCTGCTAGGGATTACGGTCGAAAAGGCTTCGCAGGGTGGCCAGTAGTGGTAGAACGCAATACGCAGCCACGCGCGAATCCGCAACACATTTGCTCAGCGAATCTGAAACAAGTCTGACAGCACGAGGCTTTCGACAACCGTACGAAGCCGATAGCCACTCGGTTTGCTGGCTGCGACGATATCTTTGATTTGCGCGTGGTCATCGATCGTCATCACGCGTCGCAAGGCAAAGGTCGCGAGTTGCTTCACAAACGCCTCCGCGAAGCGATCGAGGTCAGCGACCAGGATTTGTTTGAATTCTTCCGGACCGGAGTAACCACGACCATCCGACAATAACCCGTTTGCCTTCACGGCCGGATCGTCTCCCTGACCACCAAAGACTTTCTCAGTCGTACGCCAACGGCCGATCGCATCGTAGTTGTCGAACGCGAATCCGAGCGGGTCGATTTTCCGGTGACAAGACGCACAGGTTGCCTGCGTGGCATGGGTCTCCAATTGATCGCGAATCGTTGCTTTGGGCTTGTCACTCGGCGTGGGTTCGAGTGGCTCCACATTCGGGGGGGGGGGGGGTGGTGTGTGGCCAAAGATCGCTTCAGAAACCCAGACGCCTCGATGTACGGGACGCTGTCGTGTGCCATCCGATGTGAGCGACAGCACGGAGGCGTGCGTAAGCACACCCCCTCGGTGGTCATCCGGGGCAAGCTGAACACGGCGAAAACCGGCCTGCACGGGAATGTCAATGTCGTAGTGCATTGCCAGGCGGGAGTTCAGTACGGTCCAGTCGGACGACAGAAACTCACAGATCGACAAGTTCTGTGCGAACACTTCGCCAAACACATCAACCGTCTCCCGGATCATGCTCTGCTCAAGCCACTTGTCATAGTCGGGGTACAGTTCCCGGTCGGGTGGAAACATGCCCACACGATGAAGCTGCAACCACTGCCTGGGAAACGCCTCAACGAAACGACGAGCCTTTCGGTCCGCCAACAAGCGTGCCAACTGGGCCTTTAATACTCGCGGCGTCCGCAACTCACCTTTGCGTGCCGCGTCAAACAACGCCTTATCTGGCAGCGAACTCCACAGAAAGAACGACAGTCGCGACGCGAGTTCCCAGTCGTTGACCCGCTCCCGCGGCTGTGACGGTGTTCCCTCGACAAGGTAGTAAAAATTCTTCGATGTCATCACGCCGGCCATGGCAGATAGAGACGCCGAACGTACATTCTCATCTGCGGCGACTTCCGATTCGAATACCCTGAGATACCGGTCCACTTCGGCAGTGGACGGCGGCCGCCGCCAGGCACGCGCCATGAAACGTGCCAGACAGTCCCGCGCTACAGTGACATCTTCTGTCTGCGCCGGCAACAAACCCGAACGCTTTTCCTGATCAGCCGCGGAGAGGAGAGGGCCTTCATACTCGATCCAGTCGACCAGCATCATCGGGAAAACAGGTCGTGGCACCGCCTCATCGGTGAACAGCTTGTAGCCCTTGGGAACCACGTGGACGTCGGCCAGACGCGTCACCAAATTCGGTGTGGAACCAAGCGTATGTCCGTCGTCCAGTTTTCCGGGCGCCTCATTAGTCAAACGAAAACCGCCGCGTGGCAGGAACGCTTCGATCTCAACCACGGTCGGCTCGTCTTCCGAGGAAATCACATCGCGTCCTGCCTCGGCACGCTTCAAGCTGTTATTCCAGACCGAAAGCCGTGGGAGTCGTCCCTTGAACGACGGTACGGCACTCAACTGGACGCGAATGCGATAGAGTCCCGGCGTCTGGATGTTGATATTCCCTCGATGCCAGCCAGGCAAAAGTAGCCAGCGATGGGGAGCCTCCGCTGCTTGCCGCTGCTTTGACGATTGCGACGGTTTCACGGGAAAGGCCTGCTCCAGGACGGTTTCAGCAGCTGCCAAATAGCGGTTGACGTGCGACGGTGACAGCGAGAGAACCGATCCGATGCGATCAAACCCCAGCCAACGCGGGTCGACGTTGAGAGCGCCGGGCATGCGCACATCAAAGTGCACTCCGAGCAGATCGTAAATAACGTTCGCATATTCATCGCGACTGAGTCGGTAGTGCGAGACCGGTCCGCGACGCGCCATCCGCGCTGCGCGTCTCTCCTCAATCCGGCGGGAAATCCAGTCCGCCAGTTCGCCCAATTCCGCGAACGAGGGCTGCCGCTCACCTTTCGGCGGCATCTCGCCAGCATTGACACGAAACAGTACTTCCCCCCAACGCTGAGCAACCATGCTATCGGAAAAATCTCCAGCCAGTGTATCGAGTCGAAATTCCCCCTCCTGCTTCTTCGCATCGTGACATCGCGTGCAGTACTTCGCGAAGAAGGGTTGGACGGTGACACGGAATCCGGTCGACTCCTCGGCGTCAGCACTTTCTGTTTGCAACAGCGAAAACAGTAGTGTCCCGATCAATAAGGTCGTCGTCTTCATGTTTCTGTTCCGTGCCACCCAAAGGCGAAGTAGCGAGATTGAATATCTGTTTCGCTGAACGCATCGGGACAGGCGATTTCTCTGAACCCGTCCGCAGTTTGTCTTAGAAAGGCAAAACCATTCGCGCACTCTGCTCCTGTTCTGCGCGTGATGTGATTCGTTCTTCCGGCGGCACCGACACCCACTTCCAGTTCTCGGCCTTCACCCGCACACAACGCCCTCGCTTATAGCCAGCAAGCAATTCAGTAAACTTCACGCGCAGCTGCACTCCACTGCTTCCCAGTGGCGAGTCTTTGATGTCTTTCCATTCAACCAGCTTGGCAAACTTGCGGTCCGCACGGTGAATCCAAGTACGACGCGTCTTCTCCGCAACAGCAACTGCGATACGTTCATTCTTGTCGCGCCGCAAGTCTGCGATCAGTTCCCGATCAACTTCAAACAGCGTCAACGTGACGATGCCGCCACCGAAGTCAAATAGCTCAACGTCATCAATCCACCCCGGCGTCCAACGCTGTCGCTCATAGCGTAGGTGCCTGCGCCGCTGCATTTCTGTCGCAAACTTCCGGCTGATATCGTCAAGCCAGATGTCACCGACGCGAAACTCCTTCTGCCCCCACCCCTGCGCCCAGGTCAGATTCAACTGGACTGTTGTACCGGTCTCGATATCACCCAGGTCACTTAGCCTCCGGTCCTTCCAGATACGCGTACGGGTATCGATATCGAATGTATAGGGTGTGTTAATACCATCTTTCGTTTTTTCGCCCGCCGGCTCGACGTTGATTTTCTCTTTGTCGATGTCGATCGAGACAATTTCCCACGACTGTCCCTGCCGCTGGTAGAAACTGAAATCGTCTTCCAGACAGATCCCGTGGTTGTGCGGAATGGCTGCCTTCTTATGTTCGTCCGGTAACGGTGGAATGGTATTTTCCTCCCCCTTGGGTGGCACGGTGAAGTAACCATGCACCACCGTACCCAACGGAAGATCTCGCAGCTCGGCATAGGCCCCGTTGTAGCGGACCGTGGCATAGGGAAGCAGCGCAAAATAGTGGGCAGGACCCGACCAGTAGTTATCGTGCATCCGAATTGCGCCACGTCGATTGACCGGATCAATGTAGACCAGTTCACCCGAGAGGTAGCGAGCCTTCGCGATGGGTGCAAACTGGTCAGCAGCCGGGACGTAATCTGCGGACTCTTGAGCAGAACTCAAAGTGACGAGAGTGCTCAGTGTGAAAATCAGCACGACACTTCGAACAACAACTTTCATAACGCTCTTCCAATCGCTTTACAGGGGCACCGTTTGGTATCTGCGGGTTAGGTTAGGGTCGACTTGCGTTCAGCCATTACGGGCGCACATGCTCCAGTTTTACGTTTCCCATCCCGCGTTTTGCGGCAGTTTGATTCAGACAAGGGGAACAGACCGGGGATGCTCTTCCGGCGACGGTTGGGCATCGATCTCACATAGCAGCGAAGTACCGCACGAAACTGCATACCTGCGGTTAAGCCTGCGCTGTCCGCAAGAACACGGCGATTCGCCTGCGCACCCAGTAACCGGTAAGGCGTACAAGAAGTCAAATTCATATTCGGACTACGTGCTGCGTGAGGGTTTGCTACTGCGGACGAATCGGTGCGCCTTGGTTGTATCGATACTGCGAATACTCTGCGGGCGTCCGGCCATCCTGCAACCGGCTGCCCGACCAAATTTCCACAAAACCGATCTCGCCTCGAAATCCATTTTCGCTGAATGAACCGATCCGCAGCGGTGCGTCATTGCGTACGGAGCCCGAGGAAAGAACCCCCCACGGCCAGGGAGTAAGTGTGAGCGGCTCCACACTGCCATCGAAGTAAACACGGCCGTCATGCCGGCCGCTGCCCGTGAGATGGATCACGAACAGGTGGAAACGGTCATCTCTCGCGTTGAGTTTGATATCCCGCCCATCCCCAGCCAACCCCGGAAAGCCGCCGAGCGTTTTCCGTTTTTTGTCGGACTGCTGAATCGTGGCAACACGATCCAACCCGAATTCATCCCACTCCAGGCCTATGGACCAGCCGCCCTTTGTCGGGCCAACCATCTTGTTGACAATTCCGGTACCGGAGCGACCACGAAACATCGCGTACAGTACCACAGTAAATGGTGAACCACGGCCCGGCCCGCTCGCCTGATCCGTCTCAAAATCGAACTTGCCCGCGTCCTGGGAGTTGCCGCGGCACGACGCGCCGGCGCGTGTAAAAACGTAGCTACCCGTCTTCGGCGAGTGTTGTACGGACTGCAGTGCGAAGCTCTTGTTGCGTCCCGTCAAGTCCTGCCACTTGGTCTGGGGCTCCGTTCCAGGTGCTGCCGCGTCGAGTTTCAACAAGAGCTCTCCACCCACGGCCTTGAGACCTGGCGATTCGAGAACAGCTCTGCCTTCCTCCGCCGCAAACCGAATGTATGCCGTCGCTGCATCCGCAGGAGAGCGGATGCTGGCACGAAGCGGCGTGACGTCCTCTGTGAGCAGATGCGGGTTGGAAAGAATCGAGCGATGATAGGCTGCAGTCGGAAGACGGTCCTTCTTCCACCACAGGACTTCGACCGCGAGTTTCGCTGTGCCGGATGCTGCACATGTCAATTCGTAAATCGTACCTGGCTCGATGGCAAATTCCATCGAGTGGAGAAACACCTTACCTCCCTGCAATACAGCTTCGCCTTGATTGAAGTGAACCTTGGACGGCTCCTCAACACATTGCCAGTTCCATCCGCTCGCCTTTGCCTTAAAGCCTAATTCGCTGACAACGGTAAACGACGGGTCGGGTAGAAGATTCGACGCCATAACGTCGCTGCCCAGGAGATAGAAAGCCGTCATCACCAGGAAGCCACGTGCAAATAACGTAGTGGTTGAATAGAGGTGGATCATTTCTTTTCGTTTTCTGGAGGTAGTCCAAGATACGAGTAGACTGCAGCGCGAGCTGACTCACGCGGGCCAAGATTGTGTTTCTTGGCGAGGGTAAACAACTGGCGAGCCAGCACCCGGTAGCGGGGAAGGTCCTCACCGTCGATCGGGATACGTACTTCCTGGATGGTAGTTTTGCGAACCCTTGCCTGACGCGGAGCCTCGGTCACGTTCCACCAGACCCGTTCCAACGCCAGCCGCAGAGCCGTCATAGACAGTTTCTCGACCCGCAGACGGATCGTCTCATTGTCCGCCGCCTGCAGCGCCCGCTCGAACAGGTCCAGACCGCGTGCTCCAAGAGCCGCATCAAGACCGTAGTCTTTCGCCGTCGCGTTTATGTTCGATTCACTTCCGGACGCTTCCGCCTGGTCGTGAAGCAGGTTGATCCACTGACGCAGCAACCTGGCGGTGCGCCCGTAATAAAGTGTGAGGAATTCGTTGATCAGTTCGTCCGCGTCGCGTGACGGATCCCAAAGCAGGGCGGTCATCACATAAGCGCGTAGCTCGCTGAATTCGGTCCCACCAGGCGCCCCCTGCATGAAAACACCACGACCGTTGTTTTCGACGAATGAACGCAGATTTGCCGGTTGCGATCGCATATTGGGGAAGGGCAGCCAGTAGTCCCGCGGGTTCATGTCGTAAGTCCAGATCAACAGGTTGTCACACGCCTTCCGCCAACCTCCCAAGTAGTCCATAAATTGCTGATTGGTCAGGCTGCGGGGATCTTCCAGCGGATAGACAATGCTGCAGTGATACGTCGCGACTTGCACCTTGACGTTAGCCCGTACCTTCGTCTTTCGTGGAGGCATAACCGAGTACGAGTAGGCTTCCGTCCCGATCCACAGGTCCGGGCGATGCGGCGCAACCGCGTCCGCTACGTGATTTACGAAGTCGACCACCACTGCCGACGGAGGACCGTGGCGAAGGTTCTCTGGCAAATGGCCAGCGGGGTTCTTCGGCATCTGCAAAGCCTCTACTTTGTCCCCTTCCCGTTGCACAGCCGCACAACGCCGACACAAGCAGCAATGGTCGTTGTCATTTTGCGCCAGTGCGAGCGTGGCACCTCTTGGATAGCCGTCGAGATTGCCCAAAATCTGATTGGTAACAATCCGCCGCACCTCCGGATGCGTTAGGCAAGGCTGAGCCTTCGAACGTTTGCCATCACGGAACGCATAATATTCCGGATGTTCCTCGAACGACGCTGACAGCTGGAAGTTGTTGTGCAAGAACACGCCGCCGGTCGCCTCTCCACCAAGTCGCGCGCTGAGTCGCTGCTCCTGTGGGCCGTGGGGACTGGCCGCGTTCTGCCGGCGGCGGACGGCGAAAATCGGATCCTCCATCACCTCCGCCTTCAGATAGAAGCGATACGTAAAAGGCGGCTTGTACGAGCGATCGGTCAGCGGAATCACGTGCTGGCTGGATACCGTCGGCACGTGCGTGACGTCTGAAGTCAGGAAACGAATCCCGAGGTAATCTTCCAAGAACGCGTAGACACCGTAAAGCGTACCGCGTGGCCCGCCAAGGATCGCAATATTACCTTTCGCGACGACAATTCGCAGTTCTTCTTGCGCATATTCCTTTTGCATCAAACGACCCAAGGCACTTTCCTTCAAGGCGTCACCAGGCCCGATAAACACATGACCGGTCCGGCCTGTAGTCGTTTGTTTGAGAGGAAGTAACACTCCAGTCGCTTGTTGGTAAAAACGTTGAAATTCCTCAGCGGCGTAGTGCTGACAGGCAGCGGCGTCTTCGCTGACAACGATACTCCAGTTGCGCAGAGCATCGATGGTGACCGCAGGACTGGGGTTTTCATCGGCGTGCACAGCTATGGACAACAGCGAAGCAATGACCCCGACAAGGGTGAGAGACTTGATAGTAATGCGTCTACACTCCGAATTCGCGAGTGAAAAAAATCCAGACAGTCTTCGAGATTTGTCGCCGGCTCAAGCCTCGATCTCTGTTAGTGCACCGTTGCTGTCGGCAAACGTCTCGGTCTCGACCCCCATTTTTTGAGCCATGGTCAATAGCAAATTGCTCAAGTGCGCCTGTGCGTTCACCGGTCGATGACAGATGGCATAATGTTCACCCGGGGTGTCGAGGTTGTAGCCATAGCTGTCTCCCTTGCCCGCTGCGTTAAAATCGACGTGGCGACCATGCTTTAGCCCAAGCTTACTGCCACCGGCAAGTACCAGCGGCAGGTTGGCGTTCCCGTGACTATGACCGAACGCCATGCCACTTCCGAATAACGCCATTGTGGTCTCGAGCAGCGGTCCGTCCGCGTCCGTTACCTCGCTGAGTCGATCCAGTAGATAACCGAACTGAGCGATATTGAACGTGTCGCTCGTGGTCAGGTCACCCATCAGCTTCGGGTTGCCGTTGTGGTGCGACAGCGAGTGTCGATCTTGATTGACCCCAATTTCGGGGATCTTCAGCCCCTGACCTTCGACGCCGGTACTGAAGGTCGCGACACGTGTCATATCTGTCTGAAACGCCAGCACAACCAGGTCGTACATCGTGCGAAAATACTCGCCAACCATCTCCTGGGAGATGGTTCGGTTCAATCGCGTCCGGGTGCCGGGAGCTACTGTGGGCCGAGGTATATCGAGCCACTTGTCGGCTCGCTCGGTGCGAATCTCGACTTCACGCACCGATGTAAGGAACTGCTCCAGCCGCCCTCGATCCTGTTTGCCAAGCTGCCCATCCAGAGCGCGGGCTTCGTCGAGGACTGCATCCAGAATGCTGCCTTTGCGTTGCAGCCTCCGCCGTTGCCTGGCGATGCCTCCTGGGGGTTCTTCAAACAGTTCACGGAACACAACACCGGGATTTGTTTGCGCAGGCAATTGAATGCCNTCCGCGTTCCANGCAAGCGCCCCACCTTTATTGGCGAGTTGCATCGACGTAAAGCGTGTNTGTGGTGCAGTCACCNGAGCCATCAGTTGNTCGACGGAAATNGTGTTGCGATCCGCCTGCCCCAGCTTGCCACCGGTCAGCCAGATCTTNCTNCAATCGTGNTGATGCCCCAGCCCATGCGGGTGATACAGCCCACTGATTGGCGANATGTTCGCTCGATGCTTCTCCAACGGCTTCAGCGACGTCGAGAACTCATAGCCAGCGCCCGTTTTCGTAATCTGGTAGTCAATCGTGTTGACCCCGTTTGGCATGTAGATAAACACACTGCGTCGCGGTTTAACTGCAGGTTTACCCGCAGCGAATAAAGGACGCATGCAATCGAGCAGCGGCAACGCCACGGCAGCGCCAGTCCCACGAAGCACCTGCCGACGATTCAGCAGCCAACGCTGAGAAAGAAAATGTGCCACAACCTGCTTCCTTAATTCGACAATACAGAACCGTTTCCCAGCTACACCAGGACGTCGACGATGCAGCATCATGGCACTATCTTAGCATCCTTGGGAAGAGCATTCCTGCTAAGAGAGCCCGTCACACGGTCAGCTCATTCCGACGAGAACCATGAAGCGGTGAAATGAAGTCACCTGATCGTGATCGCAACTGTACAGGGCAGGGCACGGCTGAGAATGACGTTCAGAGACACGACTCACAATAGACCTAATCAGGGTTCCCGCCGATCGGCTCGATGAGCTAGTCCGCCAGGCCGGAGTACGGCCATTGAGTCCGGTGGTACTTCCGCTTCTTGAGTTGTTCTGCCTCTGGAACCGCAGCGCCAGGGGACCACCCGTTGGACGTGGTCGATTCATGCAACCGCACGTGGTCGATGTGAAGCCGTCCACGTGAGAACCTGGCACCAACTCATTACGCAGACCCGACACACTACACAGCCAGCGAACCGCTGCCACACTCAGGCTGACTTGAAAGGGCCGCCGCCACCGCACAGTGAATGGACCGGTCATCGTGTTTCATCACTGTCACCCACACATTGTGGTGATTGACAAGGCACCTCGAACGCGTGCAGTGCAACAACAACTTCTCCGTGGAACAGCGCGGCTGGGATTTATCAAGAGCCGTTGGCGCTTGCCATATCCCAGGCCTGTAGAGAGCGCACGGTGGCTGCGCCACCTTTGCAAAAAAACCTGATTTGCTTGCTGTCCGCTCGCGACGGGTAGATGCGTTGCGTCACGCATTGGCGGCCGTTGGCGAAGACTTCGAGGACCGACCGGTCGAGGAAAATGCGCAACTTCAGACTCTCGCCGGGCTGCACTTGAAAGGGCGCTTCCTGGACCCGAATATCCTTCGACTGACGAACTTTTTTCGGAAAATAGGCAGCCTGTGGGTAAGGGAACGGCTGAAAGATATCCTCACTCAGGCTGGACTGGGTACTGTCAATCTTCAAGACTCCCGCTGTGATATCACAAAGGATGACCGTCTCTTCGGTTCCATCCGGTGCGCAACGGACCTTGACGCCAAATTCACTCGCCTCTCCCAGATCGACTTCCAGTGACAACTCCAGCGAATCCCCGGCAATACCATCCAGCGTCACGGCATCACCATCTGCCACCACAAGGTCCTTCTGGCGGCGTGAGTTCATCCGCAGTCTGGCGAGTTCTGCTGGCGGGTTGATCCGCATCGTGCCATTCTCGCCCAGCGAGAGGACGCGTGGCATCGTCATCACACCTGACCAGCCGGTAGCACGCTGGGTTTCGGCTTCGCGTGACTCGCAGGCCCAGGCCCACATGATGCGCCGCCCTTTGTCGTCAACCAGGCTATCATTGGCGAACACCGGTCCTCCCGGCCAGTTCATCTTGCCATGCTGTTCGGGATAGAACCGATCATCTTCGTAGCGGCCAATATAATACTGGGTGCCTTGTGTGTGACTGATGAACATCAGAACGTGTTTATTGCCAAGCTGAAAGAAATCCGGACACGAACAATCCTCATCAGCAGGCGTCCAGCGACGGTCCGACTTGTAGAACGGATGCATGTATTCCCAGTTCACCAGGTCACGCGAACGAAACAAGTAGGCAATATCGCCATCCGTTGCCGGTGGCCTACCCGGGTGGTCGCCGCTAATCGAGTAATACACTCCATTTCTTACCCAGCCACACGTGTCCCAGACGTGGTAGCGACCATGATTGGGATCGCCTTTCATCGGCTGACGAATGACTGGATTCTGCGGTGCCTTTGTCCAACGGATCAAGTCGTCGTCGTTACTCGTGGCGATACAAGTCCCGGAATGCAGGCCGTGATAGATCATCGTCGGCACACCCTGCAGATTGATCAGCGCGCCGCCCGCGAACACATGCGCTTCCGGATCACCCGGAGCAATCGTCAGGGGCACGGGGTGGTGCACCCAGTGCACCAGATCGATACTTGAAGCGTGCCCCCACGACCCCTTGCCCTTCACTTGGATGGCGTAGAACAGGTGATACTTGCCTTTCCAGAACACGCACCCCTGCGGATCAAACGGAAAGCAGACTCCTTCGGGCGCCATAAAATGCCATGTTGGCCGGTGCGGATCGTTCAGGTATCGCGCCCGTAATTCACGAGCGGCATTTACCAGATTTGTGGTGTGGTCGTCGGCCAGGCAAAATTGAGAAAGCGCCGCAATCACGATGGCCACCGCCAATACGGTCGTATTACGCATCACAGCATGCCTCCTGTTTTGTTTGGCCTCAAAGTCAGCTGCCCAGCAAATAAAGAGCAAACGGAATGCTGTTCATTTGCTCGTCTACGGCCTACCAGTCCGTTTGGGTCAGAATCCAATCGTGCACAAACCAGGACCTGAGCGTCAAGAGTAGGAACCTGTTTTTCATCGGAACGCCCGTTGTGTTCGTCTCCAGTCCGACCGCGTCAGTCCTGGCATGGGGAGCTCTTCCAGCCGCGCAACATATAATCTTCGTCGATGAATCCGGGCTACTGTAGATTTGTTCCTGCAAATGGTTTACCGACAACGTCCTATGGCGATAGAACACCGGCGGGGTTTGAGATCCTGGGCACCGCGCAGCTCGCCTTGGGGACTCTGATCTGGAACTCCCTGCCCCCCCGCCAAACCATAAATGCCGCTTCAAGCTGGTGCCAGAGTCGGCTTGCTGACCATCTGGCAACATTCTCCTCAAACGCCCTGAGCTTCGGTATGATGGACGTATTCCTGGCAAATCCTGCGTGCCACGAACCGGAGTGACTCACGATTCCAAACAAAGCGCCAATGTGGTCGCTGACAGCTCAGCAGAAGCGATCACCGTGAATGACAAACGACTTGCCGCTGTCCGGTTGTTCGCCAGAATTTCATTCGGTTCACATTGGCTGGTTCCGGACAAACCGCGTCCTTCGCAATGCACCGGGCCCAAGGGCTACCAAGTCGTCGCTGAGGACGTGTCATGCTGGCTAGTCATCCTCCTAACAGCCAGCATGCTGATCGGCGGCGCAGCAGCAGCCGAAAGAGAAATCCCCCCAGTGAGCACGCGCACCGTCATCTATCATCCTTTGGAGACAATTTGTCCGGAGACAATCAACCGCGATTTGAAAGGGACCGTTCCCACAGTAGACATTGCTATTTATCTGGGGGAAACGGAGGGCGATCCGCATGGTTACGTCACCGCACCCGACGAATTAGTCCAGTCCTTCCAGCGCGCCAAAAAAATCTTTGCCGACGCGGGTGTCCAATTGAGACTGCTCTGGGTCAAGCGTGCCGTAGTTCACGCATCCTGGCTCGCCGTACAAGCCAACGACGTCACAGGATCTGCCGCTCCTCCCGAGATCAACGCCTACGTGGGTTTTCGCTCTGCCCGCTGGAAGCTGACAGCGGAAGCGACGAACGTCTTTGGCAGCATCATTGAACCTCACTCTGAGAATCATCGAACGATCTATTTACTCTACCTGAAGCAGGTGCGTATGGCCTACTACGATCGAACTGTGAAAGATCGCCCTCAAATGAAGTCTATTCCAACCGGCGGCCTGTCCCTGCCGGCCTATTTGTTCGAAACCCGGATTCCCCGTCGCATCCGGGGCGTCATTACCCTGTGCCAGCAACGTGGAAACGGTGGTCGTACGATCGCGCATGAACTGGGCCATAAACTGATCAACGTGAGTCACGAATATCGGCAGATCAGCCCACAATTTGAAGTCCGCGGAGAAGGCGGGCTGATGCTCTACGGAGGGGGTACCGAAATACCAGCTGGCCAGGCCGGCCGCTGGCACCAAGAGCGGCTTCATCTCTCGCCATTTCTCTACCAGACCAAAGAAGACGGCACGCGCCAGTGGAACGCGGATTACCGCCAAGGCGGACACTATTACGACCCGCTTTACGCGGACAAAGTGATCCGCTTCGGGGTCATGAAACTCCCGCAGCCGCGAAAACACAACATTCCCCCTGGCAAGTGATCCTGGCCCGCTCTTCGCCCATAAGCTACAGCCAACCGGAGCTCGTGATGCAACAGACTACCGTCTTTCTACTCGCACTCACCCTGCTTGGATCAACCATTCCAGTCGCTAGTGCCCAGGTCAGCGTGCGTGATTACGGCGCTAAGGGCGATGACAAAACCGACGACACGGAGGCGTTTGTTGCCGCCCTGCGTGCCAGCCGCGATGTCTATGTGCCGGCGGGAGTTTATCAAATCGGTACGATCGAACTCTCCGATCAGACCTGGTTACACGGAGCCGGACGGGCCAGTGTCATTCGGTTCGTCTCTGACAAAGACAGCCGGGCGGCGATCTACGTCGGTACCGCATGCCGTGTGTCCAGCCTGCGTTTGACAGGGACCGAACCGTTCGAAAACTGGATCACCGGTAAAGGAAGTATGGAACCGGTGCTACTGCGGGCCCAGGGGAAAAGGGATATCCAAATCGACCGCGTACAGTTGGATGATTTTCGGCATAACGGAATCTGGATCGACAATTGCGAGGATGTTCGCATTGAAAATTGTGTCCTGGAAAAACTGTACCAGGGACTGGAAATCGACAACTGTAAACGGGTGCACGTCGCCGGAAACCGCCTCCGTGAAATGCGAAATCACGGCATCCAATTCTGGGGCCAGTCCAATTTCACCAGCATGCACTGTGAAGATCTCATCTTCGCAAATAACTATGTCTTCCGTGGCGGCTCCGGAGCGATCTGGGGAACCGGTGCTCGGCGCGTAGTGATGAGCGGCAATATCGTCGATGGAGCGAAGGATGTCGGTCTGGACCTGGAGTGGTGCTACGACTGCACGATTACAGGTAACACGACGAAAAACTGTTGGAATGCCGGCATCGCGCTCTTTCTCTCCTGCCAAAACATCTCCATTTCTGGAAATTCGATCTTTATTGACGACGGCCAGGAAGGCCGCCGTGACGGTATCTGGTTAACCGGCGTCAATCGTGGACTCTACCGCAAAGACTTCGGCCATCGGCAAGTTTCGATCACCGGCAACACCGTCCGCGCTGCAGGCAAGACGCGTCATGGAATCAGTATCGGCAGCGGCTACGACATCGTCTGCGCCGCCAATACGATGCGCAATGCAGACGTGCTCGATCGGACCGGGCGGGCCCAACTGATCGGCCGTCACGGCCCGCAGCAACCATCCGACTCCATGACGGGCGCAATCGTGTTACCACTTGGCCCCGAGTGGCGTTTCGCGATCGACCCGGATGATGAAGGCATCACGAACCGCTGGTTTGATCCGCACTTTGACGATGCTACCTGGTCGACGATGCGTTCCGACCAGCCAGGCATCGGTTGGGAAGGCCAGGGATTCGGTGGCCCAAATGGGAAGGGCTACGAAGGTTTCGCCTGGTACCGCGTTCCTCTCCCGAAACTGCCCTCCA
>PBOG01000092.1 GCA_002724245.1 Planctomycetaceae bacterium
GCCCAGTTGACAATCTGGTCGGTGTTGCTCGTGGTGCTCTTGCAAATATCACTGGACCTGGCAGGTCTGGAGTGGCGGCAGCTGCGGGCGTTCGAATACATGGATGTGAACCGGCTGAACACTGTGCGCGGCAGTTTGTCCCGTAGTGCCGGTAGCCTGTTTTCGCAGGAGCAGTTGAGTTCACGATCGCATGCATTTGGTAACAGCCTTGCCAATGACGTGTTCTTATTGTTGACAGGAGTCTATTACTTCCTGGTCGGTATCGATTTTTTTGACCTTCGCTCGCAACGCCAGATGGCTGCGGTTCCCGAGGCGCTTGTGATTATTTGTTGCCTGCCTTATGTGTTCGTCGGCGTCAAGGCGCTGTGGCGCTACCACCGCACAGCCGCTCTACCGATCCTGATCATAACTTTCGCCCTGGTTACGGTGTACGGTGCAGGTACCACCAATATGGGCGCGATGTATCGCTGGCGCCTTCAGGCCATGCCGTTTGTGGCCATGACCTCGTACCTGGGAGCCGCCTATTGGAGACGTGGTCCCCTCTTTAACGTGCTGAAGATCGTGCGGAGTCTGCTCCCCCGGCGAAGATTCGCATCCGTGTTGCAGGGGCCAGTCCGATGATCCAGAAACGTGTATTGATCCTGATCAAGGGCTTAGGGTTAGGGGGAGCCGAAACCCTGCTCACGGCCGCCGCGCCCCATCTGGACCACCAGCGGTTCTGCTATCACGTCGGCTATTTTCTGCCCTGGAAAGATGCACTGGCGGAGCCGTTGGAGGCAGCCGGTCTGCCCGTATCTTGTTTTGGCATCCGCTGGATGGCCGATCTGCGCGCGGTGTTGCGTGTGCGAGCTTACGTGCGCGAACAGGGTATCGAGTTAATCCATGCCCATTTGCCGTGGCCGAGTGTGATTGCCCGTGCCGTGGCGCGGTGTTGTAACGTGAAGGTGGTCTACACTGAACACGGTTGTTGGGAACGCCTGCACCCGCTGACCCGTATCGTGAATCGCTGGACGATGCGGTGGAATGACATGTCGATTGCCGTTTCTCAGGATGTAGCCCAGTCGATGTCCGGCAGCGGATCGGCCCCGATCCGTACGATTACCAATGGTGTCGACTGTGCGCAACTGCAACCCACTGACGCGTCACGGGTGGCAGTGAAACAAGAGTTTGGTATTCCAGAGGGGCATCTGGTCATTGGGAAAATTGCCAATCTTACCACGGTCAAGAATCACCTGCTCTTGGTTCGGGCTTTTGCCCGCCTGCTGGAAGTCGTTCCCCAGGCCACCTTGCTGCTAGTCGGACAGTTGCGCGAGTCAACAGAAGCGATTCGACGATTGGTTGATCGTTTGGGTATCGCGGAACGTGTTGTGGTTGCCGGACCGCGTCAGGATGTGCCACGTCTGCTGTCTGCCATTGATGTGCTGGCGATTTCTTCACATACCGAGGGGCTACCGATCTCTCTGTTGGAGGGTATGGCGCTGGGTTGTGCTGTTGTCTGTACGCGGGTCGGCGGCATTCCAAGCGTCGTCGAGGATGGGCGAAATGGTTTACTGGTGGAGCCGGGGAATGTTGTCCAGATGACCGCGGCGCTGGAGCAATTGGCTCAAAGGGACGGCTTGGCGACACGTTTGGGACAAGCGGCGGCCAGGACAGTGCGCGAACAGTTTGACATTGCCAGGATGGTGCGTCAGGTGGAGTCACTCTATGGAGAAGTCCTTCAGCAGCAGACGAAGAAGTAATGGAACTCGTTGAATATGCCGCCGCCGATTCCACTGACATTGTGGGGTTGATGAATCTCGCACTGGGACGGACTGCTGAAGTCCAACGAGACGTTGCGTATTGGAATTGGAAACACGAACGCAACCCATGTGGCCAGTCACTGGTCTTGCTGGCGAAAGTTGCCGGACAACTGGTGGGCATGCGTTCCTTCCTGCGGTGGAATCTGCGTGTACACGATCAGATCCTGCCGGTGGCCAAACCGGTTGATACGGTTACGCATCCCGAATTTCAGCGTCGTGGAATTTTTCGTATGCTCACACAGGAAGCGTGCCAACGTGCTGCGGCGGCTGGTGTCTGTTTTCTGTTTAACACGCCTAATCAGAACAGCCGCCCTGGTTATCTCCAGCTTGGTTGGCGTGAGGTGGGACGATTGCCAGTGCGCGTGTGTCCACGTCGTCCGCTGGTGATCTCGACCCGCTTGCTACGATCCTGGTTTGGCGGTCAACGGCCCGCAGCACGCCTGTCATGCAAGTGCACGTTGCCGTCAGCCGCTGAGGTGCTGGCCGATCGTGCCGGGATTGAAACACTGCTCGCTGCGTTGCCAGTAGAAACGTACGCGACGACCGTCCGCAGCTACCCTTGGTTACGCTGGCGTTATGGAGAGCACCCGCACGCAGATTACCGCGCTGTTGCATTTCGTGAGGGAGGCGAACTGGCAGGTCTGGCGTTCTGCCGGATGCGGGAACGCCGTGGATTAGCAGAAGCGATCGTGGACGATGTGCTGGTGCGCGAGGATCGAGAGCAGACGATGGCTGCCCTGATTCAACAGTTGTTGCGCGCGATCGGTGCCGATTACATCGTGGCCCATGCTGGACGTCATGGGGCTTTTGGTCATCTTTGGCGACGCTGTACCTGGCCAGCGCCTCGGCGAACTTCCCTGTCTCTACTGGGGAGAGTCATTGGGCCGTTGCCGGCAGGTTGGGACGCGTTTGACCAGACGCAATGGAATCTCTGCCTGGGAGATCTGGAGGGTCTCTAAGATGTCTGCGCTTACATGTTCACCACAGCAGCCCGCGACGCCCCGGCCTCTGGAAGAAAATTCTGCCGGATGTGTTGCGCTGGTTGCGAATACTGCCTGGTACCTGTTCAATTTCCGACGCAACCTGATCCGCCGCTTATTGGCCGAGGGATTTACGGTGGTCGCGATTTGCCCCGCCGATGAATATGTGTCCCGACTGGAAACGCTGGGGGTGCGCTGGGTGGATTGGCCGCTCCGTCGGGTCAGCCGTAATCCGATCTTTGAGGTCCGGGCGATTCGTTCGTTGTATGGCATCTACCGCCGTGAACGTCCTCTCATTGTCCATCACTTTACGATCAAACCGATCTTGTATGGTACGGTTGCCGCCAGGCTGGCTCGCTTGCGCCGAGTGGTAAATAGTGTTACAGGACTGGGGCAGGTGTTTGTTTCCCAGTCCCTGTGGGCGCGAGCAATACGGCCTTTGATTCGGTTCTGGTATCGCCTGGTTCTTTCCACGCGGGGATCGGCGGTCATGTTCCAGAACCGGGATGATATGACGACCCTGTTTCCGGCGAGCTCCCGACTGGGCCAGCACGCGATCTTCACGCCGGGGTCTGGGGTTGATTTGCGACGGTTTGCCGAACCGTCCAGAAAATCGCCGCGACCACGGGCTGCAAACGTCCCCACGGTCTTGTTTGTGGGACGTGTGATCGCCGAAAAGGGGATTCGTGAATTCGTTGCGGCGGCAGAGCAATGTGGTCGCAATGGTGTATCGGCACGGTTCGTCGTCTGTGGGGATGCCGATTCGGGAAACCTCTCGGCGATTGACGCCAGGACGATTGACCACTGGAAACAACTCCCGAATATCGATTTCCTAGGGCATGTTGACGACATTGAAACGCAGTTGCAGGCTGCGGACCTTGTCGTGTTACCTTCGTATCGTGAAGGCATGCCACGGGTGCTTCTGGAAGCGGGGGCTGCGGGCAAAGCGGTCGTGGCGAGCGATGTACCGGGCTGTCGTGACGTGGTGGTGTCAGGTGAGACAGGTTTGCTGGTGCCACCACGCAATGTCGAATGTCTGTCCTCGGCTATCACCGAGTTGATTCAAGATGATGCGCGGCGGCTGGCCATGGGAGCCACGGCCCGGCAAGTGATGTGTGAGCGTTTTGATGAACGGATCGTGCTACAGGCAACGCAAGAAACCTATAGCAAGTTGCTCGGCCAGCGGCCACTGGGTACTGCGGAGATCGTCCGCACGGCATTGCCGCGTGGCGCGTTCACGTTGTCGCTTGATTTTGAGCTTGCCTGGGGGACCCGCGGCCGCCCCCGGGCTGCAGACGTACCGCCATTCCTGGACGGCACACGAAACGCGATTCGGCAGTTATTGAAGCTGCTGGAAGAGTATGAGATCCCCGCGACCTGGGTGGCCGTTGGCGCGTTGTGGATGCCCGCTGAAGATGGCGTCACCAAGCACCCGTGGTTACAGACGGAGCGGCTGGCGGAAGTACCCGCTGGAGATTGCCACACTCAGCCACACTGGTATGCGGAGGACATCCTGGCGGATTTNACTCGCTGTCGAGTTCCGCAAGAGTTAGGTTGTCACACGCTGACACATACNTACGTGAAANCGGGCGCTGCCGGCCGTCAGGAGCTGGANCGCGAATTAGTGCAGTTCTTGGCNCTATTCGAACANNTNGNNNTGCCCCGCCCGCGGAGCTTTATTTTTCCCAAAGCCAGCATGGCCCATTTCGATTTGCTTGCGGAACAACGGTTTTCTGCCTATCGGGGTCCGGAAAACAAGTGGTTCGAGTCGCTGCCAGGGCAGCTTCCCAGGGCAGCCTTGCGGTTACTGGACGCCAAGCTGGCGGTGGCACCGCGCGTTCTTAAGCCAAAGCGTATTCACGAAAAGCTTTGGATGATTCCCGCATCGCAGTTCTACTCGCCTTTCATGAGTGTGGGGAGTCGAGTGACTGTAGCGGACCGTGTGAACAAGGCGCTCAAAGGATTGCATAAGGCGGTACGGAGTCGTGGTGTCTATCATCTCTGGACGCACCCCTTCAATCTTGGTTGTGGTACGGATCAATTACTGAGCGGGTTGCAGCAGATTTTCGCGGAAGCCGCGCGGCTTCGTGATGCGGGACAGCTGGAGACGCTCTCGATGGGTGACATGGCTGAGCGGTTGAATCGGATTCCGCAGCGCGATCTGGTGAAGGGAGGATGAATAGAGGTAAATCTGTCCAGAGGCTGCAGTTGCATTTGCAACGACGCACTGATTGGACTGACCTCGTCCAGTGTGAGGAACGTAATTGTCATCGGGCAGGAGCCCTCCTGACATGGCCTTACTTTCGGTGCAGCCGTTATGAGCGGACGTGGTTGGCAGCGGCGGTGACGGTGGATCGGTTTTTCGTTCGGAGATGATTTCGCTCGTGTTATTATGAAGTGGCTGCAAATCCTCGTTTCGTTTCGGGATGGTCTGTAATGTACAGCGTGGCGAAATCTATCGCACAGCCTTATTGCACCTTACTACTGATTGTCGCCTTGGGATTGCTGTTATTAGCGCGACACAAACCGGTAAACTGGCGGCGGTTCGCGCTGCCTTGGGCAGCCTGGTGTGGTTTAGTCTTGCTTTCGCTACCCCTGATTAGTCAGTTCCTTTGCAGGACACTGGAGAGTGGCTATCCACCAACGCGGAACTTGCCAGGCCAGGTGGATGCCATCGTGGTCTTGGGCGGGGGCGTGCAACCGTCAGACCAAGTTCTGGTTTCCAGCGCTGCCACTTCGGGTACCCTGCGGCGCTGTATCAGTGCGGCGGAAGTTTACCGTCGTTGTGGTGATATTCCGATTGTCTGTTGCGGTGGCCCGACATTGGACGGTCAGGTGATGTCAGAGGCCGAGGCGATGCGCGATTGTCTGGTGTCGATGCAGGTTCCGGCGGAGCGTATTATTCTGGAAAACAAATCGCGTAATACCCGCGAGAATGCGACGTACGCGTTGGAAGTTCTGCAGCGTCATAGCCTGAAGTATGTGGGGCTCATTACCAGCGCGAGACATATGAATCGCGCCGTTTCATGTTTCAAAGTGGTCGGCCTCGATGTGGCGCCATTGCCTTGCGGCCATCGATTGAAGACTACATCACCGTCCTGTTTTCAGAGCTGGGTTCCTTCTGCCAGTTCACTTAACGCGGCCAATGGCGCGATTCAAGAATGGTTGGGTATTGCGTGGTACAAACTCCGTGGTTGGACATGACGTTGTAGTACGCAGGCATGGCACTGGTGGAACCACGCAGCAGTGCCAGCGAAAAGATACTGAGAAGCATATTAATCGACATCCAGCAGGTTTGAGAGGTATCGTTCATGGCGTCGACAGTCGAGATAGGGTCTTCTCCCGTGGAAAGCCGAGGTCCATGGGATCGCTTGCGCAAGACCATTGAAAACAAGACCGCAACCATTGGCGTGATCGGTCTGGGATACGTCGGTTTGCCATTGATTGATGCCTTTGTGCGTGCTGGATTTCGTTGCATTGGGTTTGATGTCGATCAATCCAAGATCGATGTGCTGGCGGCAGGGGATACGTATATCGACCATGTGCCGGCCAGCGCGATTCAAGGGTGGCTGAAAAAAAAGCAGTTTGTACCTACCGCAGATATGCGCCGTCTCAGTGAGCCGGATGCCATCTTGATTTGTGTACCGACTCCTTTGTCAGAGAGTCGTGATCCAGACCTGGCCTACGTCGAGGCCACCGCCCGGCAGATCAGTCAAAACCTCCGCCCGGGACAGCTGATTGTCCTGGAAAGCACCACGTATCCGGGTACCACGCGGGACGTGCTGCTGCCGATTCTGAGCGAGTCCGGGTTCGCTGCAGGGCAGGAATTTTTTTTGGCCTACAGTCCAGAGCGCGAGGATCCTGGTAATCCGGACTATTCCGCAAGCGGGATTCCCAAGGTTGTTGGTGGCATCGACGAGATCAGCCGTGAATTGGCTACGGCGTTGTATGCCCACGCGATCGTGAAAACGGTGCCGGTTGCGAATTGTGAAATCGCTGAGGCTTGCAAGATTCTGGAAAACACCTACCGATCAGTCAACATTGCTATGGTCAATGAGCTGAAAGTGTTGTTTGATCGAATTGGTATCGATGTCTGGGAAGTGATCGATGCGGCCAAGACCAAGCCCTTTGGGTTTCAGGCGTTTTACCCAGGGCCTGGACTGGGAGGCCACTGTATTCCTATCGATCCCTTTTATTTGAGCTGGGTGGCGCGCAAGCACGATATCCCGACGCGTTTTATTGAGTTAGCAGGAGAGATCAATGCATCGATGCCGCGTTACGTGATCGATCGTGTCGCAGCAGCGTTAAATGATCGTGGCAAGGCGATTCGTGGTAGCCGCATCGCGATTCTGGGAGTTGCCTACAAGAAAGACGTCGACGATCCTCGCGAGAGCCCGTCGTTTGCGCTGATGAAGTTGTTGGGAGAACGTGGCGCCGTCATTAGTTACAACGATCCACACATTCCGAAATTGCCCTCGATGCGTCATTATCAGGTTCCCCAGTTATCGAGTGAATCGCTCACGGTAGAGTATCTGGCGGGACAGGATTGCGTTTTGGTGGCGACCGATCACTCAGCCTATGATTGGCAGTTCATTGCCGAGCATGCCCCCTTGATTGTCGACACGCGTAACGCGCTGGCCGGTGTGACTTCTGAACAGCACAAGATTTACAAAGCGTGAATCTGACTCGGCGGGGCTCAACCAGGTGCTGGCGCAGGCTGGCACGTCTTCCACAGGTTGACGTTCGTGGCGGTGCCGATGTTGGCACAGAATCTTGGCCCAGTGCTGCTATAGCAGGTTGGCCCCGCAGGCGGCATTACGCGCCGGTTGGGGGAGAGTTGATGTCTCCCTCTGACGGTGGTCTACGCAACAGGGTCGTGGCCCGGGTGAGCGAGGTTGCTCCGAATTTCTGACGAATCAGGTCCGTCGTCTGTTCCAATTGGAGTTGACTGGCCGCGGTCTCATCGGGAAACAGCTCTTGTTGGTATTGAGGATCGTTGCCCAGGCTGCTAACCCCCACGCCGATTAATCGAATCGGTGTATTGGGTCGCGGCAATTTTTCTGCCAGCAGCTGTTGTACCGTGTGCCAGAGTGGTTGCGTAAGTTGGGTGGGGGCGGCCAGGGTTGCTGCTCGCGTAATGGTCTGAAAATCACTGAAACGGATTTTCAGCTGCACGGTTTTTCCGGAGAGTCCGCGGATACGGAGCCGTGCGGCGACCTGGTCGGTCAAAGCCAGAGCCTGAGCACGGAGCACGTCTCGATCCGTAATATCGACTGGAAAGGTTGTTTCGTGGGAAATCGACCTGGCTACTTTGTCGGTGATCACGGGACGGTCGTCGATCCCTTGTGCCAGGTTCCACAGGTGTGTTCCATGTTGTCCGAAATGCGCATCCAGTGTGTCGGCAGGGAGCAGGCGCACCTGGCCAATGCTCTGGATTCCCAGTTGCTCCAGAGCGGCTGCGGTGACAGGACCCACACCCCAGAGGCGGCGCACGGGCAGCGGGTCGAGGAATGCCTGTATTGCGTTCTCATGGACAATGACAAACCCCGCAGGTTTCTCCAGGTCACTCGCGATTTTGGCGAGAAATTTGTTCGGTGCAATACCGACCGAAGCGACCAGTTTCAGTTGTTGGTAGATCGTCTGTTGGATCTGACGCCCGATCGATTCAGGGTTGCCAAATAGTTTTTGACTCTCCCTGACATCCAGAAATGCTTCGTCCAGAGACAGCGGTTCCACGCGCGGCGTAAAAGCCTGGAAAATATCGCGGATTTGCTCTGCGACCTTTGCGTAATAGTCGATCCGGGTGGGCAAGAAGACGGCGTTGGGACATAACTTCGCTGCTTGTCGAGCGGGCATCGCGCTATGGACGCCAAACGCACGCGCGGCGTAATTGGCGGCCGCGACGACCCCCCTTCCTTGGGGTGTACCGCCGACGATCACCGGTAGACCGATAAGCTCCGGGTGTTCGCGTTCTTCGATGGACGCATAGAATGCGTCCATATCAACATGCAGGATCATCGTATGCCAGCCAGAGCTACCGGTTGGTGACGTCGGACGTCCCCTTATTATCACGGTTTGGCAGGACAAGGAAACCTGGATCGCATTTGCCACGTTCTGCCTGCATCGGGCTGGCTCATTGGCTTTGGTCTGTGGAGGCTGCTGGGCTGACACGCAGTCTTGCCACTGGTTACTATTGTGTCAGTGTTGTGGATCTGGTCGCTGCGTGGTGTCGATGGGCTCGGTCCACAATGACTGGTGAAATCTGTTGCCCGCTGGCCGCCAGGCGTGTTCGTTGTTTGGCGCGTTACGTGTCTGTAGGGTTTCCGTGCAGCAGCGGTTCCATTGAGACCGGAGAATGCCGTGACCAGGTTGATCTACACACTGTTTACGTTTCAGGTGCCGTGTCGGTTGTTCCTGGGGGTGTTTACTGCCCTGGTGTTGCTGATTGAGGTGAGGGCCTCCACCGCGCAGGATGCGACCCCGACTGTACGCATTGGTCGGCCGGCAGGCGTTGCGCGTTACTGGAAAAATACCTGGGGCGTGGTCGGTGTGGATGCGACGAATCCGACCGCTGCGGCGACTGAAATTCTGGCGTCACTCCATTTTGAGGGGGAGTCGACGATGCAGTACGCACGGCAGTTATGGGTGCCTCCCCACGCTGTCAGACACAGCTGGCTGCCGGTATTGGTTCCTGCATTACCGCGGGTTCTGGAGCGACCTACCATCGCGTTCAAAGGCAACGCGTACGAGCTCAAGAACGGCAGACAGAATCCCCTGCCCAACCCGGCGGGTAGACGGCTGCAATCGGATGTGCTGGAATTCGGCAATGAGACGAAGGTTACGGGGATTCTTTCCGACCAGGGAGATTGGGACACGCCCGAGCGGCATGATTTTGCGTTTGAAGCGATCGCCGCAGTGCATCGCACAGGGCGTATGGCGCGACGCGTTCAGGAATTTCCAGGTTCTCCTCTGCCTCCGCTGGAGCGTGCCCTGGAAGGGCTCGATCATCTCGTAATTAGTCACAATCAGCTGGCGACCGATGGAGCCGGGACGACGGCAATCCGACAGTGGTTGTACCGGGGTGGTGTCCTGTGGGTCATGCTCGACCGGGTTGATCTGGAAACCGTTGGCAGGTTGCTGGGAAACCCGCTGGATTGGGTATCCGTGGGACGTGTCGACTTGATTGAAACGGATCTTCGTAATGTTGCGGGTACAGCCCTTGAGGATCAGCCATTTCGATTGCCGGAGCCAATGCCCTTTATCCAAATGATTCTTCCGGATCAGGGCGTCGAAGTAACGCACACCCAGAATGGCTGGCCGGCATCCTTCTGGGTTTCCGCAGGAAGAGGAAAGGTACTGTTTACGACTCTGGCTCCGCGGGCGTGGATTCGCCGTAGCGACCCTGCGACGACCGACGTAGCTGATATGCCTGCAGGATTCGGGTTTGGACCAGTCGACGAACTTAGTGCTGTAGAAGAACAGGCAACACATCAGGCCTCTCCGCCGTTGGCGCAGTTGGCGACCGATTTTCTCGAGGAGTCAAGTGAGCCGTTACTGGAAGCGCGGGAATTGAAGTTCTATTTGGATGATGAAATTGGATACCAGGTCGTCGCGCGTGGAATCGTAGTGTTGGTCCTGGGAACCTTTTCGTTCGGCTTGCCGGTTCTCAGTTTCCTGCTTGACGCGAGGCAGAAACGGGATTGGCTGGTTTGGCTGATCCCAGCCACGGCTGTAGTTGCCGCCGGACTGTTGGTCATCCTTGGCGGGCAGAGCAGACGCGCCGTGCCACCGACAGCTGCCATGGTGCAATTGGCAACTGCGACGCCGAACACCAATGAAGTGATGGTCGATGGTTTATTGGCAATCTACAACCAGCAGCAGGTGGCTGCCAGGTATGGCGCTGAACGTGGTGGAGTCTTTCTCCCAAATGTCGCTGATTCCGGTCAAACACGTCGGATCGTGTGGACGGGAATCGACCAGTGGCAGTGGGACAACGTGACGCTCCCCGCCGCGAGTGTGCGCATCGCGCCCTTCCGGTCTGTGGTCCGCCTGAACCAGCCACTGGAATTCGTGGGCTCTTTTAATGCGGACGGCTTTGTGGGGAGTTTTCGTGGTGAAACAATAGGGCCTGTTGAGGATGCGCTGATGGTCGTGCCGGGAGGGAATAAGTGGCGTGTTCGATTTCAAGATACAGGCCAGGGCGCACTGGAGGCTGGGGACCTGATTGCAGGAGGGTCGTACCTCTCTGACGGACTTATGAGTGACAAGCAGCGGCGCCGGCAGTCGGTCTACCGCCAGCTATTCAGGCGATCTGAGGAGTTGGGATTTCCCACTGAGCCGACGTTGTTTGTCTGGGCCAGTGCCTTCGACACCCAATTTGTGTTTTCACCGGAAGTGGAACAGAGAAGTTCTGCGTTGCTGGCTGTGCCAGTTGGAATGGAATCTCCGCAACCGGGTACTGAGGTGCTCATTCCCAATGCATTCTTGCGTTGTCGTAGCATTCCTGGACCCGAACAGCGCGCGGCGAGTCCACTCTTCAATCATCGTACCGGCAATTGGCTGGAGGCACAGCGGGCTGGCAAGGTGTGGTTGCGTTTTGAATTACCTCCCGAGCTGCGCACGCTGCGGATCAAGCAGGCAACCATCAACATGAAAATGGTTGGCCAGGGATGGAACGTCCGGTTAAGCGGTTTGTCAGATTCGGCCAGTCGTTTGATCGTTGAAAAAGCGGACTGGTCGAACGAGTCCTCTTTTCAGCTGGATCGTCCTGAGTGGCTGAAATTGGATCGCGAGGGTGGGATCGTAATCGGGTTGGATGTTACGCCGGTCCGAGATCCGAGTGACATCGATCCGCCGGCGCCCTGGAAGATTGAATTTGTCCGGATGGAAGTGACAGGACAGATGCCAAAATGAGACTGCCTGTGGCCGTTTTGAGTTGAGGTGAAAAGAAGTTGTCGTGTTTGCTGGTCTTACCTGGTTTGATGTGGTCCGTAAGAAAACACTCTAAGTGTATCTGATCAGGAGAAGCCGTTGATGCTGAGATACAATCCGACTCTGTCAGCTGCTGTCCGTCTGTTGTTGCCCTTATGCCTGCTAGGATTTGCGTTTGACGGGTGCTGGAATGGGCCTCACGCGGTGGCTGCCGATGTGCAGATCATGGCGGCTATGGATCGGGATCCACAGCGTGAGTTACCAGCCAGACAGAGGTACTTTGCACCGCAGCTCAAGTCCTTGTGGGTTGCTGCGCTGGGGCAACCAGATACGGAGTTGCAGTTACAGGCCGCTCAAACAATTGCCCGTGCACACCAGTTGGGAATGTCTGGCTTGGAGGATGCGATTGAGCCCTTGATGATGCGACTGGGGCAAACAAACCTGCACCCGCTAGTGCGGGTAGCGTGCGCCAGCGCGCTCGTGGCGTTGGACGCGCGTGTGGCAGCACCTCAGCTGTTTGACCACTGGCAGACTGCGGAAAATGATCTGGCAGCAGTCGTTGAGCCGGCTTTGGCGCGTTGGAAGTATGAACCGATTCGCAAGGTCTGGAGAAACAGATTGCAGGATCCGCAAAGCCGAGGGTCTCGCCTGCGTTATGCGATGACGGGCCTTGCTATATTCGAGGACAAAGGCTGCGTGGCACGGCTTTTGGAGATGGTTCAAGAACCACTCGAGATGACGGTGCGGTTGCGTGCTGCCGAGGCACTAGCCGAGTTGCGCCACGAGGGCCTGGAAACGACAGCCCGTCGGCTGATGGCAGCTGCCGATGTTCCACCCCGGCTGGAGAGACTGCTGGCGGTCACGCTACTGAAGCATCATCGTGGTGGGGTGACCCAGGAGCTGCTGCTGGAAATGACCGGTCCACGGGAAGAGCCCGTGGTGGCAGCGCGGGCCCTGTCGCGCCTGTTCGATCTGGATCCGGACGCTGCGGCCAGGATCGCCCGGGAAACGATCTCGTCGCCTGATGCACGGTTGCGACTCATGTCGATACCGATGTTGGAGACACTTGCTGATGAGACCGCGGTGCATTTGCTGACAGAGGTGCTGGACGATCGGCACCCACAAATTCGCCTGGCGTCACGGCAGGGGTTATTGCGATTGACTCAAGCAGAGAAACATCTGGATGCTGTGGTTCGTGAACGCACGGTGGAGATGCTGGGCACCGACCGCTGGCGCGGACAGGAACAAGCGATTGTCTTGCTGGTCACATTACAGCATCGTCAATCTGCAGGACGCCTGGTGCAATTATTGGATGCCCCGTTCCCGGCGGTGTTTCGAGCAGCCGCCTGGGGCTTGCGGGAGTTGAGCGTGCCTGGTGCGTTCCCGGCGATGTTACGCAAAGCGGAGCGTGAAGTGGCGGCCGGTCTGGTCACGGATATGGATCGTGAGATCGATGTGCAAGTGAGTTATTTGATGGAGGCCTTTGGGTTAGCAGGCTATCGGCAGGCGGAACCACTGATGCGAAAATGTATTCCGAAGAAATTTACGATGGGGTCAGAGGTTCGCGCGGCGGCCATCTGGGCGCTGGGGCATCTCTACGCTGGGCAGACACCGCGGGAACTGTCGGCGATGTTGCTTGACCGACTCAATGACAGGGGTTCGAATGCGATGATGGATCTGCCTGCCGAGGAAGTGGCTGACGAGTCTCGTCCGGAGGTGACAGGCCTCAGTGGTCCCGGGATGGAGAGTATGTATGCCGAAGTGGAGCGGGTTCGTTGTATGTGTGCTGTTAGCCTGGGGAGGATGGGGATGAAGACAATGGTCGAGGATATTCGCAAGCACTATTCAGGTACCACTGGATCGGCACTTGATTTCGCCTGTGCCTGGTCTTTACAGCAGTTGACCGGGGAGCCATTGCCTCCTCCAGAGAAAGTGCAGCGGGCACTTTCCAATTGGTTCCTGGAGCCACTCGAACCGTAAGTCTGGGTAGGCCGCTGGAGTTGAGGCACGCCTGCCAGAAACCGGTCAGGCGGTTACGTTGTCCACCGTTGTGGCGATATGTTAGGGTGACGGATGGCTGCCGATGAAACGCTGGGGCGGTTTTTCTGGGATTCGAATACAGTATGGCGAAGTGTGACGAAGGTTATCTCTGCGAAGTTTGTCAGCAACCGGTGGAAGAGATTGCTGAAAGTGATCTCTACTTGCGTTACGTGATCGGGATGCTCGATCCCGAGACGCTACACACACAGGCCGAGCGTCATTTGCGCTGTAATCCGTCTTTGGCGCAGTTTATCGTTGATGACCGATTTGTACCCGTACTCTTGGAAGGGGATTTCGACAAACGTCAACTTGATCCTGCGTTTGTCTCGGAAAGGGAGCAGCTGGTCACGCGCGGTTGGCAACGCCTGCAGGAACTGCGCGGCAGCACGCTGCCCATCATCGACTATCCACTCGATGAAGTGCGCGCGTCCTGGTTACGCTAAGTCGTCGCGCGGCAGCGGGTTGTGCGCCACATGGCTGCGAGAAACATCGACAGGTGNATACATGTGGGNAGCATGGCAGATGCNCCCATGATGATCCCAAAGTAAATGTTCTTGAGATTGGCCAGAGGATGNCGCACCGCGTCGATCAGTCGATCGGTGTACAGGTCGGTTCTTTGGCGCCAGTGTCTTGTGCCAAGCNCTGTTTCGTCAGTTGCCTGCGGCAGTTTGTCAACCGAGATGATTTGCCAACGTCCCAGCTCATTTTTCTCGTAGATTCTGCCGTCGAGTAGATTGATGAGCCACCCTGACAGAACAAAGACAAATAGTACCCACCAGGTTGCAGCTAGAGCGATGAACAAGTCGACCGAAAGATGGGCCAGAAATCGCACGATACCACTGGAAGCCAACGCGCGGCGGATCAGTTGCACGGTGACAAAAAAGGAAAGACTGTCAAATAGAGCACCGAGCAGACCGACAGGAAATTGGATTTTGGCGTAATGAGTCAGGGCGTTTCCGAAGACAAGATGCGGAAAAGCGGTGAGCAAGGCGAGCCAATAGCAGCTGACATTAAGGACGACAAAAAACAGAAACAACTTAGGATAAAACCAACGCACTTCCACACGGCGGTGTCGGTACCAGTCGTACGCATGTTTGAGCTGTGCTCGCCAGAGTTGGATCACGTCGCTACTCCGTGCCTTGGCACCCGATCTCAGACGTCTGCCTTCCAGGCTTCTGCCGCGAGTGCCAAGGCACCGTGGACCACCACTTCTTCACCCCATTGGGCAGGGACCAGTTGCCAGGCGTTCTGCAATGGACCAAACACATAACGCGTTACTTCGCGTCGTAGCGGAGCGAAGAAACGGGTTTCTCCAATCAGGGAGACTCCGCCGCTGATGACCACGATCTCTACGGCAGTCAGCGTGATCACCTGGGCAATGGCCCAGCCCAGTGCGCGGATCGCCTCGGCGAGTACGGCCTCTGCCAACGGATCGCCGGCCTCGGCGGCTTCAGCAACACGCTGCGCTGTGAGTTGCTCCGTGTCACCGTGACAGACGGACCAGAGGGTGACCGCTGCGGATTGTCGTCGTTGAGAATCTCGGGCCGAGGCAGAATACGAGGGTTCTGCCATACGTCGCTGTGCCGCCTTGACGATTCCCCATCCACTCGCCAGGGACTCGACCGTGTCGCTGGGATCTGTGGCTTGCAGACCAGGGCGTAAATGGCCAATCTCAGCGACAGCCGGCCGGCTTGCTGCGTGCAGTTGCCCGTCAACTGCCAGGCCACCACCAACTCCAGTGCCGACGGTCACAAAGTAGACAAGGCGTGCTTGCAGGCCTGCGCCGAGGCGTGCTTCGGCGATCGTGGCAGCATCGCAGTCGTTGTACAACAAACACGGCTTGCCGAATGTCTGTTGCGTCCAATCCACTAGTGGGAAATCATCCCAGCCATCGATTTGATGGCTGGTGGTAACACAGCCAGTCCGCCGGTCGACAGGTCCGCCAAATCCGTAAACGATCCCATCGACGGGGAATTGCTTGAGAAGCTCAGGTACGACTTGTTGAATGTGCGAACGGATTCCCGCGCTGCCGTGTGTTGGTTCGACAGCACGGCGTTCCAGGCGCAACAAGGGCGTACCATCACCATTACCGATGCCCAATTGCAGTTTGGTGCCACCAATTTCAATTCCCAGGAACATCTGCGCATCCTTGGCGGAGTGTTGCTGCTTGCCACCGAAGGTGACTAGGAGCGAGACGCTTCGGCGTAGCGTCCTGCCTGATTAATTCGCGCATAGACGTCGTTCAAGACCCAGTGGAACAGACAGAGATGAATACTCTCGACCATTCCCATGTCGTTGAGATCACAATGCAAGCCATCCTGTTGAAGTTGTTTGAGACGCCCGCCGTCGTAACCCGTCAGGCCAAAACTTGTGAGTCCGTGTCGGTGCGCCCATTCGACTGCATTGAGTACGTTCGGACTGTTTCCGGAGCCGCTAATAGCGATCAGAAGGTCCCCAGGTTGTCCGTAATTCATCAACTGTTGTACGAAAATCTGGTCGTAGCTGAGGTCATTTCCGACTGCCATCAGCCAGCCTGCATTGTCGGTTAAGCTCAGTACTTTGAGTCGCGATTTGGATTCATCGCGGAGGTCTTCTTCGCGCAGTGTGCTTTTGCCGAGGTCCTCAGCCATGTGACTGGCGGTGGTTCCGGATCCACCGTTACCAATAATGAACACAAATCTTTTCTGTTCCCACGCACTGAAAATGAAATCGGACCAGCGCCGCAAAGCGTCCCGGTCGATTTGTTCCAGCTCCTGTTGCAGCCGTTCTAGATAGGGCTCGGCCGCAAGTTGGGCTCCCAGCATTCTCTCTCCCCTTTGTCAGATCAGTGATGTTTGCATGTGAATGTGCGGTCACCAGGAACCGCCTGAAGCAATCCAGACGTGCGATGCGCCGACGAGATTGCGTTATGACCAGAGCTCTTTGACCTGCTGGCGTATATCGACCGCGGCGGGTGAATTGGTGGGATCGGGTGGATCGGGGTCTTCCGCGCCGTTCGCGGCGACACAGTCAAGATGACGAATCGTAGCAGGTGTCAAGAAGCGGGTCAGCTGTGCCATGCCGTGACGATCGGATCGTGGTCCGCGGGCGGCGTGGTAATAGCATTGGGGAAAGCAGATGAACAGGCGATCTCGGGCTCGTGTCAAAGCGACGTAGAACAAGCGTCGTTCTTCTTCCAGTTGTTCTGCGTTGCGAGTTGCCAGGTCGGCAGGAATATTTCCGTCCGCCGCATGAATGGTGTACACATTTTTCCACTCCAGGCCTTTGGCGGAGTGCATCGTGCTGAGGATCAGGTAATCCTCGTCGAGAAGCGGGTCTCCGGCATAATCTTCCGCAGTGACTGGCGGATCCAATGCCCATTCACTAAGCATCGTCTGCCGATTGGGAAAACGGTCGCTAAGGCGTTCGAGTTGCTCCAGATCTCTCGCACGGGCGGCGGGCCGGTTGTGGTTTCGTTCCAACAGCGGCTGGTAGACTGTGCGGGCCAGCGCGACCTGGGATGCCAGATCATGGTCTGCCATTGAACGCAACTCTACCAGCATGTCAACCAGAGCACGCAGGAATGGAGCTGCTTCGAGGGGGACCTGGGCGTCACTCCAGGCACGGTAATCTCCTCCGTGTTCTGAGAGCAGGTCCAATAACTTGCGTGCCCGCGCCGGGCCGATGCCAGGCAAGAGCAGCAGCACGCGATTTCCAGCGACCCAGTCGCGGCAGTTTTCCGCCAGACGAAGCAGTGCCATCAGGTCTTTGGTGTGCGCCGTCTCGATGAACTTGAGTCCTCCGTATTTGACAAATGGGACATTGCGCCGTGCCAGTTCGGCTTCCAGAACACTGCTGTGCTGGGCGGCTCGGAAGAGCACGGCCTGCTCGCGCAACTCAATGCCTGCTTCACGCTGCTGAAGAATCTCAGTGACCAGAAACTCGGCCTGTTCGTCCTCATGCTGGCAGGTGACGAGCTGTGGAATAGCACCGCCTTGACGCGCTGTCCAAAGTTCCTTCGTGTACCTTTGGGAAGACTCCGCAATCACCTGGTTTGTTAATTTCAGGATAGGCATCGTACTGCGATAGTTTTGCTCTAGTCGGAGGATACGACTCCCTGGGAAGTGTTCGGGAAAATCAAGGATGTTTCGTATGGTGGCTGCTCGGAACGAGTAGATCGATTGTGCGTCATCTCCGACCGCCGTCAGACCTTTCCCTGCTGGAGACAAATGGCTGAGAATATTGGCTTGCAGTTGGTTGGTGTCCTGGTACTCGTCGACCAGCACCGCGTCGAATTGCTGTACGATGCGCGGCCCGACCTGCGGGGCATTCAGCATGCCCTGCCAGAAGAGCAGCAAGTCGTCGTAGTCGCAAATATTGGTCTGGATTTTTCTATCGACATAAGCGCGAAACAGTCGCTTGAGGTCTTCTACGTAGTCTTTACACCAAGGGAAGTGTGCACTCAGGATGTCCGGGAGCGGCTGCTGCGCGTTGACCGAATGGCTGTAGATTGCCAGGCAGGCGGCTTTTCGCGGGAAGCGTTTATCGGTCCGGCTCAACTCCAGCTCGGCGCGGACCACATCGAGCAGGTCCTCGGCGTCGCTGCGGTCGACAATCGTAAATCCTTCGTCGATGCCGATGGCGGCCGCATGGCGGCGCAACAATCTGGTGGCTACCGCATGAAACGTGCCACCCCACACCTGGCGACTGAGCGCACCACTGGCGAGGACTCCCTGCTGGCAAGAATCGTGGAGCACTTCGTCGACACGTCGCAGCATTTCGGAGGCTGCCCGGCGGGTAAAGGTGAGCAGCAAGATCCGCGCCGGATCAACCCCTTTGTGAATCAAGTGCGCCACACGATGAACGAGCGTCCGCGTCTTGCCGGTACCCGCGCCGGCAATCAGCAACAGCGGATCCTCGCCATGCAGAACGGCCTCCCGCTGTTCGGCATTCAATCCTTCGAGCAGGTAGTGTGAGGGGTCCTCGGGTGACATCCCTGTCCGCTTTCTGGGAACATCCGTGATTGGTCAGCTGGAGAAAGTCAGGTGGTGCGGCGACTGGCCCGGATTCGTATCCAGATGCGTTTCGACACCACAGTGGAAATGATACCATGAAGCGGCGAATTGGTACCTGCCTCGGTCCTGTTTGGTGAGTAACAGCGATGATCGCTGGACGTACTGGGAAGGTTGCCAGCTGGCGATATACGAAGCGTTTCGTGGTCACAGATGCTGATTATCCTGGCCGAGAGCCTGTCGGCGGAGCCTCGGAAACCCCCTCCGGGCGTTGACTATCTTGGAGCCAGCCTTTCGCTTGGATACCAGCAGACACATGCTTTCCTGGTGGCAGCCTCCACTGGGATCGTGGGTTGCCGCCGACCAGGCCCGGTCTGGTACGTTGGCCTGGGTACACGGTTTGACGATCGACAGCAAAGGCAATTGGTATCCGGGTGGCATCATGAGCAAACGGGTCGAGTGAGTCGATCGAGTGGCCTCTGAGCCACGCAGGTGCGGAGCATATCATAGCGTTGGCCGCGAGTAGAATGTGCTGCTGGCGGAATGGGTCCGAGAGGAACATCACTGGGGCCGTGAAATGATTACGGACCTCTCAGTTGAGGAATACCATGCAGACGAAAATCCTGTGGAGCCTGTTTTGTGGACTGCTTTTCAATAGCACGATGACCGGGCTGGTGTCCGCGCAGTTCAAACCGAATTACGACGAAGCCAAAGTTCCCAGTTACGCTTTGCCTGCTGCGCTAGTCAGCCTTTCCGGAGATCGGGTGACCACCGCGGAACAATGGCGCGGTTCGCGTCGTGCGGAGGTGCTCCAGTTGTTTCGGCAGCACGTCTATGGGCGCAGCCCCGATCCATCTCCCCAAATGCGATTTGAACTGGTGTCGACTGATGACCAGGCATTAAACGGACAAGCGGTACGTAAACAAGTGGACGTGTTGTTTACCGGTAACGCGGACGGACCACAGATGCGAATCTTGATGTATCTGCCGAAAACGGCGACGGCTGCTGTGCCGGTGTTCTTGGGGCTGAACTTCAATGGGAATCACTCGGTCCGCAACGAACCCGGTATCACACTTTCGCCATCTTGGATGCGCCCTGGAGACGGGATTGAAAACAACCGAGCTACCGAGCAGAGTCGCGGTTCCACGGCGAGCCGCTGGGCTGTGGAGAAGATACTGCAGCGGGGGTACGCTCTGGCGACGATCTATTACGGGGATATTGATCCTGACTACCACGATGGTTTCAAGAATGGCGTACACCCGGCGTTCTATCAGAAAGGGCAAACCGAACCCGCGAAAGATGAGTGGGGATCGATTGCTGCCTGGGCCTGGGGGCTCAGTCGGGCAGTTGATTATTTTGAGACCGATGAGGCGATCGATCACCAGCAGGTGGCGGTCCTGGGGCACTCGCGGTTGGGCAAGACGTCATTGTGGGCAGGTGCCCAGGATACGCGTTTCGCGCTCGTCATCTCCAACAACTCGGGTTGTGGAGGCGCCGCCTTGAGCCGACGCCAATTCGGTGAAACGGTGGCGCGAATCAACACCTCTTTTCCACACTGGTTCTGTGGCAATTTCAAGCAATTCAACGATCGCGAAGATGCGTTGCCCGTTGACCAGCATTTGTTGCTGAGTCTGATTGCGCCACGCCCGCTCTACGTGGCCAGTGCGCAGGGTGACCAGTGGGCCGATCCGCGGGGCGAGTTCTTATCGGCCTGGCACGCCGACACGGTATATCGTTTGCTGGGTACCCAGGGGATTGCGACGCTGCAGATGCCTCCGGTGGACCAACCCCTGAAAACCGGTACCATCGGCTATCACCTTCGCTCAGGTGAGCACGACGTGACCGACTACGACTGGCAGCAGTATCTCGATTTTGCTGATTTGCACTTTGACCGCCGCTAATCAGAAATGCGTTCACCTATTGTAAATGGGGACGCTGACGGTCATTGGGAGGTGTTGCTGTCAGGCTGCAACGCCATACAGTAATGGACTTGTCGGGCGACTTCTTCAAATCCCAGTTCAGGGTAGAGTGTCCGACCAATTTCATTTTGTTGAAGTGTTTCGATCCGCGCGAGTACCAGTCCGGCCACACGGAAGGACGCCAGTGCATAGTTGATGAGCTGGCGACCAATCCCCTGCCCTCGCCAGCGTTGGTCAACTGCCAGGTTGGGAATATGTCCAATGCCCGCTTCGCGATCGCACCAGGTGGTGATGTAGCCGACCAGCTGGCTCGCTTGTTCAGCAACATAAATACCGTTGGGGTCACGTGCCGCATCTTCGTCCAAGTGCCGCGCCTTGCGCCATTGCCAGTTGCGGTTGCCAATCGGGCCAAAACGATCTTCGATATTGCGGTCGATGGAAACACCATCAAATGCTTCGATAGTGATTTCCTTGATGCGCGCCAGGTCTGCGGTGTTAAACGGACGAATGGTGGTGTTCATGAAGTAGTCCATTTCTCCAGGGGCGCGATGCAGAGAATTACCCGAGTTGATTGCGGCGATTGACCTGTTTGCTGGTGCTGCATTGGCAGCGTTGTCTGTTTGGAGATGACCATCCTTTGTTGCGACTGTTCTCGCTGGATCGATCCGTGTTCGCGGTTTACCCCAAGTGGCGCTACCGCCCACGTTTACCGACGAAGACAACACCGTTTGCTGCTGGGATGAACGTAACAACTGCCGGCTGCTCGGTGTACGAGGATTACACCGCCCGGCTAAGGCCGGTCGACGGTTTGGTGCTTCCCTGCGGGAATCACAGCGGAGCCGTTGGTTTTGCCCCAGTCGTACGTTCCTGAACGCGGTTTGCGTTCGGGGACCACTTCTTCCAGCGCCACAGGCCGTACGGAACTGGAGGCTGACGCAGGAATTCCCGCGCTGGCCGCCGGTGCGGTCGACTCTGTTTCTGGAGTTTCTTGTTCCCTGTCCTGTGTGGGGGGGACAGGCAGGGATTGGTCCACGCCAGGGAACAATCCCTCGGAGTCCGATAAATGATGGGTTCCGGCGGCCTGGCTGACGTTGTCCGGACGTGTCCATCCGTAATCCAAGTGGCGACTGGCATTGCGTTTGCGAGCTTGCGCCATTGCATCCCAATAGGCTTTTTCTGGCCAGGGTCCTTCGGCCAGCTGAACGCCGTTGTATTCCAGCAGCGAGCCTTTCGTAAAATGCAGGTTCGCAATCGACTTGTTGTAGGCACACACGATTCGGTAGTACTCATCGTAGGCAGCGGCGCGTTCATTGATCGCATTCAGTAGCTGGTTGATCAAGACTCGGGTGTCTCGCCCGGTTGCCCCACCCTGGGACCAGATCGTTGAGATGACGTCGGTCCATTCGTCGGCGGCCTGCAGGCGATTGAGATTGGAGTTCGCTTGGACATAGTTACCATCCAGTGTGCGCAGTGCAGAACTGAGCAGATGGGTGGTGTTCAGCTCCATATCTTCCAGGACTGCTTTGGAACGCGCCACCTGCAATTGAGCATTGCGAACCGCGGCCAGTTCACGACGGTACCCTACGGGCATGCCAAAGCTGAAAAAGACGTCGAATTCCTGGTAATTTCCCTCCGTCAATTCGTCAAATGCGGTGGATCCGGCGTTGGGGAAATTCAGGCCGTTGCGATCGGCGTTGATCAGTTCATCGCCCATACCCAGCCAGCGGTAAGTGGCCCCGACGTCGAGGACGGGAAGCAGACGATTTCTGGCGGCGACCAGTTCGAGTTCTCGTTGTTTGAGTTGCCATTTCTGTTGACGCACTTCTGCCCGTTGAAACAGTGCTTCTAGATTGGTTGATGTCCATTCGAATTCCAGTTTGGCGGTGGCCGGTTCATCGATCGGTCGTATCAGGCGACCGTCGGCAGGTGCAATTCCCATCAGCCAGCGCAGACGGCTTTCGATTTCGAAAACGTTGATCTGAGCTGCTTCGACGCGTACTCGAAAAGAAAAGTACTGGGCCCTGGCCTGTGCTTCGGCATCTGCCGGGTCAACTTGACCCTCGCGACGGGCTTGGATTTTCTGCCAGGCCCACTGTGCCGCATCGCGGCCCTGTTTGGCGGCTTCCAGCGAACGGTAGGCGTAGTGCAAGTCCCAGTAAGTGTTTTCGACATCCAGTAGCTCGTTGCGAACTGCGATTTCAAATGCTGTCAGCGAGATATCCTCGTTGATCCGTGCCAGCACTACGGGAATGCGATTGATCTGCGTGCCACGGCCCTGCAGGAGGTGGTGTTCTGCCTTCACTTCCAGGAACTGGAGCCAGTTGCTGGGCACAGCCTGAAACGACCCTCGACGATTGCTGCGGCTGTAGACCGAGACACTACTGGCGGCGAAGCTTGCTCCAGTGGCGGTCTTCTTGGCCAGGTCCATCCGCAGGCCGCCGTCGTTGGCTTCTGTGACGACGGGAAAACCGGTGAATTGGCCGGTCGTATTGACCGGGCGGTCGGTGCGCCCCAAGAGTGTGCCACTCGCCGAGCCACCTGAAGCACCAAGCACGGAGAGTTGGGCGTCGTAAGCTGCCAACGCGGATTCGGTGCCGCCCGCGGATGCCGCCGTAATACGGTTTGGCTGGTCGCCGGAAATAGTCAAACCGGGGCCCGGACGTGCTGTCGCCAGACTGCTGCCGGCGGTTGCCGTAATGGCCGGGTCGTAAACGGTCGAATTCCCTGATCGTTGTATCAAGCCGTCGGCGAACCCGATGGGAGTCACGCTGGCCAGATTGCGAATCACTTTGCTATTGTGCAAAGTGACCTGGATGACCTCTTCTAATGCGATGTCCCAGAAGTTGTCGAATTTGGGGTCACTGACGGTCAGTGGTGGATGGCTCTCGCTCGCGTCCGCCAGGCTGGCTGTCTGGACATCCGGATAATCAATTTTGAGCTGCTCTTCCAGCAGTCCCGAGAGGTCTCCGTGATCGCGAAGATACCGAGGTTGCAGAGGATGGCAGCCCACCGTCAGCGCGAGTACGGTGAGAAAGAGCGCCAAATAGGACGTGCAAATGCGGCGCATCGTGACTTGAGTTCCTGGGAGAGTGGACGCGCGCTTCATCCGCGTCGCTTCGCGGATTTGCGGTTTCCCCCCCTGGACAACCACGTTTACGGCCAGCGTTGCCCAAGGCGCGAACCTCCAGCGACGTAACCGGTACGCCCAATATCGGCGTTTCACGGAACAAACTTTCGAGGATCCCCGTTAATCCGGCGCACTTTTTCGATTTTCCTGGTCTGGGGAAACACGGTTGCCAGGAAACAGAGAACGGATCGGACAGCTATCGACTGGGATTACGGTCTGCAGCATGCCGCTCCAGGCTGTGGCTGCTAGCAATCGTGGACTGGCGCATTTGCTGTGCGACCGGCGGTGACGGCGGCCCGTCGCGTCGGATAATGCGCCAAGTGGTGCTGTCGGTCGGCGGCTGGCAAACTGGCATCACTGGCACCACTGATCCGCAGCAAGCCCCCTGTAGTTTCCAGGCGGCAGCGGAGTGATTCCAGTTCTTCAACCAGCTCCTCGGTGAGGTTTTCCACTTGATCCAGTTCCACCAGCAGGCGTCGCAACAGCTCAGCACGAAGTAGCTGGTCGAGTGAGTCGGCCAGGCCCGCGTAACCGTGGGATTGGTCAGCCGGGGTGGCGGCGAGTCGCACGAAAAGCCAACCAGGACCCCGGCTACATTCCACAGGCCACTGTCCAACCAGCGTATGTGTCATCGCGATCAGGCCCTTTGAGGTCGTACGTCTGTCCAGACGGCCTATGGTAGAGATTGGCTCGAATCCGGCAAGACAGATTTGTTTTGAGGCGTTTCCGTGGTGGACGATTTACGTTGCCGGATTTTCCTGGTGCTGATATCCTGGTCTTCTACAGGGAGCGAACATGACGAATCTTGACCAATTCGAAAGCACTTTCAAATCGGCTGACAAAGCCCGATTTTCCTATGAATCGGTCTCTTTGCAGAAGCTGCTTTTGGTCACCGATGGCGACGAGGAGAAGGGCAGCGAATTTCGCAATAATGTCGAGCAAATGTTGACTGGGGCGACGGGCATTGAGAGTCTGGAGTTGTCCCTGCTGCTGGGCAACGATTTCGACAAGATTTCGACTCTGCTGCAGCTGATCGATGAACGGCAACCTGACCTGGTTTGCACGTACCGCAATCTGCATGTGGAAGCCGCGGACTATCCGTACAGTCTGGGTGGTTATCTGGATGTCTTGACGCAGGTTTCGACAACTCCCGTATTGGTGATGCCACATCCGCGCTTTGATGCCTGTCCGACTTCGACGCAATCGGTTATGGCGATTACTGATCACCTCACGGGAGATGATCATTTAGTGAGCTTTGCCACGGCGTTGACCACTGCGGGTGGTACGCTCTCATTGACGCATGTTGAGGACCTGGCGACGTTCGAACGGTACATCGAAACGATCGGAAAAATTCCAGAAATCGATACGAGCTCGGCACAGCAGTTCCTGTTGGAGCAATTGCTCCGGGAGCCGCGCGACTATATTGACTCTTGCACCGAAGTATTGGGAAGCCAGGGGTTGCCGTTTCAAGTAGAAAGTCATGTTTCGGTCGGTCACCACCTGGCGGACTACCGGAGACTCGTTGAAGAACATGACGTTGATCTGCTTGTTTTGAACACCAAGGACGAAGACCAACTGGCAATTCACGGGTTAGCCTATCCGCTCACGGTTGAATTGCGCAGGACGCCGATGTTACTGCTGTAGTCACGGGCGTCATGGTCTGCACAGATGGATGCGCGCATGGTTCACTATCTACTGGCAAATACGTCGCATGAAGTGTCTTCGGGGGTCACCATTCTTTTTGCCAGTCTGCTGGTAGCGCTAATTCTCTGCCTGGCGCTGGAAGAAAAACTGCACGCCAAGAAGTCCGTGATTGCCGGCGTGGCTGCCGTAGTCTGTCTGTTCCTCGGCGCCATGTGCGACATCTTGCCTTTCCAGAAGGTGCTCGTAGGCAGTACGGAAGTCGTTCAGGGCGAGCAGACGTTGCACACGGGTGGCCATGAAATCAGCATGCCGGTCTACATTCCGGGCATTGACTGGGGTGTGATTGCCATCATCCTGGGCTCGAGTTTATTCGTAGACATCACCAGCAAATCCGGGTTGTTTACCTGGATCGCGATCAAAGTGACCAAGGCGTCGCGCGGCGACCCTCAAAAGCTACTGTTTTCGTATGGCTTGATGACCGTCGTGTTTTCGGCGGTACTGAACAATGTTACTGCCATGATCATCGTAGGGTCACTGACGGCGGTCTCACTGGACAAATTGAATCGTCGTGAGAAATTACTCGGGTTTCTGCTGATCGAGGGGCTGTTGACCAATATTGGTGGTTTGTTGACTCTGATCAGCTCGGTTCCCAACATCATTGTCGGTACCACCGCCGGAATCAGCTTCGTTGAGTTCTTCATGAAAGCCGGTCCGTACGTGGTCGTGGCAACGATCGCGACGTTGGTGATGGGTGGCAAACGGTTCGGAATCCAGCGTCTCAAAACCGACGAAGAACGTGCAGAAGCGCAGGAGTTGGTCGCGAGTTTTGATGAGAACACAGGAATCGAAAGTTGGCGTTTCTTTTATTTCGCCACAGTAATGCTGATTCTCTTCATCGCCACCATCGCCACCACCAGTATCTTGCCCTGGATTCAGAACCTGGAAATGGGTTATGTGGCTTTAGCGTTCGCCGCCATCATGTTGATTCGCTATGCGTCTCGAGTGGATGAATTTTACAAAGCGGTGGATTGGGACCTGTTGGGATTCTTTATGTGCTTGTTTGTTGTGATTTATGTGATGGAACACGCACTTGTCCTGGAAGCGATTGGCCATGGGTTGCAAATGGTGTTGCGTGATATCACGAACGAAACAGCGAATTTGATAGATGCCAGTGTCTTGCTGGTTGGGGCGGCCGGGTTCAGTAGCGTCACCGATAATATCCCCCTGGCAGCGATGCTCGCCAGCATCTTGCACAAATTAGGCGCACCGGAGTCATCTGGCCTGTGGTGGTCGGTCATTTTCGGGGCGAACCTGGGAGGCAACCTGACACCCATCGGGTCGGCATCCACCCTGGTGGCGGTGACCATTATGCACAAGCATGGGTTGGCGATGTCTTTCGGCAAATTTGTCAAGATCGCGGTGGCTTATGCGGCGGTTCAAATCGTGCTGGCACTGGTCTATGTGGCGATCTTGATTTACGTGACCTGACCTGAGTGGGCTGAGACGCTTGCCACCGATATTTCCCAGAGCCGTAACCTGGGCCAGGGGAATCCCGGGGCTGTAACCCGCCGAGTCAGGGAAACTGATCAGGAGTGACTCCTAAATCGACGATGCTGCAGCCGACGATGAGCTGCAGTCCCAGTTCGCGGCCGCGCTGGATTAAATCAGGACTTTCGCTCCCGGGATTCAACCAGATCTCCGGCGTTCCCTTTTCCAGCATGGCTTCGAGTAATTGCAGTCCCACCTGCGGTGGGACGTAGATGCTAATGCGGTCGATGTTTGGCCGGTCAATGGCGGCGAGCGAAGCATAGGTCGTCAGGCCCTCGATTGGCTCACCGCGGGGATTGACCGGAAAAACTTCGTACCCGCACTCCAGGTGCGCACGTACTGATTTGTTCCCGAATTTGTGGCGATCCGCACTGGCACCGAGGATTGCCACTGTGGGTTTTGCGTTGGATGGCATGATTGTGTCCCCTGTTTCGACCTTGGTTTCACATTGTGACTTGTGATGCTGGTCCAGACGGATACGTGTCGTTACTGGGCGGGGCGTGTGTTCCAGTGTTGCAGCGCGTCTCCTGCGAGGTCGCAGTCTATCCGCTGAACCGCTTTAAGTGGACCTCGTTTACGTGGGCCTCGCGGAGCACATTACAGGATGAAGCCGTTCGTACAACCTGCCCGATGACTTCGTTTGCCTGGTGACTTGATTCCTGCAGCAGGTATGATAACCGCACTGCAGGGGAATACGAGTTCCCCTGGATTCATTGGTGTCAGTTGCCGCCCTGTGCTCTGTTTGCCCGGCGCTCGCGGCCTGCTGTAGGGAAATCGGGAACGTGCCTGATTGACGGGAGAAGTAAACGTGCCACCTCGCAATGTTTCGATCATCGTGATTACCGCGGTCTTGTCGCTCGCCTGTTATTTTCAGGTGCCGCGCAGCAGAGAGGCTCGTTCGATCGTACGCGCGATGCACATCATTAGTGACCGCTACGTCAAGCCTGTTGAAACGCGCGAACTCTATCGCCATGCCATGAATGGAATGGTGGAGAAGTTGGATCGTTATTCCAATTACATTGGCCCGGATGACTACAGTGCCCTGCAGTCCAGTCTTCAACAGAAGTTTGGTGGGATTGGCATTATGGTCGATGGTCCACCGCGGGTTGAACGTTTACGAGTCGTTAGTCCATTGGTGGGTACGCCAGCTTATCGCGCTGGGATTCAGGCAGGCGATGTGATTCTCTCCATTGATGGAACTTCGACCGAAGGAGTTACCTTGGAGCAAGCCGTCGTGATGATGCGCGGCGAGAAGGGAACAGAGGTTCGCTTGCAGGTCCTGCATCCGGGCAGCACTGAACCCGTAGAAGTCGCTGTGCGTCGCGATACCATTCAAACGGAATCGGTTAAAGGTGATACGCACCGCGAAGATGATTCCTGGAGTTTTGTTCTGGAGAGTAATCCGCATATCGGGTATGTGCGTATTACGACCTTTGGTGATCGTACGACAGGAGAATTGTCTACCGCTTTGGAGCAGATCCGCAACCGCGACGTAACGGGTCTGATTCTTGACCTCAGGGGATGCCCGGGTGGCTTGTTAACGACTGCAGTCGAAGCTTGTGATTTGTTTCTTGAACAAGGCCGTATCGTTTCCACGCGAGAACGTGATCAGGTGCGGGATGTCAGCGATGCTTCCCCCGGCACTGAGTTCCCGCTGGATTTGCCGATGGTCGTGTTGATCGATCGGAATTCTGCCAGCGCTGCCGAAATCGTTGCGGCTTGTCTGAAAGACCAGCAGCGTGCCGCGGTTTGCGGTCAGCGATCGTGGGGCAAAGGTAGTGTCCAGAATATTATCGAACTCGATGACGGGCGTAGCGCGTTGAAGTTGACGACGGCTACCTACTTTCGTCCGAACGGGAAAAATATTCACCGCGCTATCCGCGACTACGAGGAAGAGGATTCGGAAGAATGGGGCGTCAAGCCAAGTGAGGGCTTGCGGGTTTCAATGCCGGACGAACAGTTGGCCGCCGTGTTTCAGGCGCGGCGCACTCGTGATGTGGTGACGAATCGTACCGTGACGTCCAGTTCCGAAACGCCGGGCCAGGCGGCGGAAGAACCTGTCGTTGATCTGCAACTCCAAAAGGCAGTGGAGTTTCTGCGTAAAGCGGTCAAAACGTATCCAGGTAAAGCCCGTAAAGCGTAAGCTTGGACGCGTTGCGATGACAAGCCGTTTTCGCTTTCCGAACGGGTGCTTCTTGAACGGTGCCGCAGGCGAATGCGACACTGGGCGGATGTTCAATTTGGGTCTGCGACTCTGACGCGTCCGGTGCGATGCGTTTTGACTTCTTTTGCCAGTCCTATCCAGGACAGAAAACAGATGGTCCAGTAGGTTGGATCGAATTCCCACCAGCGATGTCCATGCGCAGCCGAGACGGGATGCGCGTGATGGTTGTTATGCCAACCTTCTCCACCTGTAAATAAGGCGACGATCCAGCTGTTGCGGCTATTATCCCGAGTCTGGTAATTCCGATATCCCCACATATGGGCTACGGAATTGACTGCCCAGGTTACGTGCCACGTAAACAACGTACGCACGACAACGCCCCAGACAAACAAGCTGGCACCAAATTGCAGACCTTTCCATGGGCCTTCACTGACCCAGCCCACAGCGAAGCCGACAAGGAAAAAGGCGACGGCGTGCGCCACATAAATCCAGGCCCACATAACGTTCCGTTCCAGTTTCAGATAGAACGGATCGCGGAGGATATCGGGTGCGTATTGATGGTAAAAACCGGCCGCGTTGGACTCCTCGTCACGGCGAATGAGCCAGCCAAAGTGCCCCCAGATAAAACTGACCAGCGGACTGTGTGGATCAGGTTGTTCGTCCGAGTGTTGATGGTGCTTTCTATGAATCGCGACCCAGCGCGCGGGTGAATCCATCAAGGTACAGACGCCCAGAATCGCACAAGTGTGCTCGAACCACTTGGGCATGATGAGGCCGGCATGTGTCAACGTGCGGTGGTAGCATAAGCCAATTCCCACCCAGTCGAACACGTACAGTCCCAGCGGTACGAGCAGCAAACCGGTCCAACTGAAAAGAGCAGGAACGAAAGCCAGCGAGAGCATCAGGTGCAAAGCGATAAACGTAATCAGGTAACCCCACATGATGCGGGTGCCGACAGTTTCAGGAACCGCGAGGCGGTCGAGCGCAGGTTGGCTCGAGCTCGCGGCATTCGTATTACCGCTGGGTTCGAGCGCTAGATCGTCGGCGGGAAAATCGACATCAGAGGCAACCGTTTCCGGCAAAGGCGTACTCGCGGACATGACTTCTTTCCACGCTACACCGGCTCGGCAAACATCCATCATTGCGGCCAGCGTCGGATCATTACATATGAAAAAAGGCCCAGCGAGTGGTAGTGGCTGAATGCAAGATTCTTGCTATTCGCTGAAGCCAACTGGCCTTAAGGTTCGCTTCCTGCAAACGCGGATGAATTGAGGGTCACCCGCCCCTGAACCGAAAAGCCATGCCTATAGCTTCACGTAGCGGAGCGCCAAATGCAAGCCTCACCCCGAGTTTGTGATAATGTCGGGTTTTTGATGGTTGCAGCGTCTGGGAACCCCAGGTGATTTCAGTGGATCTGGGGCTGTTTCCGGCGGGAGACCGGTTGCTGCCGAGCGAGATTACTCATTGAAGCACTCCTCGAGAACTTCCTCGCTTACATAGATTGGCAGTGGTGGCGTGCAAGTCATCGCTACAGCAATCGCATCTGAAGGCCTGGCATCCACTTCAATCAGCTGTCCGTCCTGGCGGATCCGCAATTTGGCGAAATACGTGTGCTCACGCAAATCGCTAATTACGACGCTGTCCAGCTCGGCGCCTAGTTCCTGGACCAGATTGACCAGCAGGTCGTGCGTGAGAGGCCTCGGCGAAGGTCGCTCTTTGACACGGCGGTCGATACTAGTGGCTTCAAAGATACCGATCACAATTGGAAACTGGCGATCGCCATCCATCTCTTTCAGATAGATGACTTGTTGATCACTAATTTCGCTAATTATGATCCGCGAGAGGATCATCTGCACGGGCATCGAGAACGCCCCTTCCCGATAAGTATGACCAGATCGGGGAAACGGAACTGAACAGTGGGTGACAAGATTGCCTGATTATACGACGTGCATTCTATCGGCGACAAGGTGCGGTCGAGCAAGAGGCTGACGCACCCGGGCGGGGTGTTACCAGCGGGGTCTGCTGGCCGCCGTTTATTCGAGCTGGCTCAGCTTTTCCAGGGCAGCCGTGGTCGATGCGTGTTCTTCTTCCAGACGCTGCAGGCCGTCGCGTTCGCGTTGTACCACGTCAGCTGGCGCATTGGCGACGAACTTGTCGTTTGCCAGCTTTCGTTGTTTTCCCTGGATTTGCCCCTCGATCCGCTGCCGTGCTTTTTCCAGTCGCGTTATTTCCGCCACAACGTCGATCAGCCCCGCCAGATCCACATAAATTTCCATCCCGCTCCGTGTCAGACTGGCGTGGGTTGCGGGTGGGGTGACGTCCGGTCCAATTGCGGTTGCGACTGCGTTGGCCATGGCCGCGAAGAAGGGCTCCATGGGTGCCAGTAAGGCCTGTTCCTGGGGATCACAGCGAATGCAGAAATTGACTTGTTTCTTGGGCGCAACATTTTGCCGGCTGCGAATTTCACGAACGGCTCCCAGCGCTTCCTGGAAACGGGAGAAGCGTTCTTCGATTATCGGATCCTGGTGCGTTTTCTGGATCGGCGGCCAGGTCGCCTGCATGATGCTGGTCGTTGCCAGCTGGGGTGTGTCTAAACCCCGTTCGGAGGCCAGACGCCCCAGTGCCTGCCAGAGTTCCTCGCTGATAAACGGGATGATCGGGTGCAGGAGTCGCAGCAACTGATCCAGGGCGCAGGCCAGCACGCGCTGTGCATTGTCGCGTTCCAGTTCATCCTGCAATCGCTCCTTGGCCATTTCCACGTAGAAGCCGCAGAATTCATCCCAGGCGAAGTCGTACAGGGTACGAGCCGCTTCGGAAAAACGATAATTTTCAAACGCCTCGGTAACCTGCTCCGTTACGGTCGATAAACGACTCAATAACCAGCGATCAGCCAGCGTCAGTGCCTCTTGCGTCACAGGGGCGGGGCTATACCCGGCTAGATTCATGAACGCAAATCGGGCTGCGTTCCAGAGTTTGTTGCAGAAGTTCCTGCCCTGTTCGAAACGGGCGCTAACCACTGCACCCCGTGGCAGGCTGGTATCGGCGTCTGACCGTGCCCACTGTGTTGCGAAAGGTTCACCGCAGGATTTACATTCAATCCGGGGCAACTCGCGGTTCTTGCGAGTTTGATCGATCAGGGTCTGGCAATTCGGACATTCGAATTGAACAGGCAACCGAACATCTTGCGTTTCCGTTGTCAGGTAGGACAGTCCGAATCGCAACGCATCGGCGCCAAACTTGTCGATCACGTCTAGCGGATCAACACCGTTCCCCTTTGATTTCGACATGGTCTCGCCGTACCCGTCGAGAATCTTGGGATGGATGAACACGTCGCGAAAGGGCACTTCACCGAGGTTGTTGAGGCCGGTTAATACCATACGAGCGACCCACAGCGTGATGATGTCACGACTGGTGATCAGTACGCTGGTCGGGTACCAGCGGGCCAAGGCTGCGGTCTGTTCCGGCCATCCTAATGTAGAGTGTGGCCACAGCGCGGAGCTGAACCAGGTATCCAGAACTTCATCTTCCTGAACGAAACCGTGCGATTCCAGCGTGGCTTCCAGTTCGCTGCTGGCATCTGGAAGCGAAACCAGAAACTGGGCGTCGACATCTTCGCTGGCCGAGACTTTGAGCACGGCCATGCGTCCACCGGCGGCTGTCGCCACCACATCTCCTGCGGTGGAGTCCAGGTTGTATTCGGTAGTGAGCCAGTCTTCGTCCGCCTGGCTCCAGGGTTTAATCCAGATCGGAATCCGATGTCCCCACCACAATTGCCGACCGACAGGCCAGTCCCGTTTTTCTCCCAGCCAGTCGAGGTACCCCTTGGCGTACCGTTCGGGATAGATTTTCACACTGCCTGATTCGACGGCATCCATTGCAGATTGAGCGAGCGTTTCCATTCTTACGAACCATTGATTCGCGAGCAGCGGTTCGATGGGTGTCTTGCTGCGGTCCGAATGCGCCAAGTCGATCTCGCGATCTTCGACTTCGATGAGCAAATCCAATTCCTGGAGATCGTCTACGACACGCTGGCGGGCTGCCGGAATCGTCAATTCCTGGTAGCCTCCTGCGTTTTCATTCAGTGTGCCATTCGAGTTGAGCATGTTGATGGCACCGATTTCAGGATGTCGTTGCCAGACTTCGTAATCGTTCGGGTCATGGGCTGGCGTAATCTTAACGCAGCCACTTCCCAATTCGGGTTTGGCCCATTCGTCGGTGATCAGAGGGATCTCGCGATTGACCAGGGGTAAGTGCAGACATCGTCCGGCTTGGGCCATCTCACATAGTTGCACCAGCGGTTCCAGCATGGTGGCCCGTCGTTCAGCGATGCTCTCGAGCTGCTGTTGCAGGGGCTCTTTCTCTTTGTCTGACACGAGCGACAATTTGTCTCGCAAGTCGGCTTCGACCTTATCGAACGCCGCGGCCGGGTCCGGATGGACCGCGACTGCAGCATCGGCCAGCATGGTTTCAGGACGCGTAGTAGCGATGGCGACGTGTGTTGGTTCTCCTGGCTGTGGATCGATCACGGGATAGCGAATGTGCCAGAAATGGCCCTGGATAGTCTCGTGAAAGACCTCGTCATCACTGACGGCTGTTTGCAGGTATGTGTCCCAATTGACCAGCCGTTTACCGCGATAGATCAGATTCTGGCGGAACAGGTCAAAGAAGGTTCTGCGGACTGCTCGGGCACAGACCTCATCGAGTGTGAATCGCGTCCGCTCCCAGTCGCAGGAGCTTCCCATTTGCTTCAGTTGACTGAGAATGCGGGTTTCGTACTGATCTTTCCATTCCCAGATGCGCTGCACCAGTTTCTCTCGGCCGAGATCGTGACGGCTCTTGTCTTCCTCTTCCTTGAGACGTCGTTCGACAACGGCTTGCGTGGCGATTCCCGCGTGGTCCGTTCCCGGCATCCACAGCGTGTTGAATCCCTGCATGCGTTTCATGCGAACACAGATGTCCTGCAGCGTATTGTTCAACGCATGTCCCAGGTGCAAAGCGCCCGTTACGTTGGGGGGGGGAATGACAATGCTGTAAGGATCGCCCGGGTGGTCGGGGAGTGCGTGAAAATACCCCGCCTCTTCCCACTGCTTGTAGAGCCGTGGTTGCGCTTCAAGGTGATCAAATCGGGTTGGCAAGGAATCCGTCGAAACAGAATCAGACATGGAATCACAGACCGAGAAGGAAATGAAAACAAAGAAATGTTACCACTGCGAATGACCATGCACTGCCACTGGGATCGTCACGACCGATCTGGCAACGGCAGACACTTCTAGAATCATAGAGCGGCAAAGTCATCATAGTCAGGCCAGGATGGGATGAAGCGAGCAATCCTGTTGGACACTGGTTTATTGGACACCGGCCAGCCGGTTGTCGGAAGTACCCTCTGTAGTGTCAGCTGTTTCATCCTTGACCAGCTTGTATTCGATGGCGTCAACCAGGGCCAGCCAGCTGGCTTCAATGATGTTCTCGCTGACGCCTACCGTTCCCCATGTTTCCTCCTTGTCGGCACTTTCGATCATCACCCGGATACGGGCGGCGGTGCCGGCCTCCGAGTTCACGACACGGACTTTGTAGTCGACCAGTCGCATCGTTTGCAGGTTGGGGAAATGGACACTGAGGGCTTTACGCAGGGCCGCGTCGAGGGCATCGACCGGACCGTCTCCTTCTGCGACTTCGTGTTGTTCGCTGTCTTCGACGCGCACCTTGATCGTTGCCTCAGTCAGCACGTGGCCTGTCTGGTCGGTGCCCACTTCGACGTGGTATTTGATCCGTTCAAAGTGTGGTTTGAAGGTGCCGGCACAGCGTTTGACCAGCAGGTCGAAGGATGCTCTGGCTGCTTCAAACTGGTAGCCGTCGTGTTCCATTTCGACAACCCGCTTGAGGATGCGATCCATCAAGTCTCGGTCGTTTTCCAGGTGGTAGCGGGTCGTCAACGCGATGATGTTGGATCGTCCTGAGAGTTCACTGACGAGAATACGTCTTTCATTACCGACGTTTTGTGGATCCATATGTTCGTAGCTCTCTGTCGCCCGATTGACTGCGTGCACATGCATGCCCCCTTTATGGGCAAACGCACTTTGTCCCACGAAGGGCTGATGTGTGCGCAATTGCATATTGGCAGTTTCATAGACGAAGCGAGACAGTTCCGTCAGCCTCTCCAGGCGATTTTCTGCGAGTACTCGATAGCCTTGCTTCTTGATGCCCAGATTGGCGATCACGGAAATCAGGTCTGCATTTCCACAGCGTTCGCCAAAGCCGTTAATGGTGCCCTGCACTTGCAGCGCGCCTGCGTCGATCCCGGCCAGAGAGTTGGCAACGGCCAGGTCGCAATCATTGTGGCAATGGATGCCGACGGGGATTTGCTGTGGCGTCAGGACTTCTCGCGCCAAGCGGGTGAAGTGAGCGATTTCTTCTGGCAGGGTTCCTCCGTTGGTGTCACACAGTACGATCAGCTGGGCCCCTGCTTGTGCGGCGACGCGCAGCGTCTCGGCGGCGTAATCTGGATCTTGCTTCCAGCCATCAAAGCAATGTTCCGCATCGTAAATGACCTCACGTCCACCCTCTGCCAGGAAACGAACGCTGTCGGCAATCATTGCCAGGTTTTCTTCGAGTGACACACGCAGTACTTCGGTGGCGTGAAAAGACCACGTCTTACCCACGACAGTGCAGACCGGAGCATCTGATGCAAGCAGAGCCTGCATGCCAGGGTCCGCTTCGGCACTGATTCCTTTGCGGCGCGTCATACCAAAGGCGCAAATCTTCGCATGTTGAAGGTCCAGTTCGGCGACCCGTTTAAAGAACTGGACATCTTTTTCATTGGAAAGCGGATAGCCGCCTTCGATATAGTCGACACCAATTTCATCGAGCCGCTGCGCGATCTGCAATTTGTCCTGGAGGGACAGACTGATGCCCTCGCCCTGGGTTCCGTCCCGGAGTGTCGTGTCGTAAATCTGAATGGATTTCATACAACCGGATTCCAACTGGACCAGAGCAGACAGAATAGGGGCGCGGTAGTGCCCGCTTTCATTGGAGACATCTGATTGCCGCGAATACCACAAGAAAACCCCGAAACCGCAGGGTTGGGGGGGGCTGTTAGTGGGCATATTTGGCCTGGCGGCCCTAAACCCAATACCCGCAAACAGAACGTACCCGTCCAGGGTTGCCAGGCCGCTTGTTGCCCGGCTCCATGGTGCCGTTCAGTCCGCCGCATTCGTGACGTCAGTTGCCGCCTTGCTAGAATGTTTTTGTCGATTGACGCGCACGTCTTTTCGAGCAATTTCAGAATACTTCTTGCCCGTCAGCGTGTCAACTCGCGACGCCTTGTCAGGATGAACGTTCCTCGCCTAGGATCAGCAGACTGTGTTTCTCTTTTTCACCGTGGCCTGACAGATGACAGAGCTTGACCGTTACGTCCGTCAGATGCGTTATCCACCGTTTGGTGAGCAGGGACAACGTAACCTGCTCGCTAGCCGCGTGCTGATTTGTGGATGTGGTGCCCTCGGTTCCGTCCTGGCTAATACGCTGGCTCGCGCCGGTGTGGGATCCCTCAGGCTGGTCGACCGGGATTTCTTGGAGACGAATAACCTTCAACGTCAGGTGCTGTACGATGAGGCAGACGTGGCTGCTGGCGTACCGAAAGCCGTGGCTGCGGCGACACGTTTGCGGCAAATCAATTCGCAAATTGCTATCGAAGAGGTTGTCGCTGACGTGGATCATGTGACGTTGCCCGGATTACTTGAGGGCGTCGACTTGATTCTCGACGGTACGGACAACTTTGAGACACGTTATTTATTGAACGATGCTGCGGTCCATTACGGCATTCCCTGGGTGTATGGGGGGTGCCTGGGAGCCGAAGGGAAAACCATGACGGTGCTTCCGGGTGTCACACCGTGCATGCGTTGTGTTTTCCAGGAAGCGCCGCCACCGGGGACGACGGCGACCTGTGATTCAGCGGGCATCCTGAGCCCCATTATTAATGTGATCGCTTCGATCCAGGCGATGGAAGGTCTGAAAATACTGAGCGGCAATCGCGACGCTGTCAGCCGTGTCTTGACAGTGTTCGAACTTTGGGACAACCGGATCCTGCAGATCAAGTTGGATGGGGTTCAGGAGGAAAAATCTTGCCCCACCTGTCACGGCGGGGAATTTCCCTGGCTGCGTGGCGAACGGGGCAGTCATACGGCCATTTTATGTGGGCGTAATGCAGTGCAATTGACGTTTCCCGAGCGCCCCGGATTGTCCCTGGAATCGCTGGCCGAACAGTTGCAATCAGTCGGTCAGGTGACGCGGAATCGTTATTTGCTCAGGCTCGTCGTTGACGACTACCAGATTACGGTTTTTCCAGACGGGCGGGCGATTATCGGAGGGACCGAGGAGATCGCAGAAGCCCGGACGGTGTATGCACGCTACATTGGCAGTTAAGCGCTTCGCCATCAGTCGATAGAGCCTGCCACGTGGCGCGCTAGGGTCCGGTGGGTCAAACGGGTATACTGTTTGATGACGGCTGGCGGGCGAGTTCGGTCGGGCAATGCCTGACCTGCGGGTACTCTTGGTTTGAAGGTGGGGTAAAGGCGATGGCAGCAGGAATACCGAAACTGCGACTGGCCTGGTGTGTGGTCCTGGGGATTTGGGTGACCGAGGCATGGGTTGCCGCGGCACCGTTCGTACCGGAGCGAAATGCACAGTGTATTGCTGTGTCGGCCGATGGTCTGCTCGTCGCGACGGCCAAGTCGGGTATGTCGAATTCTGAGTTCCCGCCGCGTCCTCATCCAACCGTGCGCAAGTGTGGCTTGATCCAGATCTGGGACGCGCGGACCGGGCAAATGCTCCAGCGGCTGCAGTCGTTTGGAGACTTTACGAATCTTCGCTTTTCACCCGATGGCAAACGTCTCGCTTCGTGCCGTTTGTTTACTCCAGGTGGCGGTTTGGAGTTGAGTGAAGTCAGGTTGTGGGATGTGGCGACAGGCAAGTCGTTGCGTCAGTTTAATCGCTGTCATGCATTTTCGTTTTCTCCCGATGGTGGTGAAATTGCGGTACTTAGCCGGACCAAATGCGTCATTTACGAAGCTGAGTCATACACCAGATTACGACGCTGTGATCCACTCGGCAAAGCAGTCGCTGTCGAGTACTCGGTCGATGGTCGCCACTTGCTGGGTATTCGGGAGCAGGAGGGGCGTTTTCAAGTGGTGATGTGTGATTCTCAGACTGGAGCACTTCAGCGAGCGTCGATGGACTTTGCCGAACCGTTTTACACGCTGGCCATGTCACCGGACAAAATTGCGTTTGCGACCGGACACAAAGGTGGTGTCGTGTTGCATTGGAATTTGGAGTCACTCGTGCCAGTGGCGCAGTTTCGCACGCTGGACAAGAACATTCAGCACCCGTTCTTTTCTCCCGATGGTCAGACGCTGGCTGCTGGCAGCCAGCGGACTGGAGATGTTGAGTTTTGGGATTTGACGACCGGTCGACAAGTGTACCGCTACACTTTTGCACGGGGGACGATGCGTACCTATCACCCTCGCGATCCAGAAGATCGCATTTGCCCGGAGAGAGATCCCCCCCGCTTTTCGTTCATGCCAGATGGTGGAACGTTTATTGCCGGTTGTTATGGCGGTATGATTCGAGTGGTGGCCAATGGGCAGGAAGTCAAACGTTTTGGTTATTAGGCTACGGAACCAGCCACGTCCTGGCCACGGAGCATCTGCCGTATCGCGAGCGCGGCGCAGAGATCAAGTGTCAGGGGAAACTTTCGGCGGGCTGTCACCGAGCGGACAGTCGCCCGATACCGCGAGGCAGACCTGCGGTGGTCAGGAAGACGCATACCGATTGGCGAGACCTGCAGGCGGTGACTGCTGCGGCAGAGCTTCAGATTGCCCGTAGGCTCTCCCGACCAGGTGTGGCACCACCCTTGCGGTTGCTGCAGGTGCAGCTGGAGAGGCACCTTTCTGCCGATGCGGTCAATCGCCAGCTGGCTCAGGCCCTGGTCTGCGGCCGGATGGCCTGGTATCTGGCGGGGCGCCGTTTTCAGGAGGGGCAGATCCCCACCTGGTTGATGGCACAGGCGGACCCCGCAGTGGCGACCGTGTTTCAGGCGGTGTTTCAGCCGGCCCAGGCTTCCTGGCTACAGGAGGTGCTGGACGTGCCGAGCTGGGACGACGCCTGTAAACGCTGGGTCGTGAATGCGGCCGAGACATTGCCAGCGGTGCAGTGCCTGGAGAAGTTTGATTTTCTCGAGTCGTTTCTCAGCCAGGTCGCTGCGCAGGACCGCAGTCGACGCGGCGTTTATTATACCGCGTCGACACTTGCCCGGTTCATGGTGGATGCGGTGGACCAGTCGCTGCGCCAGGAATTCGATTTGCGCGGTGGCCTGGCGAGTTGTCAGAGCTGGCAGTCGGTACTGGCAGAGAACGTACCGCGCGCTTTGGATTCGCCTGATTCCCAACGCCCTTTTGTGCGTGTGCTTGATCCGGCGTGTGGCACAGGCGTCTTTTTGCGTGCGGTCGTAGCGAGAATTCACGCAACCTGGCAGACAGATTTCTCCAGCGGTGGGACAAATTCACAGTCTTGCAGGGAAGCCTGGAATACGTATGTAGTCGATCAGCTGTTGCCGCGTTTGACGGGAGTCGACTGGATGTTGGCTGCGGTGGTGGTGGCCCAGATCGGTCTGGCGTGCCAATTGGAGCAGACGGGGTTCGAGTTTCAGCGGCCTGGGTGCCTGCAGATTGTCGTTGCCGATAGCCTGGCCCAGCCCGGTGCCAGTGCGTCGGCGGCCGCCGGCGGCGAAGAAGTGGGTTCGACAAGACAGTGGTTTTCATCGCCGCACACAGTGGTCGTCGGCAACCCGCCCTGGGCGGCCTTGTCAACGAACCGCAGCAGCTGGACCGATCAGCTCTTGCACGGCCGGGTGGAGCATGCGCCCGCAGACTATTTTTCGATCGATGGTCACCCGCTGGCAGAACGCAAGTTGTGGCTGCACGACGACTATGTCAAGTTCTTTCGCCTGGCGCATTGGCACATCGAACGGGCGACGGCCGGTCTGGTTGCCCTGGTGACGAATCATGGTTATCTCGAGAACGCCACGTTTCGTGGGATGCGACAGGCCCTATCGACAACGTTTTCACGGATCTCACTGTTAGACCTGCATGGAAATCGCAAGAGCCGGGAACGTCCGCCAGCCGGTGTTTCAGATCAGAACCTGTTTGGCATCGATCAAGGGGGCGCGCTCGGTCTGCTGCGGCGTTTGCCAGGTCCACAACAACCGGCAGAGAGTGTCCATTACAGCGAGCTTTGGGGACAGCGTGTAGACAAGATCGCCCGCCTGAAAGAGACACCGTGGAGTGAGTTTACTGCGCAGTCGGTTGCGCTGCAGTCTCCTTATTATTTTTTTTCTCCCCGTGTTCCGCCACCGACCGCATTACCCGAGCGTAGTTTTCGCTTGCCCGATATTATGCCGCTGCACAGCACTGCTCCCATCACCGCCCGTGATGGATTTGTGGTGGCGCTGAACGATGAGGAGCTCGAGTCTCGATTTCGCGACTTTCGCGATTTGAAGATTCCGGATGATCAGATTCGCGCAGAGTATTTCAGAAAAACCCGTTCGGCGCGTTACGAACCGGGAGACACACGTAGCTGGAAGCTGCCGCTGGCTCGCAAGAAGCTGGCGGCCGATGAAACGTGGCGCAGTCGGATTCGAGGTTGCTGTTATCGGCCTTTTGATCAGCGACGCATCTACTGGTCAAGAACGATGGTGGACTGGCCTCGCACGGAGGTGATGCGCCACCTCGTCCAGGGCCAGAACCTGGCGTTGATCACGCGCCGACAGATGTTGCCCAGTCAGCCCTGCAATTTTTTCTGGGTGGCGGATCGAATCGTCATCGATGGAGTGATCCGTTCGGATAATCGGGGCAGCGAGTCGGTGTTTCCTCTCTGGGTCTATGAAGGTAGCAAAAATGGGAGCACCACCGGAGAGCGTGTATTGAATTTTTCCAAACCATTCCTGGAAGCGATGGAGGAAGCCACCGGAGTGCCGTTGTGGGGAGCACAGCAGCTGTCGGCGGAGACCGAGCAAACGGCGCGGGAATTGCTCGGGTACGTGTATGGATTGTTCCATGCCTCGACCTATCGGGAACGTTATGCGGCCACGTTGTGCGTCGACTTTCCCCCGGTACTGATACCCGCGTCTGCAGAACTCTACCGTCGACTGAGCCAGCTGGGATGCGAACTCATCAACTGCCATCTGGGATACGATCAGTCGGGCACTAGACCGGTGGCGCCAATGCCGGGACTTCATTGGAACACGCCAGCAGGGGATCCGCTGATCGCAGCCGGCTTTCCGCGATGGCAGGATGAGTCTGTCTATGTGAGTCCGGAGGCGGAGTGCCAGCGAGTTCCCCGTGAGGCCTGGGAACTACGGGTGGGATCGTACCAACCGTGTCGCAAGTGGTTATGGGATCGTCGTGGCAAGCGGCTTGCCGCGGTTGACCGCGCGCATTACCTGAAGTTGGTATCCGGTGTGGCCGAAACGGTCAGGAAGATCAAGGCCATTGATCAGTTGCTGGTCGAGACAGGTGGCTGGGAGGACGCGTTTCGTTTGAATTCAAAGTCTGCCCTGGAGACACGTTGAGGTCATGGAAAGTTGCACGACCGGTTGCCCAGGGAATCCGTCCGAAATGTTGACAGAGATGGTGGCGACATCCCCTTGAGGAGATCTGCGATGACCGATCCGATGTTGATTGTGACTGTTGTTTTGGGATTGCCGGGTAGTTTGTTGTTGCTCTTTGGAGGTGGGCTGTTACTGCGTTCCTGGTGGCGTGGTCAGCCCATATCGCGTTTCGTCGCCGTCAGTCTGGCCGTGGGCATCACGAGCACGCTGGGGGCGGGCTTGGCTCTGAGCACCGTCGCCTCCAGGCCGCACGAAAAAACAGATCATGAAAAAGCGATGGACGAGAAAGCGGAGGACGTGCTCCAAGTCGACTTGGATCTGGGGGGCTTGGACGACCTGGACCCCTGATCGAGTCGGGATGGTGACAAAAAAACGGCTGGATCGCCTGGTGGCGGCCCAGCCGTAGTCGGTTGTTGCTTGCGCGCGTGGCGGGCTCAGACTTTTTCTGGAACCACGAATGGTTTGCGATAAGGCCGGCTGAGTAACGCATTGGCCTGGTCATCGCCCTGGAAGCGTTCTGTCTTGGCGTCGAATTCGAGAACGCGTCCCAGCGTGTACTGGGTTTCCGCGAGGTCGACATCGACGGCCTTGAGATTGTCTTTGAGCGTGTCGAAGGCGGCCACCACCTGGGTATTGTCGCCCAGTGTTTTGGATTGTTTGTTGAAGGGCACCGGTTCTCCCAGGCGATACGAGATGTTGCCCAGATGACACAAGGCACTGGAGTAATGTCCGACCTGTGCATCGCAGTTGACATCGTCGGGGTTGCGGCTGCGGACCGCAGCGATGAAGCTGCCGAAGGGACCGCCGGGCGTGACGGTCGCCGGGTCTCCCTGAATGGTCTCTGGCTTGCCACCGTTCTTGGGATAGAACTTGCCCTCTGTGATTTTCACCAGACCTTCAGTCGTATAGACCTCGTTGCTGACGTTGCGTGCCGGCGAGCCTTTTTTGCCAACCAGGCCACGCGTTTCAAACACCAACAAAGTGTCGTCGTACTCGTACACGCTGAGCTGCATGTTGGGGGTCTGGCCCTGATCAATCAGGTTCTCTTCACCGGGAATGAAACGACCACCGAGGCTCCAGATACGGTTGGGCATGGTCGCACCCTTGATCGCCCAGTGGGCCACATCCATTTCGTGCACGCCTTGATTTCCCGTGTCGCCGTTCCCGGTATCCCAGAACCAGTGCCAGTTGTAGTGCACTAGGTTGCCATGGAAATCCTGCTTCGGCGCGGGGCCCAGCCACAGGTTGAAGTCGAGATGCGACGGTGGCTTGCTGACCGGTTTGCTGCCGATACTCCAGCGTGGTTTGCAGCAGTAACCCTTGGAAACCAGGACCTTGCCGTATTTTTCCGCCTGAATGGCAGCCATCTGCTGGGCGCGACCCTGACTGCTACGTTGCTGGGTACCGTGTTGCACAATGCGATTGTACTTGCGAGCTGCTGCTGCCAGCTGGCCCCCTTCGAAGACATTGTGGCTGATCGGTTTCTCGATGTAGGCATCCTTGCCCGCCTGGCAGGCCCAGACACCGATCAGGGAATGCCAGTGATTGCAGGTGGCGACCGAGACGGCATCCAGATTCTTGTCATCCAACGCGACGCGAATATCTTGCACACACTGTGGCGTATTGCCACCGCGCGCTTTGACCGCTGAGGTGGCCGATTCAAACAGACTGCTATCCGGGTCGATCAGGTAGCTGACATCGACCTTGTCCATTTTGGAGTAATCGCCGTAATGCGATTTTCCGCGACCGTGAATCCCCGCGACACCAATACGGATGGTGTCATTGGCCCCCAGGACGTTCCCGGAAGCTTTGGTACCGCCAATGGTGAACAGTGGGAAAGCCGTACTGGCGGCAGCAGTCGTCTTGATGAACTTGCGACGATTGAATCTGGTCATGGCTTACTCCTGGCCTCTGGGAAATGGCGTAGTGAGGGATCGAGAACAGCAATTCGCGTAAGACGGTGGTTCCAGAACGGTGGAACTGTACTGGTTCATCCGTGTCTGCCGGGGAAGATGAATCGCAGTTGTCAAGAACTGGCCGTTGCCCGGTTGGAGGAATCGACTGGGTCCATTACAACAAACCCCGATTTGGTTGTCCAGGAGATTCACGTTGTCAGGAGTGACTGCCTGTGGGACCCGCTGAAGAAGAGTCTCCAGAAGAGCCTGTTGAGATTGCCCTGGTGGGAGATCTAACCGATCAGGAATCGGATATCACCGAAAAGCTGCTCTCCGTTCCGGCGGAAGGAGAGTGTGTGCTCTATTTCAATTCTCCCGGTGGTAGCGCTTATACGGCGATTTCCTTGATGTCGGTTGTGCTGTTGCGTGGCCTGCAGGCGACGGGAATCGTGACGGGCGAGTGCTCCTCGGCGGCTCTCTGGCCTTTCGGCGCTTGCCAGCGGAGACTGGTGCACCCGGGAAGCGTACTGCTGTTCCATCCGATGAAATGGCAAAGTGAAGACCACGTTGGCCTGGCCGAAGCCGCCGAATGGTCGCGCCACTTCGGTTACCTGGAGGCCGATATGGACCAACGGTTGGCACAGCTGTTGGGGGTTTCCGATGCGCAGCTGCGCGAGTGGATGCAGCCAGGTCGTTACCTGACGGGACCTGAGCTGGTGGCCGCTGGCTGCGCGGAACTGGTGGACTTGCCGTTTCCGAAACCGGCCTCGTAAGGAGGCGTCTGGCGCGGCGGTCATCTACAACGCCGGTTGTTTGTGGAACTTCCCGTCTTTCATGATCATCACCAGCTTGTCCGGGTTGGTCAGCAGTGTGAGATCTTCCAGCGGATTGCCGTCGACCAGCAGCAGGTCGGCCAGGAAGCCGGGTCGGACTTGTCCCAGGTCGTCCGGGCGGTCCATAGCCTGTCCGCCGTCCCGTGTCATCGTCAACAGCGCTTCCAACGGTGAATAGTCGAGATAGTTGACGAAGTGGTCCAGGTCACGGGCGTTGGTGCCGTGGGGTGTCAGGCCGAAGCCGTAGTCACCGCCACCCAGGATGCGCACTCCACGTTTTCTCAGTTCGCCTACCACCTGGGCCGCGGAAGCCAGTTCTTCCCGGAATCCCATGGCCTGGACCTGCTCTTCGGTGAACCAGGCGGAGCCTTCGTAAGCAGCCACTACGGTGAAGCCGATGTTGGGGCTGATGAACACGTGTTCTTTGTGTTCTTCCAGCAGGTCGAGTGCCTCTTCGTCCGCGTAATTGGCGTGATAGATCACCTTCACTCCGTGGCGTACACAGCGTTTGACCGATTCCGCGCTGCGGGCATGGGCGCTCATCCGTTTGCCGTGCGCGTGCACGACTTCGGCCGCGGCGGCGACCTCGGCTTCACTCATCACGGTCGCCTGTGAACCGGCGTGTGGCACAAAACTGTCCCCGGAGACGACCAGCTTGATGATGTCGACACCTTCACGGATCAGTTCGCGCGTGACCTGCCGGTACGCTTCGGGGCCATCGACCACCAGCGCCATCGACTCCACATGTGGCATGTGCAGCGTCCGCATGTCGCCCAGGCCACCCGTCACGGTCAACCAGGGGCTGGCCGCCAGCAATCGGGGACCGGGAATTTGCTCCGCTTCGATGGCATTACGAATGACCACGTCCAAACGCGGTTTGGCGGCGGCCGCACTGATGCAACTGGTGATCCCATGGTCCAGATAAAGCCGGGCGTTGTGCATTGTCAGCAGTGTGTGTTCTTCGGGGGGAATCCGTCCCAGTGCTGCCAGATCGTCGGTGTTGTCGATGCTCAGATGGGCATGTGATTCCACCAGGCCGGGCATTAGCCAGCGCCCTTGTCCATCGAGGGTGGCCACTCCTGCGGCGTTGATCTCACCTGGTGTATTGGCCACCGCGGCGATCCGGGTATCCTCGATCAAGACCTCCCCGTGGAACGGTTCGGCGCCACTGCAGTCGATCACGTGCACGTTGGTCAAGAGCGTGCGGGTCATGCGATTGTTCTCCCTGGCCAGACCGGTGATTGGGGATTGTTCCAGACGCGCGCCAGCTAGACGCATGTCTGTCAGACTAACAGGCTCGCTGATTCGAGCGCTGCTGGCAAGTTGAGGAGGCTGATTCGGGGTGGCTTTTTGATTCTCGGCGCAGGTGGTGGAATCGGCTGGCTGTGGCCGCCATGGCGGTTGCGATTGCGTGCGGTGGAGATCAGAATGCCTTGCTGGCCGCACCTGCGCTTCGGTCCGTTCGGAGACGCTCGTCCCCGCGGCCGGTTTCTCGAGTCGAGGAGTTCGTACCCATGCATGTCTCCCAGTCCATGCACCTCCGCCAATGCAGCCGGCAGCGGCGCGATTTCCTGACCGCCTGTGGTAGCGTGGCGACGGGCCTGGCAACCTGGCAGCTGGCGGGCGAGTCCGCCCCGGCGATCGAGCCGATTGTCCGTAATGGTCGCGCCAAATTCAAATTCAGCCTGGCTGCCTACAGTTACCGCAGCCTGCTCCAGGGCAAACCGGCCAAACTGACGCTTTCGGATTTTATTCGTGATTGTGCGCAGCTGGGATTGGAAGGGACCGAGCTGACTTCCTACTATTTTCCCCAGAATCTGACGCTCGATTACTTGCGGCAGCTCAAGAGTGAGGCCTTCCGGCTGGGGCTGGATGTGTCGGGGACCGCGGTCGGTAACGATTTTGGCCACACCGACCCGGCGCGGCGCAAGCAGCAGATCGCCGACGTCAAACGCTGGATTGATTACGCCGAAATCCTCTCGGCACCCGTGATCCGGATTTTTGCCGGACATGCCCAGCCAGGTTCTTCGCCGGCGGAGGCGCATCGCCTGATGGTCTCCGGGATCGAAGAGTGTTGTGATTACGCCGGTCAACACGGTGTCCATTTGGCGCTGGAGAACCACGGTGGACCGACCAGTACCGCCGATGGGTTGCTGGCTTTTGTCCGCGATGTCAAGAGTCCCTGGTTTGGGGTTAACATGGACACTGGGAATTTCCACAGCGACGACATCTATGGAGATCTGGCCCGGGTGGCACCTTATACACTGAATGTCCAGGTCAAAGTGGTTGTTTCCGGGAGTGATGGCAAAAAGCGTCCGAGTGATTTCCGACAGCTGGCGAGACTGCTGACTGAGGCCGATTACCGGGGCTACATCGTGCTCGAATATGAAGAAGCGGGTGATCCGCGTAAGGAATCGGCCCGTTTTCTGGACCAGTTGCGTCAGGCTTTTGCCTGACGCGCAACCTGGCCCCATACCACACGTTGCGACACGCTTTGCTCCGGCGGGCGTAAACCCGTAAAATAGGGGTGGTGAACAGCTCAAGTCGGACTGACTCGACGGTCGAGTCAAAGACGAGAGAGCTGGTCGTACAGGGGGCGACCTGGTATCGACCGGATAGACGAAGGGTGAGTGGCGTGCCGTGGTTGGTCAGCTGGCCACGTTAAAAGCTGACTACAACTTTATTTGCCGAGAATAATCTCGCATTGGCTGCCTAGTTAAAGGCGGCCCCGGCTGCGGGTTTTCGCCGGAGAGACCCAAAAGCCGGCCACAATTCCGGCTAGTTTCGAGTCATGTCGGGCACGCTCGAAGCGAAACTAAGTTTCCGACTGGTTGATCTGGAATCCTGTCGAGGGGAGTCCGGAAAGACGAGATTCAAATCATCGACTATGCACGTAGAAGCTGACTTGGAAGTATCGCGGGACGCGGGTTCGATTCCCGCCGCCTCCACTGAAACGGCCACTTGCGATTTGTCGCAAGCTGGCCGTTTTCTTTGACTTACCCATAATCACTTGCTTTCCCGAGTGTCTTGCCGTTCAATCAGGTCCAGCCAGAGGTTCAATTAGCTGGATTTCTGGGTCCAATAAGACGCGAGTGGGCAGCTTCTGAGATTGCCATCAGCCAGGTCAGCAGGAAACGAACCCGGCAGCACACCCGGGGAAAGTCAGGTCAACGTAGCCATGCCAAGGGAGAGCGATTCGCGCTGCAGGGCAAGCGGTGGTGATTTCCTCGCGGGCCTGGCCCTGCAGACATGGACGACTGAGTGCAGCGTTTCGCAAGCAAGTGACACCGAACAGAATTGAGTGATGCGATGTCTGACTCGACCAGGGAATTGTTGGAGACGACTAAAGACGTGCTGCTGCGATGCTGGATGTTCGGTTTCGTGCTGCTTGTCATTTCGCTGGGTGCCACCCTGCTCACGGGGAACCTGATCCATGATCTCCACGGCTCAATGTTCGGGCTGACAAATCACGAGCTTGATCTGATTTTCTATTGCCTCATGGGCATTCTGAAGTTGATCGTCATCGCCTGCTTCTTTATTCCGTGGTTGTCGATCAAGTTGGTCCTGAAGCAATCATGACTGAAGTGACCTGCCCCCCTTAACCGCGATCAGTTCCATCCCAGCCTCCCCTCCGCCTCACTTGCAGTCAGCCCGCGTCTGGACTTCCGCGTTAGCCCGAACTGTGCCAGCAGGCTGCGGAAGTGCCCACACATATCAGCACTGCGTCGTAATCGTTGCCGACGCAGTCGGCATCGTTTCGGGGTGACAGGCAGGGGATATTGACTATGGTGGGGGCATTGCCGCAACTCGACAGTGCCCGATCAGAAGGTTGATCAGGACTTGGGTCCGATTTCAGCAGAACCCTTAATAGGAGGAGAACTCTGTGAAGCACCTTCTCTGGCGAGTTTCAATCCCGATACCGCTGCATACACTCATCCTGGCCGGCGCCGCTCTCGCGGTCGCCGCTGACGGTGCGCCCGCGGCCGACGGCGTCTTGCTTGACGCCTGCGAAACACCGGACCGGTGGCACTCGGTCGGAAACCCCTACGGCAACGTCGAGCTGAGCACCGGTGACTTCGGCGCAAAGGAAGGCGGGAAATGCTTGCGCATGGGTTTCGGTGGCGGGCAAATTTCGTACGTTCGTTTCAGCACGCCTCATTCCTGGGGCGACAAGCGCCTGGCTTACCTCTCCTTCTGGTTGCGTGCCGAGAAGAAGGCGGAGGGCGACTGGAAGCTGCGCATTGAGACGGATTCCTCGGACGGCGTGTTCACCATCAACCGGTTCATCGACCTGGATTTCGACGGGTGGCGGCGCGTGCGCCTGGCGCGCTCGGATTTCGAGTTCATCTATCGCCAGCCCGGCGCGCCGATCGATTGGGGCAAGGTCAACCGATTCACGTTTGGCCAGTTGGGCGGCGTCGGGATGCCGGATATCTACATTGACGACGTCCGTTTCGAGGCCGGCACGACGAACGCGGATGCGAAGGCCGCCGAGACGGTGGTTGTCAGTCGCTGCGAATCGGCCGACCAATGGGCGGTGACCGGCCTCGACGTCAGGGCGCTGCCGGGGTTTGCCGTGGAAGGGAAAAACGCCTTGCAGCTGGCGTACAAAGGTGTTGCCAAGGGGCGTCTCGCCAAGACGCTGGACGGCGAGCGAATTGGCCCGCATCACGCGCTCGCTTTCGGCCTCAGGGGGCCTGGGGTCTCCACCAAGGCACGCTTCACCGCGGTGCTTTCGACCCCGGCCGGCGGGCGCTTTGAAAAGACTGTGACCATCGCCGGCTTCGAGATGCGCCAAGACATTCTGTTCCCGAATGAGTTCCGTAAAATCCCCGCCGCTGACGGTGCCGTGCCAGCTTGGCAGGAGATCTCCGAAGTCGCCTTCTTGCTGGACAGCCCGAACGCCAACGAAGTCGGCGAGATTATCCTGGACAACGTCTACTTCAAGCGGATGGAGCCGGCGAAGCGCCGGGTCGTGCCCGACAAGAAGTTCTGGTGGTGGGACGGTGGTTACGACCCATTCTGCATGATGCACGCAGTCCACGCCGACTGGCCGCACCTGCAGTCCGACGCCCGCAGCGCTGTCCTCAAGTTCAGCGAGTTCCTGCTGTCGCCGTTGATGCCGTACACGATCTACCTGCATAACGACGGGCGCTACCGCTCCTTTCGCGTGACGATCACGGATTGGCAGACGAACGTCCAGAGGGTCCTCACGATCGACAGCCTCGCCAAGGGCGTGGTCAGTCGGGACCTCGTCGCGCCGGCAGAGGTCGGCACGCAGCTATTGAACGTCGATTGCCTTGATGCCGCCGGCCAGGTGGTGAAGCACTACCAGACGGGCACGATCGTGCTGGCCAAACGCCTGAAGGAACCGGAGGGCGTGTGGGGTATGCACACGTTTGTCGGCGGCAAGGGCGCCAGTTGGCCACATCACCGACAAGTTATGCGCATCTTCCAGGCGGTCGGGGTCATGGTCATGCGCGAGCGCATCCCCTTCATCAAGGACCCGGCCTTTCAGGCCAGGTTAGTCGCCGGCTCGCAGGGACAGGTGGCGCGGATGGCAAAGGAGTTGGGCATCAAGGTCGTGACCAGCACCCACCTGCATTCGACCGGGAAACTATGGGCGAAGCACCGCGGCATCGCACCCGGCATGGAAGGCGAGATGGAGGCGACCATGGCTTCGATCACGAAGGCTTGGAAAGGGGTCATCGACAACTGGGAGATCGGCAACGAAGGCAACAGCGACGGTACCCTGGCTCCCTACGCCAAATCACTAGCGGTGCTCTACCGCGGCGCGAAGAAAGGGAACCCGCATTGTCAGGTCGGCATGGGCGGCGCGCACGTGCTGAACAACCCTAAGGCCTGGCAACTCGCCTTGTGGGAGACCGAGAAGGAGACCGGCGTACAGCTCCAGGATTTCCTCACCACGCATCTCTACCCCGGTCCCGCCAGTGTGGAGAGTTTACTTCGCCCCTGGGTCCGCTCGCTCGGCCCGGCGCTGGTCGAGAAAGGGATGATCATGACTGAGGGCGGCTGGGAGACCTTCCCGCTCAAAGACCAGGCGCTTATGCGTCAAGGCCTGCTGCCGGAAGGGTATTCCGGCGAACGAATCGTCCAGGACTGGTACGCGCGCTATGCGAACGTCATCCTCGGCGAACACTTGGCAATGGGCGCCAAACTGAAAGGGGTCTGCTACTTCCTCGCCATGGGCGCGATGGGCGACTGGATGTTTGACGAAGGCCGAGACCTCTCCGGCGAGCTGCGCAACTCCGGGCTGTTCGCCGCGAAATGGAACGACCGCCAGATCACGGTGGGCCGCCCGATGATCTACACGCATAACACCATCGCGCGCCTGCTCACCCATGAAGTCATGCCCGCCGCGGTCCCCGTCACCTACGACAAGGCCGTCGGCAAGGTCGAAAACTATGCTTTCCACCGGCCGGGCGAGACGGTTGTCGCTCTCTGGATCGGTGTCGGCACCGGCAGCCGGGCGGACGCGATCGAGGCGATCGTTGAGGTGCCCGCCGGCGCTGCCATCGCGTTGGCGGTGGATCTGAACGGCAACGAACGCGAACTGATCCCCGCCGGCAGGTTCGTGACCGTCAAGCTGCGCAAGGAATCACCGCAGTACCTGCGCTTCCTCGCCGGCGAGCGGGTGGACGACGTCTTCGTCCAGGGGATGAGCGGGTATGATGCCGACTTCAAGGTCGCCGCCGGCGTGCCCGCGGCCAACGGCGCCATCATTGCCGGCGTCGCCGCCGACCGCAATCTGCCGACGCTCAGCGATGTGGTGCCGCTGCCGGATCGGCCGATGGTACTTGTCTCGCCGGCGCAACAGACCGTCTACGTTGTCGGCCAGTCCAACGCCGACGTGGTGAAGGCAACCGGGGTTCTCAAAGGGAGACGCAAGTGAAGGCAACCATTGCCACACGAGTCTGGTCAGCGAACTCCCTGGTCAGACGTTTCTCAGCCACGGTCGGTCTCCTGGAACCACCCCAGTCTCCCCACCCCAGCCACGGCATTCAACGCCGTCGTATCGCTTAGAATGGATCCGTCAGTTCCGACGCCGGCAGTGTTTTCAATCCTCTGTGGCCCAGCCACAGCCACCTGCCGAACGCGGCAACGCTGGCATAGCAGTTCACGAAGTACCACTTTCTTAAGTGTATCTTCTGCCGGCTTTTTCTTCCGCTTGTGAGGTGAACGAAATGCGACGCACGACATCAGACGCGATCCGAAGAACAACGACGGCAGCCACAGCGACCTCTGTTTTCGTTTGCGTCATCGGTCTCTTCTTTCAGTGGCGTGCCGGTGGTGCGAACCTGGCAGCGCAGAATCCGTCACCGGTGTTGCTGCGGCACCCCTATCTGCAAAAAGGTACCAGCCACTCGATGGGGATTGCCTGGATGATCGATGATGATCGTCCGTGCACGGTCGAGTTCGGACGGACCCGTAAACTCGGCCGAGAGGTTGAGTCGTCCAAGTCGCGGCGGATGCACTTTGTTGAGCTTACCAACCTGAAACCGGATACGCGCTATTTTTACCGCATCCGCTGCGGGCACAATTGGTTGACTCCGGATGACGAGTCGTATCACTTTCGAACACACGCAGTCGATTCGAATCGACCATTTTCGTTTGTGGTGCTGGGAGACAGCGGTTGGCCGGGAACCAATGATCAATGCCCGCTGGCCGATCTGCTGGTTGCGCTCAAACCGAAGCCGGATTTTATTATCCACACCGGCGATCTTTCCCAGCGGTGGGCTGTCGATGAGGCGGAATACGATCTGCTTACGTTTGGCGTATACCGCGACACGTTACGCAACACACCGTTCTATCCAACACAGGGGAACCACGATTGGGTTACGGACTGGGAGCACAGCCTGGATCCGTTGTATCCTCGTTTCTTTAAGCCGGGCCGGTTGAAAAGTCAGTTGACCGAGCGGTTTGACATGCCCTTTTGGCGCGTGTTCCACAGCCATCGCGACAACGAGGCGGGCGACGTCGCGCCGTTCAGCTTTCGTTACGGCAACGCGGTCTTCGTTGGTGCAGGTGGCGGCGGCAAAGGGGCAGGGCAGACGCTGGCCGAAAAGCGGTTTGCACAGCAGGGCGTTACCTGGCGATTCTTTTACAGTCACTACTTCGGATTGTCGGGCAATGCCGTCCCCGGCGGCGATCTGAAGTGGGACCCACCTCTACCGAAATGCGACATGACCTTTCGCGGTCATATTCATGTCTATAGCCGATCTGCTCCCTACGGTCCGCACCAGACTGTGGATATGCTGGTCGGGAGTTCCGGCGCGACGATTGGCAAGTCCTATTTTCAAGCGACCGTCAGCGCCGAGAATCCGCATGGTCTGCGGCCCGGCATCACCGAGTGGAATGAAAAATGTCCTCACCTGGTTCACATCCTGATTGACGGCTCGAAACTCACGCTCCGGTCTTACTATCCGGACGGCCTGGTGTTTGACTCGCTGGTCATTACCAAGTCTGGCGAAGAGAAGAAAGTGGTCGGTATGCGTTCGAGCCAGCATCCGGTGCACCCGGCGTGGCAACGCGGACTGACGCCGTTAATGAAAAGACTTTGGGTTGATGAGAATCCGAAATGGCGTTCGCTGGGATCAGGCCTGTGGGATTACGTTGGCCGCGAACCGCTGGAACGCATTACCCAGCCAATTCAGCGTCGCAGCCGTTACATTGAACCACGTTTTGTGTTACCGCGTCGCCCCAGCCACGCACCGCCCAAAGATTTGAAAGCAGCGCGATCCGCGCTGGCGAAGCTGATGGATGTCCACTATCGACTGGGGCATCACGAATGGGATGACACGACCTTTGACTACTTCAACAACCGGTTCCGATATTTGTTCGGCAGTGGGGAAACCTCACTACCATGGTTGGTTCAACTGGTTCGAGACAAAGCACTGCCGATCAAACAACGACTCGGGGCGTTAGGGGGTTTGGGCCTATTGGCTCGCCACTCCCAAGTCGCTCGCCGTCACCTTGCTGAGTTCTCCGCCAGTGACGATTTCAATTTGCGCTTCTCGGCTTGCATCATCCGCGCCTGTTGGCTTGGTGAACAGCGTGCGCTCGATGAACTGATCGGTTGGATGAAACGCGAGTCGGTGCGCAAGCCGCCCAATCCGCAATTTAACGTGAACGCTCCCGGCCATTACGGTAACCCCATCTTTGTTCTCAGAAGATTCACGTTTCCCACTTTGTTCGGTCTCGAAACCAAGAAGAACTGGGGAGAAATTCGCCCACCGATCAGCTATTGGATCAAGTTCTATGAAATGAACAAACATCGCCTGAGGTACGTCGCGACCGAACGCCGCTACCAAATTGTGAACGAAGGGAAGTGATAACCTATGTTCTCCGGGCCACTCAAGATTCTCACGTTGAATCTCAACATCGACCGTCCTCATCCGGGAGGTGATCAGCTGGTGCGCGCCGAAGTCGAACGGCTGAAGCCTGATCTGATCTCATTTCAGGAAGCGCTCTGGCATGACGAGGAGGAGGATCAAGCTCGACAGATTCTAAGTGGGCTTTCGTATCAGGTCGTTCATCAATTCGAACTTCAGACGCCGGACCGGCACTACGGCACGGCGATCGCCAGTCGATTTCCCATCGCTCGTTCAGATCTCTGCAAGTTGCCCAGTACGGCTCGCGGTCATGGTTTTCCACGGGCCCTGCAAGCGGCCGAGATCGATGTGCCCGCGCCGGTCGGCCCGGTGTTGCTGGTGAATCCCAAGCCGCACTTTGAGCCGAATCTAGAATGGGAACGCGAGATGCAAGCCGTGGCCGTTGCAGATTACATCGAACGGAATGCCGATCCAAGTGGCTTTCCTCCACTGATCGCCAGTGATCTGGATGCGAGCCCCGATGCTTCTAGCATCCGATTTCTGACCGGTTTGCAATCACTTCACGGGCGGAGTACCTGCTTCATCGACGCCTGGATTGCCAGCGGCAACACTGATCCAGGATATACCTGGTCGTCAAGGAACGAATTCACTCGTGAGTTGGCCGATCAGCACTTTGGATGCGAAGTGCATCGCCGTATCGACTACATTCTGCTCGGCTCCCCGCTGTTGTACGACGGATTTGCGCGGGTCCAGCGGTGCGAAGTGGTTCTAGATCAGTCGCACGGCGGTGTGTGGGCCAGTGGTCATTTTGGAGTCTATGCGGAGATCAAGGTAGCTCGCCAATAGAGGGAAGTCTGTGATAGGTACGCTCGCCAGCAGTCGGCTTTCGGCGGTCCGGATGACGAGCACATCAAAATGATCCGCTCACTCATCGTCCAGTGCCGTGATACTGCGAATGCGCTGAGGTGAATTTCACTGACTGCAGATTTACCGTATCAGCCTGCTCGCCCCACCCTGCTCTGCTCATGCCACCGGCAAATCGGTGCGGAGCGATTTGTCGGGCCCGCACTCTTTTCCCAGTTGCGCCGAATCGGGCGGCATTTCACCAGGCACTGGGGGCTGGGATGGTGTTTGAGGTTGATCCTGGAAGCCCTGCTGTGGGCTGGCCAAAGTTGATTCAAAAATATGTCCGAAGGCATTTTGGCGAACTGAGCTGGACGTGCTGGCAGCCACTGGTGAATCAACGGCCAGGCCGGACTTGCCAATGATCTCGTTTGCGATGGCTTCAAGTTGCTCGAGATTCAAGGCGAATCTTTGGCGAAGTTGCTTATTGGTAAGCATGTCTTTCAGGCGACCGTTCGTTTCGCTGACGATGGGCATTTTGGTTGTATTTACGTAGCCACAAGCAGACGTCCCTGCTGTCGATGCGTGCCACCGGCGGAAGAACTCTTGCATGAAGTGGTTCAGCGCAGAAATTTGCTTGAGCCGCCCCCGGTTTTGCATATACATCGTCTGATGACACATGCGGTCGTGGAAAAAAATGAAGCCTGTGATTGACCAATAGATCATGTAATCCCACAAGATTTTCGCAGGCATCACGTTGGGATTGCCAAACATCTGATATTGGTCCCGGTAGGCCGTCAGCGTGCCGTAGTAAAAACTCTTGAATATCTTGTCGTAAGAAAAAGCGCGTATGCGATGACCACGCCACGTCCTGTCTCGCCAAATCAAATCGACCAGAAAGGTATTCGCAAATGCGATGAAGTCACTTCCCGGTGAGTAAAACGGATCGTGGAAAAAGCCAGCTTCACCTGTGATGCCCCAACGATTTGCTGAAAAGACTTGTTTGCATTCGGTTGAATAGTGCTTGATGGCGTTGAAGTCCTGCAGTTCAGTCCTGTGTTCACGAACGGCAGCGGCACATTGCGGCTCATGCTTCTCGAGCCAGGCCAACGCCTTCTCGAAAGAGTTATAATCCGAAAGTGAATGGAATTCTTCGGCGGCCACAATACCCATGCTGGTCGAACCCGAAGCCAACGGGATCAGCCACACCCAATAGCCTGGGCCCATCAAGTGATTGGTGCTGTACCACCTGCCCGTCTTGTCCTGGTGTCCTTCGCTCCAAGCCGGATCGTCGCACCAATCGTCGACTTTGATTTGTTTTCCGAATCGAAACCAGGCCGCGTTTGCCGTGTGGGGCGATGATTTGTTCAAGCCAAGTTTGCGCTTCAAGAACGCGCGGCGGCCACTGGCGTCGACGACCCAATGACTATGAATCTGGCCGGGCATTTGGTTGATTTCGAATTCAACACGGTGGCGGCCCCATTTGCGGATGTTGACATCTTTGATTTGTGCTTCGTCAAGGAAGACGATCCCGCGCGCGCGGCAAAGATCGCCAAGATAGTTCTCAAAACGCCCGCGATCCAATTGATAGCTTGGGCAGGGACTATAACGTTGTCCACCAAGCTCCAGTCTCTGCTCAATGCGAGAGTTGTCTCCGTTGGGAAAGAAGAATCGTAGTCCCAATTTCGGCAGTTGGGACTCTGTGATGTGCTCCTCAAGGCCAAGGACTTCCCCGAAATAACGCGCGCCGACTTCGACCGTGGACTCGCCTACCTTGTGGGCTGCTTCAGGGACTGGATGCTGGCGTTTTTCCAGGACGACAATCTTGCATGCGGGTAATTGTTGCTTCAACTGCAACGCAAACGAAAGCCCCGCCAGTCCACCGCCGAGAACCGTCACATCCGATTTGGTTGGTAAGTTCTGCATTCAGTAATCCGATTCGCTATCCGGCTCGGGAGTGGATTCGTGGAAGGAACGGGTTGAGGTCTGTGTACAGGCAAACGGATGCCATGCTTCAGGCTTGCGTGAGATGCTCATGTGACGCGGCACAGGGCAGCCATGCCATGATCCTGAAAGGCTCAAATGTTTAACATGTCGAAGACGGGTGCAAGCCGTTGCTCGCGCGCTGGCTCCTGGCTGATGCTCGTGTCAATGTCGGTTAATGATTCACGTACGCGACTGGTGATCTCTAGCATCAGCTCGCGAATCAAATCGACATTGCTGTCAAATCGTTTCCGTAGTGCTTCATCATCCAACCGCTCGGTCAGTTCCTGGTTCAATCGTGTCATGATTTCAATGTTGCTCTGGTCAACAAATGCCGGCACGGCGTTCACCTCTGGATCGGCCCGGTACCAATCGCGGAAAAAATCCTGCATCTTCAAGTTCATGTCGCGAATCTCTTCGACACCGCGCGACAAACTCTGAATGAAACCGGCGTCGGTCAATTTGTCATTGAAATACAACAATGCCGGAAAACCCCAGTAAACCGCGTAATCCCAAACGAACTTGATCGCCATGATTCGCGGATTGCCAAACAGAGGGTATTGATCACGGTAAGTCAGCAAGTTGTTTTGAAACAGAGTCAGGAAAACGCTTTGCAACGTAGGGGCAAGATGTGTGATCGAATTGCCCGCCACATCTTCTTCGATCAATCTGCCGACCATGGTGTTGCCGATCGCGATGAAATCACTACCGGGAGAATAGAACGGATCGAGGAACGCGGCGGCTTCTCCTACCAGGCCCCAACGGTCGACCGAGAAGATTTGTTTCGACCCCATTGACATTTTCTTGATTGCGAGGAAATCCTGCATTTTGTCGACATGTGGCTCGATTGCGTGCGCACATTGCGGCTCGTGTTCACTGAGCCAGTCGAGCGACTTTTCAAAACTATTAAATGTGTTGAGTGGATGAATCCTTGGGTCGGCCACGATTCCGATACTTGTGGAACCCGTGGCCAATGGAATCAGCCAAACCCAATAGCCTTCACCCATCAAGTGGTTGGTGCTCAGCCAACGGCGCGGCACCTTGCCGGTGAGTTGTTGCCAGTCAGTATCTTCACACCAACCATCAATCTGGATTTGGGCGTCGATGCGAAACCAGGTTGCGTTGATGTCGTGTCCGAGGTCTTCGTCGAGGTTCAACTTGCGTCGAATAAAGGCCGCCCGACCGCTGGCGTCAACGATCCATTTCGAGGTGATCTTCTGCAGCGAATCATCACGCAAGAAAGTGATTTGATGATTCGTTTCTTTTGTTCCGTTGTCAGAGGAATCGAGTATGACTTCGCGCACCTGCGTACCGTCAAAAATCGTGGCTCCAGCCTCGGTATCGGCTTTCGCCAGATGATTTTCCAGGCGTCCCCGATCGACCTGATAACTTGGCGCGGAAAAAAAAGTGCTGCCGCCAACTTCAGTACCTTCTGACAAGGATTGAAAGGCATCCTTGAAAAAAAAACGCAGCCCAAATTTTGGTAGCTGATGGTCGATCAAGTGTTTCTTGAGACCAAGTCGTTCACCAAAATAGTGCGCTCCAATCTCCACCGTCGACTCGCCGACTTTATGGGTTGTTTCGGAAACGGGAAACACCTGTTTTTCGGTGATGGCAATCTTAAGGTCAGGATGCTTGCGCAGTAGTTGTCGCGCGAGAGTGAGTCCGGCCAGGCCGCCACCCAGTATGGCGACGTCAAAATGGTCTGTCGTGTGTTTTTTGTTTTCGGTGATCACGAGTGTATCGGTTTCGTTTCTGGTGTTTCTTCAGCTTCCATGAATCGAGAAATTTCGGTAATCCAATACCGCTTTTTCTGGAACGGATAGGTTGGCAAACTGAGCTTGCGCTGATTTCCAAGAACCGCAGGAAAATCGGGATTGCAACCTTGTTGGTAGAGTTGTCCTAGAATTGCGAGTAAAGAATCATCGATGGAGTCTTTCGAACGCGAACAGGCACGTATCAAGAACGGGCCTGCATTATCTCCACTGGCAAACAGTAATTTCGATTCGTCCATTGGGCCCAGGATCAAGCCGATTTGGCAATTCAAGTCAATGAGTGCTTGTGAGCTTTGCTCAAGCTGCATCTCTGAAGTTGCCTGCTGGCGCCAATAGCTACCACCCAGGGATCGGTGAACCGGCACCACTTCCCCCGAGAGACTGCAGACCAGCGGCAAGTTTGGCGGGTAGTAGTTAAACTGATCCGCCAATTTCTCGAACGCATTCTGTTCCGCGTCGCCAAGTGAACCGGCGAGCAATGTCTGTCGCTCGTGAACGAGTACCATTGCATCGAGGAAGCACAGGCAGCCAGCAACACTAGCAGCAGTGTATTGGCCAACACCGTAGCCAGCGACGGCATCTGGCTGAATGCCCCACGACTGCCAAAGCTTGGCCAAACTGGCTTGGAGCAAATACTGCAGCGAGTCATTGTGGCGGTGTTTTGTGTCCTGAGTCGTAATCAATTCCGCTAGCGAAAGTGTTTGCTCAGAGGCAGTGGGTCCTGAAATGGTGCTGTGCTCGCGGAGACGCTGATCACATTCCGAAACAAACTTGGCGATGACCGGGTGGGTTGCAATCAGCTCTCGTAATGTTGTTCGAATGTCTGCGAACCCGTCACCGAAGATCCACGCCAGTTGTGGCGAACCGGCGTTCTGAGTCGACTTGACTCCGGTTGTGCGATTCTGCGCAGAGCCATTCCCATTCTGGCTGCGCAGCACAGACGGGTCGTAGCTGCCAAGAGCTTGTTCAAGTTTTCCTTTGACATCGGCGAGAGAGTTAAAAGGCAGCGCCATGCGGTGCTCAAAGTGCCGGCGTCCTGCACCAATGGTGAAACAAAAATCGTCCAGGTCGGTGTGCGGATGGGTTTCCAGATAATCCAAATACCGCTGAGACAATTCGTGCAGTGCGTTTTCACATCGGGCGCTAACAACCAGCAGCCGGTCCTTGGGTTCAACTGAATCTGTTGCCAATAAGTCGGTTTCAACGGTTTCCACAGGAGAACTCAAGACCAGGTGTGCATTAGTTCCTGCGAGGCCGAGTGCGGTGATGCCCGCGGTTCTTCGTTCGCATTGTGGCCACTCCCTGGTTTGGCTGACCATCTTGACCGGCATCCGCGTCCACGGGATGTGGGGAGATGGCTCGTCGAACTGAACTTGTGTCGGAATCACAGCATGATGAATCGCGAGGACTGTCTTGATTAATCCGGAGGCACCCCCCGCCGCTTCCAAATGACTGATATTGGCTTTTACGGAACCAACCAGCAGGGGATTATCTTTCGAGCGGCCTTTCCCATAAATCGTGACGGCCGCCCCCAACTCGATCGGGTCTCCATACTCGGTTCCTGTGCCGTGGGCTTCCAGGTATTGTATCTGTGAAGGGGCGAGTCTCGCGTCCTTAATGGCAGCGTCTATGACTCGGCTTTGAGCTTTGCCATTGGGTGAAGTGATCCCTCCACTGAAACCGTTGTGCACGACTGCCCCACCACGAAGCACGGCCATCACGCGATCGCCATCACGTTCGGCATCACTCAATCGTTTCAAGACCACGACGCCACAGCCTTCTCCTCGACCAAACCCGTCCGCTGATTTGGAAAACGATTTACAGCGTCCATCGGGCGAAAGTAAACCGGCTTTTGACATCAGTAATGAATTCACTGGCGCGAGAATGGCGTTAACTCCGCCCGCCAAGGCCAGATTGCAGTTGCCGTCCTGAAGGCTACGCATGGCCTGGTAGACGGCGACCAGTGAACTGCTGCTGGCCGTATCCACGGCAACACTTGGCCCCTCAAAGCCGAACAGGTAACTGATCCGACCGACACCTGCGCTATGTGAAAGACCTGCGCCCTGAAATCCCATGATGATGTCTTCGTCGTCCAGCGTCGGCAGGAAAGCGTAGTCCGAACCCATAATTCCCATGAACACACCAACATTGGCATCGACCAACGGTGAAGTTGGAATTCCCGCATCTTCCATCGCCCGGTAACTGTTTTCCAGCAACATCCGGTGCTGTGGATCAATCCAGCAAGCTTCCTGATCGGAGATATTGAAAAACGCTGCGTCAAAGTCGGCGATGTCATCCAGAAAGCCGCCACGCCGCGTGTACATTTTCCCAGGCTTGCGATCGGCACTATAAAAGCGATCAATATCCCAGCGGTCGTTCGGAATATCGCAAACGGAATCGACACCGTTGAGCAGGTTCTGCCAGAACTCATCAAGGTTTCTGGCTCCGGGGAAACGGCAGCTCATGCCAACAACAGCAATGTCTTCGCGAGCGGAGTGAACCATGCTTTCATCGGCTGGACCAGGGGCCGCTGGCTGGCTGTTGACTGTTGGTGAGTCGTTGCTGTCGTCAGAAGTCACCAGGTCCAGAACGAAATCGGTAATCGCAGTGATCGTAGGATGATCGAACAGCATGGTTGGACCAAAATTGAATTGGTCCCCGAGCATCTGTTGTAACTCAGTTCCAAATTCAACTGCCATCAAGGAATCGAGTCCCATTTCGATCAGCGGTCGATCTGTGTCGGGAACGTCGGGTGTGGAAAGGATGCCTTGCAGAGAATCTTGAATTGTTTTGACCAACAATTCGCGTTGGGCATTACCGCGAAGCTGTTTGAGTTTGCTGACCAAAGCGGAATCAGCCGCACGCGACTTTTTCCCAGCGCCGACAAGTTCCTGGAGTATGGCAGGAACGTCGCCGTTCGGTCCCGTCCGCATCCGACGCCAGTCCACATCCATCACAGTGGCCTGAACCGTATTGCTGGCCAGCATTTGTTCCAAGGCTGCGTGGGCGTCATTCCCTTCAAGTGGTGTGATGCCCTGGACAGCAAGTCGTTTAACGACTCGCTCATCGTCCGCCATGCCTTCGGTCCACGGTCCCCAGTTGATCGTGATTGCAGGACGTCCCAATTGCCGCCGTCGGTAAGCCAATCCGTCAAGGTAGGCATTGCCCGTTGCGTAATTACTTTGGCCAGGTGAGCCCAACACCGATGCCGCCGATGAGTAAAGGACAAACAGGTCAATCTCAAGATCCTGCGTTAGCTCGTTCAACAAATCCGCACCGGCAACCTTGGGCTTGAGGACTTGTTCGAATCGTTCATTCGTTTGCGACTCAAGTAAACCATCGTCCAAGACGCCAGCAGCGTGAATAACTCCGGCCAGATTCTTCAAATCGTCGCCAAATCGCCCGAATAAACTTTCAACGTCGTCGCGGTCTCCGACATCGGCCGCATGAATCACGACCTGGCAACCGGATTGTTCAATCGATTCAATGAAAGCCAACGCCTCTTTATCAGGCTGCCGTCTGGAAACCAGAACAATTTGTTGCGCTCCGTGTTCGGCCAGCCACCTGGCAACTTGTCGGCCGAGCTTGCCCAGTCCGCCGGTGACGAGGTAACAACCGTCAGCACGAGATGAGAATCCCGTCGACGGCGCCAATTTGGGTTGTGTCATTCGGGGGACCAGCAGTTGCCCGCGACGAATGGCATGTTGGTTGTCAGCCGTTTCCGTCAGCGCGATCTCGGCCGCCAACGCTGCGACGTTGTCGTCGGCCATCTCGCTGGCACACAAATCCAACAAGCGACAGCGAAACTCAGGTTGCTCGGCACCGACCACACGGCCCAGTCCCCAGAACTGAGTTTGTTGTGGCTGGACGAGCTGCTGATCTTCCCCCGTGTCGATCGCGTTTTGAGTAATCAATTGCAACCCGCAAGGCAAGCGTCGCCACTTGCGTCCCAGCATTGCTTGCACGAATTGCAAGACCGACTCGACACCGTAAGGGACGATCGATTCAGTGTGGTCGTTTGCAGCACCAAGCACCCAGGCGATGCCATCAATCTGTGGTGCCGAGTTTTCATTAGAGAAGATGTCAAGCAGCCGTTTCCAGTTCGCTGTCAAGCGACCACAAAATGCAAACGCATTTTCTGCTTCGTTATCAAAGTCAGAATCGGGTCGCAGCGTGATCGCAGAGACGTTGTGGTGTTGTTCCCGCAAGTTGTCGACAAGCTGGCTCACAAACACCTTCTGCAATTCATCCTGTTCGCAATCGTGTGAGATCACCAGCCAGTTTCTTGGTTCCAGTTTTGTGGCAGCCAAACGAATCGGCTTCCACTGCAGTTCGTGTACCAAACGCTCGGCACCGGAGCCACTCATTTGACGCATTGCTGCGAGGCTGACTTGTTGAACTTGCAAGCCATCAATTCTGAGCAGTACTTCGCCGCTCTCGGAAAACAGGACCAGGTCCGCCGTGCGCGTGGTACCTTCGTTGTGATTCCAGCTGGCAACACACCAGGCCTCCGACTCGATGGGTGCAAAGCACTCCACTCGGGCCATTCCGACAGGAAGAAACAGTGTACCGTCGTCGCTTTTCAGCAGCCCCGCGGCCAACGAATGTAAAGCGGCATCGAGGAGGGGTGGTGGAATCGTGTAACCGCGGAGGTCGCCAGAAGATTGCAAATGCGTTAGCACTTGTTGGTCGGAAAAATGTAGTTCACCAATACACCGGAACGCAGGGCCGTAATTCAGCCCGAGCGAAGTCATCTTTTGATAGAAGTTGTCCGGTGAATCGGTTTCCTCGAGACGGTCTTGAATCGCCTGGCGATCGACTGGGTCCGGCCTTTGATGTTGTTCGTCGACAAAGTCGCAAGCAAAATGCCGATTCCAATTCTTGCTGGTTGCAGGACAGGCGTACGTGGCAAAATGCAATCGACCCGAATCCGCAACATCAGGTTTTGTGATGACCGATTGCAAGGCCATTCTGGTAGTGGGGCGAATTGGCTGCTCGAATGTGACGTTTTCGATAATTCGTGATCCAGCCGCTTGGAGCGCCATCTCGACCAACGCGGCACCAGGAAGCACTGTCGTGTTCAGGACGTCGTGGTCGGGCATCCAAGCTGGACTATCGGTGTCGATGAATCCTTCATAACGCGTTTCGTCAGGGAGACCGGCCAGTGAAACTTTGCTGCCAAGCAGTGGGTGCGCTGTGTGATGTTCGGCGTGGGCAGCGCGTGGTTTGTCCGGCCCCCAGAATCGTCGACGTTGAAACGGGTAAGTCGGTAAATCGACGCGTTGCCACTCCTTCTCGATATGCATGGCGGCGAAATCGGGCGTGATGCCCTGCGCGTACATTTGAGCAATCGCCACGCCCAGGGAGTGGTTGTCGTCACGGTCCATTTGCAGGCAGCTGACCAGCGTATTTGCCGGCGGATTCCAGTTGGCGGCTGCCATGCGGGTGAGTACGGATTGCGGACCTAACTCGACCAGCAACTCACAATTGAGTTCGGTCAGGGCGGCAATGCTCGGAGCAAAGCTAACGGGCTGGCGGATGTGGTCGGCCCAATACACTCCATCCAGCTGTTTGTCTGTGGGCAAGACTTGACCCGACACATTACAAACCAGCGGCATTGTGGCAGTGTGAAATCTGACATCAGCAGCGAATTGTGCAAACGGTTCCAAAACGGGATCCATCAAGTGCGAATGAAACGCGTGCGATGTGTTTAGTTGTTTCGTTCGTACAGTACGCTCAGCAAATGACTGTTCAATCCGGGAGATTGCGGCTGCGTCACCACTGATCACAACATGTGTGCCGTTCAAAGCCGCCAGCGAAACGCCGGGTGCATGGGTAATGGCTTTTTGAACCGCCTCCGCAGGAGCAAACACGGCCAGCATCTGACCGTCGTGCGGCAACTCACTAATCAATCGCCCACGCTCGGCGATCAAACGCAAACCGTCTGACCAGGTCATGATCCCGGCGACACAGGCCGCTGCATATTGTCCGACGCTATGGCCAAGCACCACATCGGGCTGTATGTTCCAACTGTTTAGCAGTTGTGCCAAACCCATTTGCACCGCGAAAGTAGCGGGCTGTGTCCAGTACGTGTTGTTGAGCGCGGGCTGTGTGGCTACATCATTGAACAAAACGTCGAGCAGTGAATCATCCCGGATTGACTTTAGTTGTTGGTCGCATTGGTCGATGGCTGCACGAAAGACGGGCTGCGAATCATACAACTGGCGCCCCATGCCGACATACTGTGCGCCTTGGCCGGTAAACTGCCAGGCGACTCGAGGGGACCGGCGCCGGTCACCCATACAGATCGGATCAACCGCGTTTCCTCGACCAAGCGATTGCATCAGTCGAATCGCTTTCTCACGTGAGTCGGTCGGGATCGCCGCGCGGAGTTCAAGATGGCTGCGTGCTACGTTGGTCGTCGAGGCAAAATCAGCGATTGAGACGGAGGCATCTTGCGCAAGTGATTTAGCGTAGGCAGCGGCAAGTTCGAAGAGGGCATCTTCGTTCTTTGCCGATAGCGTAATGATGGCCGTCTGAGGTCCGTTCGTTGCCACTTTGGTTCGCGGTGTCGTGGCTTGTGGTGTCGTAATTTGTGGTTCGACTCGGTGGTTTGCCTTG
>PBOG01000093.1 GCA_002724245.1 Planctomycetaceae bacterium
CCGCGGCGCCGGCCCAGCGTCCAGCACCATCCTCGACCACCATCTTCGTCACGCCCGGCAGGACGTCTTCCGAGTAGAAGTTCATGAACCCATCGGGAGCGGAATACGCTTTCCAGACCAGGCACCGCGGGCGATCTGTCCCCCAGGAGAACGAGACGTCCCCGGGGGTCGGCCGGATGCGTGTCTCGATCCCAGGGCTCAGCGCCGACAACCCGCTCTTCCCCCACGACGGGCCCCACACGTTCCAGAACTCGATGGGACTCGACCTGACTTGGCCTGCAGGATCGGCCGTACCGGGGCCAGCTATCGCAGGGGCGCCTTCGGGTGAATCGTCACCCCCGTAGCCCACGAGACACACAAGCCAGGCCAACACCAATCCGAGAGCTATTGAGGATCGCATGGCAACCACCTTCATTGAGGTATGGGAAAGAGCGGAACAGACAGGCTGGGACACCAGCATTGTGCCACTAGATTCACCTCGTGGTCGAGATTCGAATCCATAGCGCAAGAACAACTCGATGGTCAACCGCTGGATGCCTATGTCAGCCTCGTACGCCACTGTAGCTGCAACATGCGGAAGGTGCTACAGCGCATGGAGTCCGATGACATGCTTGTCTGATTTTCCGCATTTCGATCGCATCTGCGACTTGTGAACGCGGCGAGCGAATCCTCGCCGCCGCTCCTGCCACGGGTGCGGGTCCGGTTGCTGGCCACACGCTGTGCACGCCAGCCTCTATATTGCTGGCGTCTGGATACGCCAACCGCAGGAGCTGAACATGAAACGTCAGCTGGGTCCTGACCACGCATTCCGTGCGTTGGGGTTCCCCAGTTGCCACCCATGGCACGCCAGTTTGTCTACCCAGACCACACAGCAACTAGGAAAAGATCGGCACCGGTTCGCCTTCTGCCAGCAGGTTCACGCGGCGTCCTGCGCGATCCTCAATGAGCAACTCCTCACGGTGAATACCCAGCGCGTGATAGATCGTGGCTGCGATATCACCGGGCCAGACTGGTTTTTCGATCGGGTAGCCCGCCACCTTGTCGGTAGCGCCATAGACCTGGCCGCCACGGATGCCGCCTCCAGCGAACAGGGCGAACATGCTGTTGATCCAGTGATCACGCCCTGGCCGATACTTGGTACCGCGAACGCGTGGGTCGGCCCACTTCGGTGAACGGCCCATTTCCCCCATGGCGATAACCAAGGTGGATTCAAGCAAGCCTCGCTGATCCAAATCTTCCAACAATGCCGAGAGCATTTTGTCCAGTTCCGGCAGCAAGTGGGTGCGCAGATGAAAGAAGTTATCTGCATGCGTATCCCAATTGGCAACCAACGGTGATTGCTCGGGCGTGCGCCAGTGGACCGTCACAAACGGCACACCAGCTTCCACCAACCGTCGGGCCATCAACGTCCCCTGGGCCGTTACCGTGTTTCCGTAACGCTCCCGCAGACCCTCTGGTTCACGAGCAAGGTCGAAGGCTTCTTTCACGCGGTTTGATGTGAGCAACTTGAACGCGCGCTGTTGCTGCGTGTTGAACTTGTCAACCTGGCGAGCGCCTTCAACACTTCTTTGCCATCTATTCAGCTTCTGCAACAGGCGTCCGCGACCTGCGATCCGTTGCCGACTGACGTCGGCGGGCAGCTCGAATGACGGAATGCGAAATTCCCGCGGCTTGAAACCATGTTTCACCTCAGGGTCAGGGACGCCACGTACCAGTAGCGACTCGTGTGCGGCACCGAGCTTTCCAGCGAATTGCCCCGGCACGACATAGCCGCTGAATTCGTTACTGTAAAACGGCAGTTGGACGGAAGCAGGCAAGTCTCCCTTGGTCGGTCGGCAGTAGGAGACCGTGGAACCGATGAATGGCCAGTCGTCATCAGGTCGGGGCTTGCGGTTGATTCCCTGAGCGATGTCCGATTTGGCCAACCGCTGTCCCGTCAATACGTAGTACGCGTCGCAATGATGATCGCCCGTGCTGCTACCCTCCATGGTCAGAGAGCGGACGACCGCCAGGTCCTTCGTTCGTTTTGCCAGCAGAGGCAGGTGCTCACAACAAGTAATACCCGGCACAGCAGTATGGGCCGGCATGAATTCACCTCGGTATTCGACCGCGGCATCAGGCTTCATATCCCAGGTATCAATTTGACTGGGACCACCGTAGAGGAAAAGAAAAATGACGTGTTTGGCTTTGCCAAAGCCCGTCAGTGGGCTGCTCTGCCCGCGACCGACAAGCGCATCACCTAATCCCAGGCCCATCACACCCAAGCCCAGGGTTCGGTCGAACTGACGGCGCGAAATGTGGTGCTGGCGTGACATCTGGACGATTATCCGCCATCAACCGAGGACGAGCAAGGCAGACAGACCAGGATTGTCCGCCAGGAAGACAATGTCCTGATCCCCTGCCGCTCCTGCGGGTCCGGTTGCTAGCCACACGCTGTGCACGCCAGCCTCTATATTGGTGGCGTCTGGATACGCTAACCGAGGGAGCTGAACATGAAACGTCTGCTGAGTCTGCTGGATTGCGGCGACGCCCGCGTCGGTGACCTGGGTGTCGTTAAGGCTGAGGTCCTGCAGGTTGGTGAATTCTCTGAGACGCAACAGTCCGGAGTCGGAGACCGATAAATTGAACCCTAGGTGGGTGATAGTATCCGTGTCGTTTTTCGCTTCACTGAGCTTACAAGGATCAGTGCAATTCGGGGCAAGACGGATGGTAAGTGACAAACAAGCGGTACCCCTGTTTCCCGTTGCTCGACGCTTGAAATCCGCAGCCGGCCGTGTGTTGAAGTCGGAACCCTATTCCGGTGTGATTTGTCGGTCCACAATCCCGGATTTCCCCGGCTGAGGGATAGGCACGATGAACAAAAGCATTCGCAAGCGTTTTCAGTTCAGGAACCGGTCGTTTTTTTTGCCCGACAATCTATGCGAGCAGGTGACAATTTCCGCGCATTCGTTGCGAGGTTTCCGCAGAAAACCACTTTCCCCAGCTTCAAATTACATGTGCGTGTTCAGTGTTGATAGCCTGTAACCTTAAGAGCTGCCAGGCACTTTACGCACTTTCCGTCGCAGACGCACGGAATCATATGCGGTGTAGGTTAGTAGCAACGCTTCTTCAGCGGCATATTTCTCAAATATATCTTCGATCAGGCATTCCTCAGCGGGCCAGGGATAGGCGAAAACTACGTCAAAATCATGGGGCCCACGTCCCAGTTCATCATAAGTGTCATCCGCATCGGTGACGAGCCAGAAATATTCGCTGCTGCTGTCGGCATGGGATTCCTCGACATCAGCTTCGGCGCCCGAGGGGACGAAACTACCGTGAACGAACTCCACCGGCAGACAAAAGTCATCGGCAAGCCTCCGGGAAGCATTTACAAGAGCTCTCTCAATTTCAATGCCACATACTTGAAACTCAAGCATCGCAGCTAACGACGCCACCACACCAAAACCGCTTCCCCATTCGCACAACGAAGTTCCGGCGGCGAGGTTCGCCTCAGTGATGGCTCGTAAAGACCGGTAGACCGTTACGAAGTCACTCGGGACGAAGCCCTTAACGTGATCGGGGCTATCCCTAACAAACTGGCTGACTCTCAACTCAGCTTCTCGAAGAAAAACCAACAACGTTGCTAGGCAAACCTGAACCATTAATCGAGATATCAACATCCAACAGAGGCATATTAAGTGATCCTACCAGCGCCCCAGCCGAGCGTCAGATTTGACTCGTCATCACCGGCTATTTGATCGTTGGTCTTCGCGCGTCCTAACGAGCGAATCCAATTCCTCGGCACTAACAATCCAGCCGCGACACGACTCCATGGCACAATGGCAGGGAATGGCAGAGATCGCGGGCCAGTTGTAGTCGATTGTCAACTCTTCACCGGACCAGATGTCACGTAACGCAATCAAGTACATCGGGGCCACGTCTCCATTTGTCCCGTCATCGTCGAACCAGTCGAACTCACAATTCGGTTCGCAACTATGGTTCAAGTATCGAAACGGGGCATGCGGCTCCAACTGAGTTCGGTCGTCAATTTCAAATGAATACCTAGATCCACTTGGGCAATTTGTGACGACGTCTCCGGTGATCTCACCGATAACAGCGTTAGCCGGATAGCTGCGTTCCGAAAAAACGCCCTTACCCACCGGTGTCTCGCCGATGGATACGGAATCGTCTCGATAGACCGACGTGGTCCCGTTATTCGGCATCAAAGTTTTCTAACTCTGAAGGGAATTCTAGTTACACCAACCCCAAATCGAAGCAGCGATGTTTTTCCGTACGTGGCTGGGACGAGAAGCATGGTCTTTTGTCCGCACCGCCCTGGCATCCCAAGACGGTACGACACACTACACAGCGATTTAGTTCAACGATCTTTGTCGAGGTGGTGCACTCTTCATGAGTGGTGCTACGCCCCGTTACGCCAGTGTGACGTTCTCGGCACATGGGCCTTTCGGTCCACTTCCTTCGGTAAATGACACTCGCTGTCCTTCTCGGAGCTCGTCGTAGCTCACCCCTTCGAGACTTGACGAGTGAAAAAACAAGTCCTTTTCTCGCCCTACGTCAATAAATCCAAAGCCCCTGTCCGTGAGTCGCTTGATGGTGCCTTCTGCCATTTGTCCAATTCCACAAAAGTGTCTTGACGCGTTGCCCGAAACACGATGGTCAGGCAGTTCTATTGCGAGAAGCAATCCTATCGAGCAGTGTGACTTTGATCAACAAGAGGAACACGCAGTTTCAAAACAACAAGGTCGTTGTTTTATAAGTATCACGGCACGGCACTCTAGCCAGATCACAACGTCACGCAAAATTGCCAAGAGATGACAAAGTGGCACAGGAGCCGCTTTCGGACAGCAAAGTTTCGATCAGTCACGCCCATTGGATATCTGCGCCGGTTGAGGATTGTGCCGTGGAATTAAGCCGGACATTGGTTCGCTCATTGTGAAGGCATTCAAACGTGACATCGATCGAAGGTAACGCGGCGGCATGTGACCAGACGCCGGCCCCGCACCGGCGGCAGGACTAGGTCTTGATCTTGCAGCTGGGTAACGCCTGCTGCAATTCGGTGATGCCCGCGCCGGTGACCTGGGCGTCAGGTGCAGGATCTGATCCACGGCGAAAGTTGCGGAGCCGACGATATCTGTGTCGGCTTGTGGTGGCTGCATCCTGGGGCAGAATGTGTAAACGATATCCGCGCGGACGCCGTCGAGATATACTACGCGTTGAGCGCCGAGCGGAGCCTGAGACCTGCAACGAGAAGTACGAGGTACGCAAAGGGATGACGGTCTATATCCCCATTGACGTTGAGCATCAGACACGCAACACCGGTGAGGGAACTTTATGCTGCTGCAGGGATTTCGCGCCGCCGAGTGGTCCGTCGAAGCGTGAAAAGCAAAACTGGAAACAGTTTCGCTGCCCCGCCATGCTGTTTGACGACGCCGAGTGGCAGGCCGGAACACAGGGAAATACGACAGCGAGGATAAGGTGACGGCAACGCTAATTCTGTACTGCCTTTTAGGCCAGGCATCCCGGGCGGATGATGCGTTTTTCGAGATGAAGGTGCGCCCGTTGCTGGCTGCGAAATGCTTTAGTTGCCACGGCCCAGATGAGCAGGAAGGTGGCCTGCGACTCGATTCCGCTGCTTCCTTTCGTAAGGGAGGCGACTCGGGGCCGGTCACTGAGGCAAAGGACGTTGACGGCAGTCTGCTCGTCCGCGCGATCCGGCGCACCACCGATCTGAAGATGCCGCCTGATAAGCCGTTGAGCCCGGCGCAGATAACATCGCTGGTTCAGTGGGTCCGTTCCGGAGCTGTCTGGCCCAAGTACGACACTCCGCCGGCGACCGTTTCCGCCGAACAGGTAGACGCCGTCTTCTCTAAGGAAGAGCTCGCGTTCTGGGCCTTTCAGCCCGTCCGCCTGCCGGCGCTTCCGGTTGTCAACGCGCCCGATCGAGTGCGAACGCCCATCGATCGTTTCATTGTCGCGCGGCGAAAAAAAGATGCGATCCACGGAACGCCGTGTGCCGATCAACGCACTCTGATTCGCCGTCTTCATTACGACCTGCTGGGCCTGCCGCCGTCGCCCGAGGTCGTCGACAACTTTGTCAACGATCCTGCTCCGGACTCGTACAGTCGTCTGGTCGACAGGCTTCTGACCTCCCCTCACTACGGCGAACGGTGGGGACGTCACTGGCTGGACGTCGTGCGCTACGCGGACACCACCGCGAACGACGGTAACTACATCATGCGTTACGCATATCGATACCGCGACTACGTCATCAACGCATTCAATACTGACAAGCCGTATAACCAATTCGTTATAGAACAGATCGCTGGTGATCTGCTGCCAGCAGACGGCGACCGCGAAGCAACTGAGCAGCAGACCATTGCCACTGGTTTTCTACTGCTTGGGCCGAAAGCACTCGCCGAACAGGACAAGGAACTGCTGTTATTCGACATAGTGGACGAACAGATTGACGTGACGAGTCGTGCGTTCCTCGCGATGACTGTTGCGTGTTCACGATGTCATGACCACAAGTTCGACCCGATTCCCACAGCAGACTACTACTCCTGGGCGGGTGTATTTCGCAGCACTCGGAATCTGTCGGATACCGAGTTCGTTTCGAAGTGGATGGAACGACCGCTGAATCCCGATGGGACCAAAGCCATGTTCCAGGTCAAACCGGCCGCCGGACAGAACCTCGCGCGGCACGGCACCGCGAGGCAGTCAACCGAGAACGCCGGCAACTTTCCTGCCAGCCGTGCCATCGACGGCGTCCCCGACAACTTCAGCCACACCGCCGACGGTGATGCTTCCCCCTGGTGGGAAGTGACTCTTGCGGTAGATTCTCCGATCCGCCTGATTGGTCTGTGGAACCGTAAAGACTGCTGCGCGACGCGGCTGTCGAACTTTCGCGTCAGCGTGCTGGATGCCAATCGCAAGCCAGTCTTCCGGCAGGACTTTTTCAAGGACGGCAAAGACTATCCGCCGGCGGATCAGGGCTTTTACATCAGAGTGCCGGACGGACGCGTGGGACGAACGGTCCGCGTGGCACTGCTGGGACCGAACGCTGCCGGAGAACACTGGCTACAGCTGGCCGAAGTGGAAATCTACGCCGATCGGTCCGCTCCATTGCCCCTCGATACACGAATGGTCATGGCCGTTGAGGAGGGACAACCACGCGATGTGCCGATTCATCGCCGCGGGAGTTACAAACGCCCCGGCGCGATGGCTCCGCGACGCTTCCTGCAGATCATCGACGGCGCCGGTCACGCCGCCTTCAAGACATCCGGAAGCGGACGGCTGGAACTGGCCCGCCGCATTGCCCGAGCCGGGAACCCGCTGGTCTCCCGCGTCATCGTCAACCGCATCTGGCAGGGACACTTCGGGACAGGCCTGGTTGCCACCAGCGACAACTTCGGACAGCTCGGTCAGCGCCCGTCGCACCCGGGACTGCTGGATTGGCTGGCATCGGAATGCATTCACAGCGACTGGTCACTCAAACACCTGCACCGCTTGATCTTGAACTCCGCAGTGTATCAGCAATCGTCCCGGCCGCAGCAGACCACGCGGCAAAGTATTGACCCTGAGAACCGACTGCTCTGGAAGTTCCCGCGCCGCCGACTGACCGCCGAAGAGTTACGTGATTCGTTATTGGTCCTGGGCGGCAAGCTAGACCCGGCTCTGGGCGGATCGGTCCTGGACGTGACTCAGGATGGCGGAAAGGAAGACGAGAAACGCGGGCTGTATTCCGCTGCCGCACCGGCCGGCGAGTTCAAGAGCTATGCGAGCCGCCGGCGGAGTATCTATCTGCCGGTCCTTCGCAACACGCTGCATGAAGTGTTCCAGCTGTTCGACTTTGCGAACGCCAACGCCGTCACGACCCGCCGCCAGGAAACGACCGTTGCCCCTCAGTCACTATACCTGATGAACAGCCCGTTTGTGCGGGAGCAAGCGGACAGCATGGCGGCCTGGCTTCTCGCCCGGTCCGACGCTGACGATCAACAACGTCTGCGGCTGGCACACCGGCTTGTGCTTTTGCGCCAGCCATTGGATGACGAACTTCAGGAAGCGTTGCAGTATGTAACCGAAGCCGAACGGCAGAGGTCCGTGAATGCGCCGGACGACACGGCGCGACGTGCAGCCTGGTCCGGATACTGCCGGTTGCTGATGAGCCTGAACGAATTCATGTACGTGGATTGAACTGTTGTGGACTTCGCCGACATTTCCCTGCTGCAAGGCATGCTGGCGAATTTCACTACCTGACAACTGATTCATTACGGAACAGTCGGCTGACAAAATGAGTCCATCACAAAACAACAACCCGCTTACCACCACACATGGCCGGCGTGAATGGCTTCGAGGTTCGGCGTGCGGCTTCGGGTACCTGTCGCTGGCCGGTCTTTCGACCCTCGATGCCCGTGCCGGGAAGGCTTCTCTGACACACCATGTCCCCTGCGCGAAGCGGGCGATCTTCCTTTTCCTCCACGGTGGCGTTTCGCATATCGACNCGTTCGATCCCAAAACAGAACTGGATCGCTANCACGGAAAACCGATCCCGATCGAGAAGCCGGAATTNACGTTCGCTCAGACCGGNAACGTGCTGAAGTCGCCTTGGCGGTTTCGTCGCTACGGCGAATGCGGTCTGCCGGTNAGCANCCTGTTTCCGGAAATCGGCCGANAAATGGATGACNTCTGNGTCATCCGATCGATGCAAAGCAGCTTTGTGTCTCATGGTGGCGCGACACTGCAGTTGCACACCGGTGACGGAAACCTCACACGCCCCAGCCTCGGGTCGTGGCTGATGTACGGACTGGGAACGGAAAACAGCAACCTACCGGGCTTCGTCAACATCTCCCCGTCGTATTACCACGGCGGCGCGCAGAACTACGGCACGGCTTTCCTGCCTGCCCGCTATCAGGGCATGCGGATTGGCGACGGAAATACAAAGTTCACCAAAGCGCGTCTGGCGAATCTGACCGATTCTCCGACCGAACTGGCCGAGCAGCGGCGGCAATTGGCTCTGATGCGCCGCTGGAATGAACGTCATGCCGCCGGTTCCAGCGACCGCCGCCTCTCCGCCCGCATGGAGGCCTTCGAACTCGCCTTTCGCATGCAGCAGCACGCCCCGGAAGCATTTGATCTGGCAAGCGAATCGCGAGCGACGCAGACATTGTACGGCATCGGCGAGGAGCCCACCGACGAGTACGGTCGGGAATGCCTGTTGGCGCGGCGACTGGCGGAGCGCGGCGTGCGCTTTATCCAGGTGTCGCACAGTTATCCCGTGAACTACTGGGACCAGCACGGCGGCCTCAAGAGCGGACACGAAGCCAATGCCCGCAAAGTTGACCGTCCGATCGCTGGGCTGTTGACCGACCTGAAACAGCGTGGGCTGCTGGACGATACACTGGTCGTCTTCGGCACGGAATTCGGACGTTCGCCAACCGTGCAGGGCTCGGACGGCCGCGACCACAACCCGACGGGATTCACGATGTGGTTCGCCGGCGGCGGAATTCGTGGAGGCATGTCCTACGGCTCGACTGACGATTTCGGCTTATTCGCGATCGAAGACATCGTGACGATCAACGACTTCCACGCCATCATCCTTCACCTGCTGGGCCTGGATCACACGCGTCTGACGTACCGCCACGCGGGCCGCGACTTCAGGCTGACCGATGTTGGTGGTCGGGTCCCGCCTGAAATCCTCGCCTGAGCCGAATCGCTGAGCGATGCCGTGGGCCACCGGCCCCGTTGAGTGAAAGATTCATCCCAGTATTTGACGTTTTCTGGAGTCGAATTGAGTACCGACCGTGTGAATGCTGGCTGCCCAATTGTGATACGAATTAAGGAATGTTATGGCGTAATTTCTGGATCGGCTCGGACGGCCAGTGATAGATTTATTGGATGTCGGAAAAGTCGTGAATCACCTGCGCCGCCTCCGGGTGGTAATATTTGAGCACCCGCCCAGCGCCTCCGTTTCCAACTTGTTCATCACCAGTAGAGGTTTCATGTTCAGCTCCTTTGGTTGGCGTATCCAGACGCCAACAATAGAGAGGCTGGCGCGCACAGCGTGCGGCCGGCAACCGGACCCGCACCGGCGGCAGTAGGCAGGTGGTTATATGATGTGGCTGGTTTTACTCACAGTGCCGGAACAGCGCTGCGACCAGTCCGGACTGCTACTCATTCCGGCAGAGGATTACATGAAATCGAAACTACTGATTGCTGCCGTATTGGTGGCGATTCTGACCACGCCCACATCAGCGAACTGGACCCCGGGAGACGCGCCGTTCATCAACACCTGGCTTGTCCTCGGGACTTATGAAAACCGGGAAGGTGCGGGGATGAGAACCGATCTGATCGGCGAGGCCACGGTTCAACCGCGAGCCGGCGAACAGGTTGCTGGGAAAACCTGGCAATTCTTCGACGACCGGATCTTCTCGCGCAACTATGACGACTACCAGGACCTCTTCAGCTACTTCTTCGTCAGGCAGGACGAACCTCGTGATGGGCGGATGGCGTACCTGCACACGTACGTCTGGAGCCCGCGGGCACAACAGGTCGAACTCCGAGTGGGTGTGAATTACGAGTGGTCTGCCACCATCAACGGCGAAGTCGTGACGCTGCCGACACCATCAGATGTTCCGCCTGGTCCCGCCCCCGGGCCGCACAGCTCTCACGGCAAAGCCCTTTCTCGACCGGGAGTACAGTATCGATTGAAGGATGCGATGATGCGCAAAGTCTCTCTGCGCACCGGATGGAATTCGCTTCTACTCAAGATAGGAACCGCGCCGAAGGTCTGCTCGGTTGCTACGCCCGTCTCTCCGATAGCCAGGGAAACGCGATCCCTGAGCTCGTGTATTCCGTCAACGGCCCTACCGAAAAGCTGGCTGTGACGACACATGCCCTGCCCACCGCGTGGCGAAGCTGGTCTTATGTGGAGTTTAGAGTTCCCGGCGTCGAAGCCCTCGAAAAGAGAGTGCCTGAATTGTCCCGATTCAGTTACGCCTGGGCCCAGGCTTCTGCATTTCAGGTGAACGCGGAAGGAAGAAGGGCTCCGTTTCGGTGGGATCTGTCCGAGGGAAAACTCCCGGCGGGTTTAAGCATGACACCGGACGGTCGCATCCTGGGGCGTGTCGATCGGACGGTTCAACTGGGCGAGTATCCCCTGGTGGTTCGGGTGACTGACGCGGCCGGTGCGTCTGCCGAAAAGCGGCTTGTGCTGAATGTCAGAGAGAACCCCACGCGAGCGGTTGAGCAGTCCCGAATGACGGCCTTAATTCACGGGCCGGAGAACATACCACCTGAATCGTACTCGGATCTGGCGAAGGTGATGGAACGGCAGGGCTATCGCTACGTCATGCCTATCGCCTACGGCAACGGAGACACGTTATTTCGTTGGCCGGTGCGTTTCTACCGTAAGACGCCGGCGGCGGACGTTATCCCGGGGCTGAAGAAGGCCCTTGACGCCGAGGGAATCAAATTCGGGATGTACCTTGGACAGTTTGAACACATCCCGTCTCTTTTCCAATATGACCAGGTGATCCTGATTCTAGAGGATGCGATGCGGCGATACGAACCGGCCAGTTTTTTCTTTGACTGGCGGGGGCCGACCCAGCACTATCCGGAGACAGACGCGTGGTACAGTATGATCCGCAGTTACAATCCGGAGTGCCTGCTGATTTTGAACGGCACGAACATGCCACAAAATGGAGACTGGGATCTTCTTTGCCAGGAATGTCGCGAAGCTGTATGGCACGTCTGGCCTGGGGAACACCTGAACTGGCTCTTCCCCATGCTGGCCGACTGGCCAAAGACGTGGAACGTAGATAGCTGGCTCACAGTGAACCCGACTCCCACCCAAGAGCGGTCCTGGTCGAATTACGTGAAGGAAGTTATCAGTCTGATCGGGGAGGGATACATTGCGGACTTGGATCATACCGTGTCCAGTTCCGCAACCTGGGCACAGCAAACCGGAAAACCGTTTCCACCAGTCTCTCTGCACGACAATTCCACCGTCCATGTCCATCGTCAGATCGCAGACTGGGCAAATCCCGACAGGCAGCCCTCTCTAAAACCGGCATTTACGAATGTTGACCCCGGACCGTTGCTTACAGCTGAGTGGGGCTACAACGTCATCTCCACTGATCGCCGAAATCTGTACCTGCACATACTGAAGAACCCTCGCGGCAAGACTGGCCTGCCATCCGAGGGCCGGTTAACTGCAAAACCTCTTGCGGCATCCCAAGTCCGGCAGGCGGTCTGGATGAACGAAAACCGGCCGCTCAAATTCTCGCAACAGGGTGACGGCCTGACCATTGACCTGACCGAGGTAAAGGAGGACATCGCCGACACCATCATTCGCATCGAGTTGCAGCAACCGTTGCCGGAGAACGCGGTGCGGAGACTCGCTCCTTACAAGCTGACAGAGAGAGACGAAGGAAAACAGGTCCCCGGCAATCTGGCCTGGCAGAAGCCTGGCAAGCTGCTTTCCCTGGATGGCCAACAGGGTCTTGGCCCTTCGAGTGAAGTCTACTTCGCCTCGCTGGCGGTGGACGGAGATCCTGAATCCTTCGCCGTGGCAGGAGGGCATTTTGCCTGGACGCTCGAGATCGATCTGGGCGAGACACGAACCGTTTCCAGGGTGCGGATCTTCTTCGCCAAAGGCTATCCCACTGACTACGCGATCGCGGTCTCCGCTGACGGTAAGAAATGGACCGAGATTCACCGTGGGGCAGGTACCCCCCACGGAAAATACGAGCATATCTTCGCCTCCACTTCAGTCCGCTACGTGCGTGCGCTTAGCTACAAACCCAACAGACGCGGCCAGGAAGGGGGACAAATGTGCGTGGCCGAGTTGGAGGTGTATGAAAAGTGAGGGTCTGTAAAACATGGCGATCGACAGCCTTAGCAGCGTTGAGAAAGCCACCGACGGCGGGAGGGGCGGCAGCTGTTTCAACTGCTGCGTCCGGCGCTGCGCACCATGGGCGGCGTGTGCGGGCCCAGGACCCGTTCCAGTGGCCCGCGCGGGCCATTTCAACTTTGGATCGAAAGCAAGGATGATCAAAAGCAAGGATATTGTTCTCACACGCCCCACCACACTTGAATTACCGCAGGATCGGCCTCCTCCAGTGGATTCCATCTTTGCTTTCAAAGTACGTGGGCCCGGCCATAACATTCGGTTCGCGATCGATCGCGTTGCACCTAGTTTGAATAGGTTTAGAGTTTGAATAGGTTTAGCTCTTCGCCCCAGGCAGAAACGCTACAGGTCTGCACGAGGTACTTTTCCCAGGGTCGCTGCGGAGTAATGACGGCTCCCGTTTTCTCGGGTTGATGCAGCGTTTTGGTGAGGTGTTTCACGCTGCTGATCGCATAGTCATCCAGGAACAACTGGCGTCTTCCCGGTTGGAATTTAACCAGCCCGGTCTCCTGTCCCAGCCCAACTTGCGGAGATGTGAATCGTGCCAACAGCAGGAGCAAGAAGAAGTGATACTGCGGCAAGTTGGGAACGGCGAAACGAATGCGAGGCATGATGGCTGATCGGAGCCTCTGAATGGAAACGAGTAACGATCGTGGTATGCGATTGATCATTTCCGCCTATCACAGCGACGTTCCGTTGTGAGACAGAATCTGTGCTGGGCATACGGCTAGACGGATCCAGATGACGTTTGACGAGCAACCGGATACGCGAATCGAAGATGTGTTCCACGGCGTCCAGAGATCTCCTCGCGTTTAACTTTGTACGGATTGACGCCCCGGATCGACCTGTAAGGCGAGCTCTACCTTTCTTCGTTCTTTGGAGAGATTTGAGACGTTGAAGCGAGTTGGTTTGCAACGCTGGTCAACACCGGGGACTGCGTCACTCCGGTTTACTGAAATCGAGTGTCAGTGGCTCGCGGATGAAGCTGTAATAATACGACGTTCCGTAGCCCATCGCCCGGCCCCGAATTCCCTTCTCAAGTACTTCCGCTTTCCGCTCGTTCCACGGGCGATAGAAAGCAATCCCGGTGTCGTCGAGATTGGCGACCAGATAGCGACAGAACGTGGCGTGGCCCGGCCACCAGGCATTCGTGTACTCAGGCGGAAGGTTGACGATTTTCTCACGCCAAACTTCGAAAGTATCAACCGCGTCTTTGAGCTCTCGCCAGTTTGCGGTAGTGCGTTTTGTCTGCCACGCTCGTTCCGCAACCAGCATTTCCGTGAGTAGCCTCGCGAAATCGAACTGATCACGCGAGAGCTGTACCCAACGCTTGTTCCGCTCGGTATCGGCAGCAGCCTCCGCCTGGCAGATCAGACCGTCCAGCTTGCTTAGCACACCGGGCGGATACTGAGCGAGGTAGAGTGCCTTGGTATCGAGCCAACGGGGTAACCGCGTGTTTCGAGCGTCGGCAGAAATGTCATCGTCCGTGATTGGTGCGACCAGGGCAAGCCGCTCCTGAAGCAGCGCGAAGAACTGCATCATTGGATCGGCCGCCTTGCCAAAGACGCCGTCGCAGTATTCCCGGACCACGTCCTGGTAAACCAGATTCGGCTCGCCCATCAGCCTGCCAGCCATGTAGAAGACAGGGCCTTCTAACCCCCACGTCGCTTCGGGTCCAATGCTGAGCGCAACGAAGTTATTGCGATGCAGGTATTGAATTCGGTCCGCGACCTCCTTCGCGGTCATGTGGACGTTCAACCCCATCGGGATCTGCGTGTTGAACCAATAGGTATAGCCGGCCAGGCCGTTCGTTTTTCCCTGCCAAGCGTCGATGTATTCGGGGTTGAGATTCATCAACTCCCCAACCACGTTGTCACCGAAGTACTTGATTTCCTTGGATGGCCAAGCAGTCGGTGCATAACACATGAGCATGACGGTCTTGTCGGGATGTGATTTAGCCACGTCGTCGATGACCGCCTTATGCAGATGAAACAGGCGTTCCGGCGGCTTATCGCGGAGTTTCGCATGCTGAAACACTTCCCAGCGTGTGTAGCCCACCATGCCTCGATAGCTGTCCATCGCTTCACACTTCTCACACTGGCAACGCAGGTAACCGTCTTCCTGCCCCAGCGACATCCAGTCAGTCCCCTTGTCGAACTGCGATCTAACGAATTCCGTCAACAGTCTTTGGATATCAGGATTGGTGGAACACAGGTGATGCCCTCGCCACTGAGTCTCTAGAGTCCAAGCCGATTTGCCCCGAACTCCGTCCCTCAAGGCGAAGTATTCCGGGTGGTCCTTGCGGTACTTGATGACAGGAACAGCCGAGTAGTACGTGTGGCCGCCTGACTGTGCTCGGATACCCATGCGATAGTTATTCGCTTGCGCGGCGATCGTGTTTCCCGGGTTATCGAGAATGTTCTTGTCGTAAAGAGAACGCCCGTTGCAAAAGGCCATCGCCGGCTGGAAACGGACGTCGAGATCCGCAGACACTGCGATCCTCCTGGACTTCGGCAAGAATGCGCCCTGGGGACCGGGCAGGAACCAGCGGATGCCGCAATGGTCTTCCAAGAACTTGATGACCGCTCGGCAAGTGCCACGTGCGCCGACATAGTCGTGTGTTGCTGTGCCGGCGTTATCAAGTCCGGCGAGATACAACACGTTGTCACGCACGAGTAGCCGGCAACCGTCCCACCGCAAACGAGTGAGTTCGATTCTCTGTTTCGCGAAGAGCCGCGTGTGCCCAACGGAGATGAGCGTGCCGTCAGGCGCCTTGCCTTCCGGCAGGACAGGCAACCTGGCACCGCTAACTTTCTCAATGTACTCCTGCAGCCAATCGGCCGCCTGCCGAGTCCATTTCGGCGGATCAGCCGGAATGACGATGGTCGCTGCGGGCTTTGCATTGACAACGATGTCGAGTTCTGACGCAGCAAGCGAGGTTAACGGTACGGCCCACAACAGGGTGCAGGCGAGTCGTACGGTGTGTCTAAACTTCATTGAATGGATGCTTGAAAAAGAACCTGCTAGTGATGCCAACAATGACAGTGATTCTACGCCACGACATGATCGGCTGCGAGAGCTGCGACCTGCATGCCACCACTGAATGTGACGCACTGCATGTGACGCACTGCCCCTTCATACTGCTGATCTAGAAGTCGCATGCTTCCGCTCAGTTCGCACTGTCTGAGGATCATCTTGGTCAAAAGGAGCTGGTATAACGCGTTCACCGACCTGATTCGATTTGATGATGTCAAGCGATACGGGCTGCCGTTGATTCAGGCGTCGATTCGATTATCGATGCAGCGAACAACGCCATCGTTGAAGTCGCCCAGCTCAAGCCTGCCCAGCAGCCGACTGGAGGGTGCCGGGCGTTAACTGATTGGTGGCTTCTTTCCGCAGAAAAGAAACGAGCTCACCTTGTTTGACACGTTTCGAACTTTTCTCCGCGCGCCGACGCAGGCGTTGCGGATTCAATGTCCGGCGCTTCTGGAACGTGCCAGTGCTGCGTGATGGCACGTCCTGTTTAGAGGTATCGAATCTCGAAACTTCGCGGATGTTTTTTCAAGGGTCCTGCCATCTCGATTCCGTTTTGACGGATCATTGTTATCGTCTGGTGAAATATTCTGCCGAGACGATCGCCAAGAGAATGTCGCGCAGTCGGAAGTCGGTGTCAGCGGACTGGGCGTAGAGCAAGTCAAGGTTTCCGCGATCAAGAAAAGTAAGCTCGCGTGCCATTGCATAGGACAGCATATTCTCCACGAACGATCGGAAAAACTTATCTTGATCTTCCAGCAAGATGTTCTTCAGACCTTGCGGCCCCTCGAAGGCGCGGCCGTCCATATGAACAGTTCTCGCATCCACAGGAGAGTGCGCTGCTTCATTGCCGTTATTCTGGCGTGTGGCGGTATAGTTGCTGACGTCAGTGTACTGGTCCCGCCAGCGTCCGATGACGTCGAAGTTCTCCAAAGCGATTCCAAGGGGATCCATCTTCCTGTGGCAACTGTTGCAACTGGTATTCTCTCGATGTGCATCGATCGTCTGTTTGATCGTCTCCGTTTTCGTCGGTGGACTTAGTGCTGCAATTTCCAGGTCTGCCGGTGTCTCCAGATGATCACCGTAGAAGCTTCTCAGTACCCATGCGCCACGATAAAACGGATTGGTGTATTCCCCGTTGTTGGTCGTCATCAGCATGAAGCCGGCCTGTGAAAGAAGGCCTCCGCGATATCGATCGTTCTCGCCCAACGTCACCCTGGAAAATTCCGAAGTAATCTCTTTGGGCCTGTAATCGACGGGTGACACTTTACTCGCTCCAGGTCTCTTGCTCGGCTTTGCGACCGGGTGTCCTTCGATCTGATAAATGTAGTTGAGCTCCGGCGTGATCATTACAAACTCGGAGTCAATAAAGTTCTGCAGGCTCAGGTTACTTGATAGCACTTCCTTGAAAAACTCCACCGGTTCTTCTTTGATCTGATCTCGGACAAGATCAAATTCATCAACCGTGAATATGCTCACGTCCGGTTCAATGATCTTCAGCTTTTCAAGATCAAGCCATTGATAAACATAGTCTTTGGCAAACCGATCGGCTCTTGCGTCCTGCAGCATTCGGAGCGTCTGCTCGCGTCGGACTTTGGGATCCTTCAGCTTTCCCTGCCTCGCCAATTCGAAAAGCGTCTCATCGGGCAAGGAGTTCCACAGGAAATACGACATACGTGCAGCGATCGCGTGCTCATCCAGCGACCCCGACGCGCCTTCCTGCTTATAAAGGAAGTTCGGGGAACATAACATTCCGCGAATGCCTGCTTGCAGACCGGAATAGATGCTCCGACCCAGGGCGAACTCTTTCTTCGCATGGATAGAGATTTGCTGCATCTCAGCGTCGGAGACAGGCCGGCGAAACAGTTTCAGTGCAAGCCGCTTCAAAATGGCCCGGCATGCTTCATTGCCAGCAGAAGCATCGATGTCTTGGCAATAGGTTGTATAGAAGGGCGTCTTCGGTGGCCACGACTCGTACACTGGCCCCGTGATGGTCGCTTTCTCAATGCAAAACATCCGCTGAGGCCCGCCTCGCTTGACCGAGTTGCATCTCAGAACAATTGTGTCATCGGACGATAGCCGCGTCGTAAACCCTTCACTGGGATCGAAGTCCTGCCAGGCAGCATTTTTTGCAATCACAGTAACAATGCTTTGTCCTACTCCAGCGTTCTTTCGAAGGAAGTAGCTCATCGAATGGCCATCTTCTGGCGTATCGTCGATATCGCTATCGGAAACGTCCTTGACGGCAGGTAATCTTTCTTCAGTACGGCTGCCCGGAACAAACTGGGCCGTGATATAGAACCCTTGTGGCACAATCTGATAGACACCGCTCGTTCTGACTGACGGATTGATTTTTATTTGGGTGGCGGGAGACGCAAAAACCAGCGGGCGCGAATCCCGTTCAAGGGACGGGGCAAACCCATTGGTATCGTCTTTGTGGCTGAGCGTATCAATGTCTGTGTTTTTCGTTGAGTAGACAACGACGCGTGGAGCAGGTTTGTCGCTGACGACACTCTCGGCAATCCGGTTTGCAACGTTGAAGTATGTCTCCATATCGACAACCGACAGATGCAGGTTGTCCGCATTGTTATCAAAACCAGCGTTAATGTTGTCGAGTGGCAACCGGCCGAGCAGCGAGAAGTCTGTGCCAAAGACATCGTTGACCGTATTTTGATACTCAATTCGGCTTAACCGCTTAAGCATTCCCGGCTTCTGCTTTTCCGCGAGAACCCGCAGCTGATTGCCTAAGGTCTTTTGCAGTGCATTGGCCTGATGGGATTCAGGATGTTTCGCCGCCTCTTCCGGCGGCATCTTTCTACTCTCGATCGCCGTATAAATATCCTCCAGCAGGCTTGCGTCCTCCCATCGCTGCAAATCAATTTGGTCCAGGCGAAGACTGGCTTCCGCCATTTCCATTCCATGGCAGGAAACGCAGAAAGAGCGGAAGAATTCCTGTGCTTGCTTACGATCATCCGCACTACAACGCGAAGCGCCAGGTAGTGCAATCAGCGACAGCAACACAACCGTTTTGGTGATCTTGTAGTTCAACATGATTTCACAGTTGGATGATCTTCTTGCTATTGCCGAAGCGGTCTCGCTGAATCCCGAATTTCTGGAGTATCGACAGGTATACGTCGCAGGTCGTCTCACCTTTGCGAATGACATGGCCGCCGTGATTTGTGAATTGTCCGCCTGCAACGAACACCGGAATTTCACTCCCGTTATGAGGCCCCCTTTTCTGACTCACACTGTTGTTGCCTGTGGCGACGGTGACCGTCTCATCCATCAGCGTCCCGCCGGTATCGACGTTTGTGCTGGCGAGTTTGTCGTAGAAGTTTGATAGCAGCGAAAAGAACGACGAGTCATACTTCGTCAGGCTGTTGCGCGCTTCCTCGGATTTTGGCACGTTGTGCGTCGTGATGTGATGGTCGTTGTCGAGCCCCGTCATATAGAAATTGACCACGCGCGTGATGTCGAACCTGAATGCCTTGTAGATCATGTCGAATGCAATACCGCGCTGAATCTGGCGTGGGTTTTCCAGAAATCGTTTCCGGTCAACGTCTGTCCCAAGGAAGTTATTCTCAAATTGAGGTGCAACCGGGAACTCGACATCCTGCCGTGGCTTACTGAGCCACTCAATCGACTTGTTGAGTTCCTGCTCCGATTCACGCAGTGCAGCGAAGTATTCTTCCAGTCGCTGCCGGTCCCGGCCGGACACCCGCGCCATCAGAGATTTTGCCTCTTCGAGAGAACCGTCAAGAACGCTCTTCTTATGAGCCAGCAGTCGCTCCTGCGTTTTTCTGTCGGTCCTGGCGAAGAGCGTTTCAAACAGGACTCTCGTCGATTGAATCGGCATGACCGGCAGCCTGTTCCGCCAGGATGCGACGATATGGTGATGGGCATGGCTGATAAAAGTGACGACATTTCTAACGCGGGTCAAGTGGCCAATGTGGTCGGCAACAATCTGGTCCAGTGAATCCGGGTTCGTCGTGGTGTTACCGACAAAGCACTTGTGGTCGCGAACATGATTACCACCGAACTTCATTTTTGAATAGAGCGTGAAATGGTCTCTGTGTTTTTGCAAAGGCTCCATGTGGTCGCTAAATGCGTAGTCTGGACCATCGGCTTGCGGCAGGACGTCCGTGAAAAAACCGTAGCCCATACTGACACAGAAAAGCCGTTTGACCTCAGTTTGTTCCCGGGAGGAGCGATCCTGACCAAAGCTCTCAAGTGACGGCAGAAACAGGACACAGCCAGCTGACTTTAGAATCTCACGACGTTCCATAAAATTCTACCTCTCCATTGTGTTGCAAAAGCAGTGAACCGTTGCTCCCAGGATTACCCGGACCAGTTTAGTCGATGGTGAGCCTGATGTCTTTCTGTACAAAAACAGATCAGACAAAACAATGGAAATTCCTGATGGTAAGGTGTCAGTTTCGGCTTGAACCTTTTTGGTGCCATTTCTTCTCCCACGTTACTGAGTGGAGACACAGCCGGAACGAAGTGAAGTGGATGAAAAGACTCGGATGGGAAGAGGCCGGTAATGCAACGGGCCATGTGGTCGTGACGTGTCCGCTTTAGATAAGTCCAAGGGATAATTGAAAACGATGTCCTCTGGCCACAAGTTGAAGGAAAAAAGATCTTGCGCACCCTGTCTCGCTATGCTTTGGAAGTGCGCGACGGTCATTTAGATGTCGTGCCAGGCAGTGTGTGGCCAGGGGCCGGTTTACGTCGGATCTTGCGTGCCCTCGCTCGGAACGTGCTGTGTCCCCGGAGCATTCGCACTCTGTACAAGCCCGGGGCGATGCCAGCGGTTGATGTGACGACAAGGCTGACGACAAGGCGCGCGGAATCGTGCGTGTTGTGCCACGAACTTTCCAGACCACAGACAGGAACGTGGCTTGACGTGCTTAGCAGTAGGTGCTCTGGTATGCTGAGTGATCCATACATTGGACCACCCGTGATGTCCAGTTAGAAATTGCAGACCACACGACGACTTAAGGATGAACAAGAATGATACGATTTACCTTACCCGTGACGCTTGTCGTCTTGTTGGTCTCTCCGGCGTTCTCTGAAGACGTAAAGAAAGACGTGGAGAAGTTGGAGAAGAGGTATCAGCAGCTATTGAAAAGTCGTCCTGGGCTTCGCCAGAGAGTGGAGAGTGGTGAAGTAACCAAAGCACAAATCATTGCCCGTTTGAAGACAGGTGAAACACGCAAACCGAAGGGTAACACGAAAAGTCAGGACCGGCGTTACCGCAATCGTCGACGAACCGAAGTCAAAGATCCGGCAGGCTATCAGACAAAAGGCAAGCAGATCTTTTCCGGTCCGCAAAAGGGAGAAAAACTGCCGGCGTTCAAAGTGACCAGCCTCTTTGGCGATAACAAAGGCGAAGCATTCGACCCCATCAAACGGGCGGGAAATCAGCCTCAGATCCTGTTCTTCCAAGACGACAGCGGGGTGGGGATTCGCGGCTTGTTCGGGTTTGCCAACGCCATTCGCCAGGTGAATGAGAAAACAGAGAAGGAACTCCAGGTCGCGTGCATCTTCTTGGCTGATGAGGCAAATACAATCACGAGCCGGTACGCTAGAATATTCGGCCGCCTTCGTGAAAGTGGTGTCAGTGTGATCGCGATTGCCTCGGGCGGCCGAAATGGCCCCGGAAGTTACGGACTGAATCGCAACATCGCCCAGACGATTCTTGTTGCTAAAGATGGCAAAGTGACTTGGAACTTTGTTTCTGAACAGGGGCTACTGTTCGCCGACCCACACATCCTGGGAGCGGTGGCCGAAGCAGTGGGAGAGAAACGCGAGACAGTAGCCGCCTGGCTGAACGCAACGGGCTCCGACGACCGAGCACCAGCCAACGAGGAACTTGCGCGACGCCAAAGGGAATTGCGGGCTAAACTTGGAGAATTGGTCGAAGCCGGCAAATTGACTCGCAGTGAGGCTGGAGAGTTGTATCGCGCCGCCTTCGACGGCGGTGCGGAGCGCCGCAGCAGGTAAGGTCTTCCGGTAAGCCGGCCATCTGGCTGAAATGGTGATGGGCAACCGTGGCCCTGGATGTCCATGAATCCCCAAGTACCGATATCTGTTTGATTGTGCTGTACAGGCGTTCCGCGGCTCTTGCCAATGAGTCCGTCTGCCGTGCCGACTTTCGAAGTGTGCCGATTCCTGTCTTCACGAAACACGGTGGCAGCGCCGGCCATGTCGCAGCACCGCAACCGGACGTGGTGGATTCAAGTTGTCGCTATCCGGCGGAGATGCGAAAGCGGATTACGTCGCCAGTATTCGTCTGGTTGGCGGTCGTCGTGTCGATTTGTCTGAACCGGCCCGCAGCCTGATTGTCTTGGTGCCCACCGAATTCGTCGAACAAGGTTAGCGTTGGCGAGGTTGGACATCTTTAGCCTGGCCAGCTCTCGGAGATTTACCAGGTCTGCGCCGGCAACCTTGTTGTCCTGGAGACGCAGGTCGGCCGCTTCTACAGGTCGGTTCCTCATAACGCTAGCTTGGCGTATCCAGTTGCCACCAACAGAGTGGCTGGCGTGACGGCGTCTGGCTCGCAACCGGCCCCACACCGGCGGCATGGGGGGCGACGAAGCTAGTGGACGTATGGAAGGATGTACTGGTGAGCTGCGTCAACTCGGTAGCCGGGCAACGGAAAGTCGTACTGCTGGAACTGGTGAGATGGGTCTTGGGGTTTCCATGGTGAAAACGACTTCACCTCAATCTGGTCTTTGTCGGGGACAAACCGCAATAGTCGCAACCAGCCGTCATAATCCTCGCCACTCAGTAACTGGTAGACGGTGTTTCCGTGTTCACCCCGGCTGGCCAAAAACCCACGGTGCCCTTCTTTGTTGCTCAAATGTCCATTGAGAACGAAGAACACTGATTTGTGCTTGCGGATTAGCTTCTGCCAGATCTCCTCCCCCGTGTTCGCCTCGCCCGGCGGCAGGTAACCGTAGCCGTTCGGTGGATCGCGGACGTCATGGCCGTCCATGTAGCTGTGCGTGATGACGATCACGCGGTGTTCAGGATGGTCGCCAATCACCTTGTCAGCCCAGGCCAGCATCAGGTCGGTAGGACCGACTTCGAGGCTGACGATAAGGAACTTGTGTTCGGCGCCCGTGAAGAAATGATAACTGTTGTCGTAGTTGTTTTTCGGGAGAAAACCGTCGTCAGCCAGACGACCTCCGTACCAGGGTTGGCGTTCATAGCGCCGATACGAAAATGTCTTGTTGAAGAACGTCGAATCACGAACGTTATCACCAACCATCGCCAGATCATGATTACCGACCGTAAAGCAATAGGGGACAACTCCGTCAAGCTGACTCATCGCCCGGTTGGCCACCGCCCATTCGCTCGCGCGGTCATGCGTCGTAACAATATCACCCATGTGAAGGGCGAACCGAATGTTGTGGCTGTGAGCGTTGGTGGCGATCCAACGCGTCATCTGCAAAAACACTTCAGCGCGGCTAGAACGCCGCCACGCAGGATTGTTGTACGCGTAGATTTGTGTGTCGGGGATGATCACCAGTGTGAATGGTCCGCTTGCAGAAGTGGCGTTTGCTGCTTGCGTTTTGCCATCAGACGACACGGCTTCGCTGCCCGCTGAGGCCGCATCGGTCGGTATTGGCAGAGCCGTCACGGTGAGCAACAGGCCGGCTGGCGGCGCCTTGCTCTCACCCCCACACCCGACCATCCCCAGTACCAGCAGTAGACCCGGCAGACGTTTCATATGCAGCTCCTTCGGCTAGCGAATCCAGACGCCACCAATATAGAGACTGGCGCGGCGGCGTGTGGTCCAGGGCCGGACCCGCACCCGCTGCAGGAAGGGCCGCGGGGCAGGGCCTTTGTATACGCTCGAGGTGGCGCAAAATGCCTGGGACGGCCGAAGCGTTTAATTGAGGTGGTTTGAGGAAAGGCACATCGCCGACTGCCAGATGATTGAGCAGATCCAATCGCGTGATGAGCCACGAAAATGATATGTGTCGAGCCAAGACCGTGGGCTAGGTTATTCAGCTGGCAGTGCTCCTGAAGTTCCTCTCTGGAAGATTGTGTTCGCTATGTTTGATCCCGAAGACATCATCAGACTGGCTCAGCGGCAATACAGGGACAATATGAGTGCCATTAGCAGGCTCATTGCGACGGTTTCAATTCTGGCGTCTGATCGGTGAGCAGGTCACGTTTTATGCCGGCGTCGAATACACCGCCAGCAATCCCGAGAGGTTTCCTTTGTCCGATTACGAGCAGCGTGATCCCGCACGCTTTATGCCACTGGATGCGCGGAAACTACGTGGATTTGCTGCCGGCTACTATGCCAGCGGAGCGGACGGAGTTTATCTCTTTAACTTCTTCGTTCCGCGAGCCCGGCAGCTATTCCCTGATCACGAAACCAGGTTTGAGTTGCTGAAAGAACTACGCGACCCTGACAGGCTGCGAGGCAAACCCAAGACCTACACCCTGACCGCCGGTGGAAATCACTGGAAGTATCAGGGGGTTGACGGACCCGATCAAGTGCCGTGTGTCGCAGAGGCCGCCTTGCCAAGGGTGTTCTCGATGTTGCTAGCCTCGGAGCCTGAGAGTCGTCCAATCGACGTCACGGTATTCGTTGAAGGAGAACCAGGCAACCAGCTGAAAGATTTGCGACTTCATATCAACGAGTTCTCGGCGGGTCATGCACTCGAGATCCATTCGGTTGCTGATGAGTTCCTTGCCGACAGCCCGCAAGACGGAAACACATCGCGAAATACCAAACCCGTCAAGAAGATACTCTTCCGTGCCAGGTCGAAAATGCTGCTTGATGGTCGCAACCGAATCACATTCCAGAGTGATTCCGTGTCGCTGACATTGTTGACAATCGAGGTACGGGTCAATTAATGGGAAATCACGGAACCGCGCAAGAAACTGTCGTGCAAGATCTGTCAGTAGCTGTCGCGGGTCTGGGTACCGGCCACACGCCGCCGTTGCCTTCCCCTTGTCAGGACCGGGTCAACAGGCGAAAGTGATGACCTCGGTGCTCCATAGCCCCACACACACGAGTCAAATTATGAGCAAAAACAGCCATATTGAGAACGATCGAACTGCACGGATTCGACCTTTCATCCTGCTCACGATTTCATTTAGCTTTTGCATCATCCTCTCGCACCGTGAGCACCCAGCTCTTGCTGCAGAACGCGGGGCTGGCACGGCAAGACTGACGCGCGTCGACACCGATCAGTTGACGGGGCTGTGTGTACAAATTGGCGGAAGCCTGGACTTGACCAGGCAATTGGCTAGTAACCCGCAACTCCTCCTGCATCGGCTCGATGTCGATCTCGATTTGATGAAACAGGCACAGGGCCTGCTTACGGAACACCGCAAAGGAGCGACCTTGCTGGCCGAGTACTGGACGCGCACCGAGCTTCCTCATGCCAACAACCTGGTCAACGTGGTCATTGCCTCAAACGAGACAAAGATTCCCCGATCCGAAATCCTGCGAGTGCTGTGTCCCGGAGGGGTTGCTTTCTTCGCCGACGACACTGGTTACGCGCGGGTTGAAAAGCCGAAACCGGAAGGACTCGACGCATGGACGCACCAATGGCACGGTGCCGATGGGGGACTCGTCACCGAAGACACGCATGTCGGTGTTCCGCAGGGCTTGCAGTGGGTGACCGGTCCGTTGTTCGCCATGGCTGGCCGCAAGTCGAGTACTCAAAGTCTCGTCTCCGCGGGAGGTCGTAATTTCTACGTCACGCAGAATGTCGTGGAGAACGTCGGCCGTGACGAGATGCACCAATTCTTGGTGGCGCGCGATGCCTTCAATGGCCTGCTGTTGTGGCAACGACAGTGGATGGGCCCTTTTGTCACCGGCAATGGGGAAACCAATCCGCGACTGGTCGCCTCGGGTGAGTACGTGTATCTCGTCGACAATGGTCACGTACTGGCACTCGACGCACAAACCGGTAAGACACGATTTCGCTGGGAGACAGTCGAAGCGCCTGACAAGCTGGTCCATGTGGGGCACACACTATTGGTGCAATCTCCCGACGGACTTACGGCTTTGGACGATCGTCTGGACAAGGTGATATGGAAGTTTAGTGACAAGACAACGCATGGTACGGCTAGCGTTGATGGCCAGGTCCTTTGCCTCGTTTCCGGTCGTTCGCAGGATGGCAACTTCAAGCACGAACTCGTGAGCATCAATCTTTCCGACGGCGAGATCGCCTGGCGCATCAATACGCAACCACAAACGACTTCCCAGCAGGTGCGCATCAACTTCGCTCGTGATGGGCTCGTCGCCTTGCAATCACATGGTTCACTCCACCTGTTTTCCGCCGAGTCCGGCGATCATTTGTGGACTCGCAAGACCGACGCAAAGCCCGGCAAGTCGTACGTCGATGAACGGTTTGTGGGTCACTTCCTCCGGCGCGGGCTTGTGTGGATGCTGAAGCAAAACTCGGAAGGCAAGCTGTCAGGGCAGAACGAGTGGTTGGGACTGGATCCGCTGACCGGCGAGCAACGGCGAGTGTTGCGGACAACCGGAGATTGGCCGAAGACGGCCACACCCGCCAAGATGGGCTGTCAACTGCTGGTCGCTTCGGACCGCTTCATCATGATTCCCCGGCAAGCCACGTTCATCGACTTCGAAACCGGCGCAAAACGGCCCTTCAAATTCACTCGCGGGGGCTGCGGCCTGGGATTCGTTCCGGCCAACGGTCTGGTCTATTCCCATCCACATGCTTGTGGATGCTTCTCCGAGGCGGTCCGTGGATTTATGGGAATGCATTCGCAGAAAGCCGTTCGCTTTGATTCGTCCGAAACGGAACGCGCCGAACGGGGCGCAGCATTCAAAGAGGTGGAGGGGCCGCCCACGGTACCCGAAGACTGGCCGGTCTACCGCTACGACGGCAGTCGCGGGGCAAGTTCACCAACGCAACTGGACGACAGCCTGTCCCTGCTTTGGTCGAAACAGATCGTGCCTCATCGCGAGACCCGCTCCAGCCTCGCCTGGACTCTGCGCACAGGCAATCGGCTGACGGCACCGACCATCTATGGCCGGTCGGTATTCGTGGCGGATGTCGACTCTGGACAACTATACGCGTTGGATATCGCCTCAGGACATCCGCGTTGGACGTTCTCGGCCGCGGGTCGAATCGATAGCCCACCCACGCTTCACAACGGTCTGTGCCTCTTCGGCAGCCATAATGGATATGTCTATTGCTTACGTGCCGACGACGGCCAATTGGTATGGCGGTTTCGGGCGGCACCAATGCACCGCCGGATTGTGGCGTTTGGCAATGTCGAATCGCGATGGCCCGTTAGCGGCACGGTCTTGGTTCAGGATGGCACAGCGTTTGTCGCCGCGGGTCGTGCACCAGATGCCGATGGCGGCATCCAGGTGCATGCTCTCGATCTCCAATCCGGAAGCCCGCGCTGGTCCGCTCAACTCAACAGCCCGGAATCGGTTGGACTGTGCGATTTTCTGGTCTCGGAAGGAGAAAACGTGTTCCTTTCCAACTGGCAATTCGACCCGCAAACCGGAGAACATGCTAGTGCCAGTAGCAACTCACATTTACGGGGAGGCAAGGTCGGATTGTTAGAAGCATCCTGGCTGAAGCACGATCTGGCCCTACGGAAGAACATCCAAACCTGGACGGCGAAGGATGTCGCGGGCCAATTATTGGCATTCTCAAACGACGAAACGGTCCGTTATGAAGCCGAACCGCGCACTTTAACCTTTAAGGGCCAAACCACATGGAATCACTCGGTCCCCAAACCGGCCCAGGTCACAAGCTTGATTTTGACCAAATCGCACGTCGTTGCCGCCGGCAGCCGCCACCGCCAAGTGCAGTCGTCTGAGGGCATCCTGTGGTTGTTGGACAAACAGGACGGTGCGATCAACAAGGCCATAGAGTTGCCGGCAGAGGCCGTATTTGATGGTCTTGCGGCTTCACGAAATCAAGTGTTCGTCAGTGCCCAGGACGGCCACCTCTACTGCTTCGGCAGCAAGAAGCGTGCAGCAGCAACTAGCCCTGAATAAGTTCTTGTATAGAAGCCACCCAGCCGTGGTCCCCCTGCTGGATTATGGCAGAAAAGCATGCATTCCCGAACATGGGGCCTGGCGCGAATGGTGGTCAAAAAGCGCCCCCCTCGGGCGGTGCCTCGACGTAAATTCTGCTCCGGACCGTGGAACGTCCATCGCTGACCGCCACGCAGCAAGCCAGCAATTTGGCCTGTGGTGGAAAGACAATTTGCGCACCGCACCGTCACCGGCGGCCTCTCTGTTGTTGATTTGTAGATTGGGTAAAATCCGGACGTGGTCGATTTGAAACACTATTTCCAGTGTCTGATCATCCCGGCGGAAGAACAAGAAGACAGTGAATTTAACCTGGACTTGAAACGGAAACCTAACCTGACCCCCAGCGACACTCCCGTGCAAACGAAAGAGACGTAGGATGGATCACAGAACACTGGCCTGCTTACGAACGATCATCGTTGTACTATTCTGTATGTCCATGCCATGCTGCGCGGAGGGTAGAAGATCCGAGATGGTTGTCTTCTCCAACGGGCAGGCACACTGTTATCTAGACCTTAGCGGTGCCGAGGCCCTTAGCCAAACGCAGGCCTTCCGACTACAGCTCAATGAACCTATTGGTGATTTATCAACCTGCTACGAGCGTATGACCGGCGTGCCGTTACCTCGCACTCCGCTCAAGGGTCGGCGGCCACTCAGGCTGGAGCTGAAGGAATACCCGACCAATGTCAGCAGGTACGACGCCCCAACCATGCAGGGCTTTGAGATCATCGCCGGCCCGCAGGAGGTACGGTTGCAGGCCTGTACCAAACTCGGGTTAG
>PBOG01000094.1 GCA_002724245.1 Planctomycetaceae bacterium
TTTATTTGCAGACGGTGTAACAGAGGCAGTGCAAAAGAGACAGTGCAAAAGAGACAGTGCAAAAGAGACAGTGCAAAACATGAACAAGAACAACCAAGTGTCGGCCCGGCCACGGATGTTTCCGTGTGGTCAGACGCGGCGTGAATTTGTCTGGGAAATGGGCGCTGGTTTCAGTGGGATGGCCTTGGCTGCGCAGCTGGCAACGGATGGGTTTTTCGCCCGTCATAGCGAGGCCGCAGAGCGTCCCGCAACCACTGGCCCGTTGGCCCCGAAGCCACCGCAGCACCCCACTCGAGTGAAGAGTTGTATCTTCCTGACAATGAACGGCGCGCCGAGTCAGGTCGACACGTTTGATTACAAACCAGAGCTGCAAAAGTACGCGGGCATGGAACTGCCCAAGGACAAGGAATACATCAATTCTGGCGGGCGCAAAGTTGGTTTTCTAACAGCCAATTGGCGTCCTTTTCGACCGGGCGGGGAAAGCGGACTGATGATTTCCGACTACTTCCCCAACGTCCGCAAGCACGCGGACAAACTGGCGGTGATCAATTCGTGCCAGGCGGACAGCCATGCTCACGGTTCGGCACTCGTAGCCATGAATACCGGCAGCACTTTTATTGGCAGGCCCTCATTGGGAAGTTGGTGTGTTTATGGTCTGGGGACGCTGAATCAGAGTCTGCCAGGCTATGTCGTGATGCTGGATAAACGTGGTGGGCCTATTTCAGGACAACCCAATTGGTCGAGTGGTTTTATGCCCTCGACCTTTCAAGGGACCCTGTTTCGCCCGGTAGGTAATCCCATTCTGGATCTGCGGGGTCCGGACTACCTGGACCGTACCGCGCAGCGTCGTCAGTTGGATTTGTTAGAGAAGCTGAACCAGCGTCATTTGCGTCAACGACCGGGAGGCCAGGAGTTGTTGGCTCGTATGCAGTCTTATGAATTAGCATTTCGTATGCAGTCAGAAGCTCCCGATGCGGTTGATCTGGCGCGCGAATCCGCGCGTACGCTTGAAGCCTACGGCGTGGGTAAACAACCGACAGACGAGTTCGGCCGGAATTGTTTGATTGCCCGTCGACTTGTGGAGCGGGGGGTCCGGTTCATTCAACTTTATTCGGGTGGCGGCCACCTGGAAGACACTTGGGATGCGCATGAAAGCATCGAAACAAACCACGGCAAGCACGGTGCCGAAGTTGACTTGCCGATCAGTGCGCTGCTGACGGATCTTGAACAGCGAGGCTTATTGGAAACAACCTTGGTGATCTGGGGTGGCGAATTTGGCCGCATGCCGTTCAGCGAAGGGAAGAATGCGCCCGGAAGAAACCACAACCCTTACGGTTTTTCGATGTGGTTAGCCGGCGGCGGTGTGCGTGGCGGGATGCAGTACGGTGCCACCGATGAATTCGGGTTTGAAGCAGTTGAGGACAAAGCCCATGTCCATGATGTCCATGCCACGGCGCTGCATCTGATGGGTCTCAACCACGAGCACTTGACCTATTTTCACCAGGGTCGTGAAGAAAGCCTGACCGATGTCCACGGGCGTGTGTTGCGTGGTGTATTGGCCTGAAGTTCCGGAAATGACTGAGGTCCTGTAGGACGGGTTGGCCACGTGGATGGGTGTTACGGCAATGGCGCTCAGGAGCTGATTTGTTCACGAATCGAGTTGTTCGTGTGACTCATCTGCGGAGGGCTGCGTTACCGGATTGGTGCTCTCAGCGGCAGACTTTTCTGCAGGCTGATAATACGGGTTGATGATGACCCGCGCGCGCTCTGCCGTCCGCGCTGTTTTTGTCGGTGGGGTTTGGGGGTGCGTTTGACGAGACGGTGGATTGCCCGGGACTTCGGTTCGCCAGGGAACTGCTGCATAACCCTGTTGCGGTGCATGCAATTGTGACACGGAAGCAAAGGGGCTTGCTCCGTAGGGTCGTGTATAGCGAATTCCATAGTAGACCGGAGGATGTAGTGCGAAATAAGGCGGCAAGGGAAGTCGTCCCAGACTGTAGAGCGATCGGCTTTGCAGCAGGGAGCTTGACGACAACGACCGGTCGATGGGATTCTCAGATCGTAGTGTTGATGCTACGCCCAGGGTGGCGACGATACCACAGACTGCGTTCCGCAGGACGGCATTCATGGTCGAATTCCTTGCGATGGTGGTGTTCCCGAGAGACCTTGGTATCCTTTCACCGTAATTGCCCGCCCGTGGATTACAACCGGAATGAGCAACTGGTATGAATCTGTCTGGATTTACCCGCCACTTGAAACGGCGTGCCGGAGAACTGGGTTTTCAATTGACCGGCGTGTGCCCGGCGGTTTCGCCACAAGGTCTCAGTCGTTTTCACGATTGGCTCGAGGCTGGCTACGCTGGAGAAATGCGTTATTTGGTTGACCGGAAGGCAGCATATGCGCATCCACGATCGGTGCTCGACGGTGTTCGCAGTATCCTCATGCTGGGCATGAATTACCGTTCTGAAGCGTCGATTCCAGCGGGTCAGTGTGAAGGGCGGGTGTCACGGTACGCGTGGGGTACGGTCGATTATCACGATTTGATCCACGGGCGATTGAAAGAGTTGATAGGCTGGTATCGTCAGCTGGTCCCTGCGGCCCGATTGCGAGGTGTGGTTGATACGGCACCTCTCCTGGAACGAGAGTTTGCTCAGCTTGCTGGATTGGGGTGGGTTGGCAAACACACGTTATTGCTGAACCGACAACAAGGAAGCTGGTTTTTTTTGGCGGCGCTGCTCAGTGACCAGCAACTCGAGTACGACACGCCCTACGAAAGAGATTATTGCGGGAGCTGTCGCGCCTGTTTAGATGCGTGTCCAACCGACGCGTTTCCGGAACCGTATGTTCTCGACGCCACTCGTTGCATCAGCTATCTGACGATTGAATTGCGAGATGCGGTGCCGCTGGAATTACGTGACGGACTCGATGACTGGGTATTTGGCTGTGATGTCTGCCAGGAGGTGTGCCCCTGGAATCGCGCGGCTCCGCTTGCGCAAGAAACTCAATTTACACCAGATTCTGCGCAGAATCCGTTGGATGTTGTGTGTCTGTTTGACTTGGATGAAACGGCGTTTCGCCAACGCTTCCGGCACACGCCTTTGTGGCGTTCAAAGCGTCGCGGTTTGTTGAGGAATGCGGCAATAGTACTGGGTAATCGACCGTCGGACAGAGGCCTGAAAGCACTCTTGCGGGGTCTGCATGACCAGGAGGTGATTGTACGCGCCGCAGTGGCGTGGGCGCTTGGCCGTCACAGACAGGTAGCTGCCACCGACGCATTGCGAGCGCGGTTAGCTACAGAATCAGATCCGGCAGTCCGCGCCGAGATCGAATCCGCGCTGGGGAGGTGATACGCGGCGCATTAATCTGTTTCGAAACGTGACGGAAGCCGGCAGTTCAGCAGCCGTTTGGAGTGCCAACAGAAAACGCCCTACGGGTTCTTGGTGTGACACGAACCCGCAGGGCGCTAGATTGTCAGGACTTCTCCGTTGAGATTTTCAGCGTCTCTTCGGTCTATTCCTCTTCGGCAGCATCTTCTTCGGCTGGCGACGGATGCAGTTCCTGGACTTCGTCTCCGAGGGCAAAGATCCGCAAGGTGTCTTTGTGGCTGCCGGTGGCAATCAACTTTCCGTCGTTGGAGAACGCCACACTCCACACACTACCTTTGTAACCACTTACGGTCTTGGCTTGTTGCTCAGACAGCTCGTCACGTTTGGCTTTTGCCTCCGTGATTGCCTTGTCAGCAGCCGTTTTCTGGTCAGTGAGGGTTTTGACTTTGGCAACGCTATCGCTGGCCATCTTGTCGGCAGCCTGCTTTTCTTTTTGCGAGTCTGCCAACGGGCCCTCGGTGATTGTCTTTAATTTGGCGGAGAAATCCTTGTCACCTTCGAAAGCCTTGGTTTTTTCAGCTGCCGCCTTGGTAGCTGCCTCCGCTGCTGCCTTCGCTGCGTCACGTGCTTCTTTGAGAATCTGGTTGTCTTTGGCCAGTAACAGTGCGGCTTCGACCTGCTTGAGTTCTTCGGGCAGCCGGCGCGAGTCGACGATCGCGGTAATGGCTTCCGATTTTTTCTGAGCCTGATCGGCCGCCGTTTGTGCGGGACCCAGTTCGTCGGTCGCTTTCTGTGAAGCCGTTTGATTGTCGGTAAGTTTAGTGAGCGTGGCTTTGACTTCGGCTGCCAACTTCATCGCCAGTTCAACATTCCAGAGTTTCGTAGACCGGTCATGGCTCGTGCTGGCAATGGTTTTGCCATCAGGCGAGAAAGCCACATTACTGACCCAGTCCTTATGGCCCACGAGTGTCGCCAGTTCTTTTCCAGCCGCATCCCAGAGCTTGATCGAGCGATCGGCGCTGGCGGTTGCGATCTGGCTTCCGTCTGCGGAAAATTTGACGTCCCAGACGGCGTCACTGTGGCCTTCCAGTTTAGCTGTTTCTTTTGGTTCTGCTTCTTGCCAGGACCAAAGTTTGACCGTCTTGTCGGTGCTGGCTGTGGCCAGTGTCTTGCCGTCGCGAGAAAAGGCGACCTGGTAAACTGCTTGTTCATGCGCTTTGATCGTCTTGACAATATTCAGTGCGGGAGCTTCTTCTGCATCGCCAGGAGTGGGTGGTTGTTCGGTGGCCTGGGGAGCCGCTGTCAGATCCCAGATCAGGACTGTGCCATCTTCACCAGCCGAGGCAAAGTGCTTGCCATCGGGAGTGATGGCAACGCTACGGCACCATCCCTTGTGTTTTGCGAGGGTGGCTTTCGCTTTCTTGCTTTCGACATCAAAAACGATGACCTTGCCATCGTAGCCGCTGGTGACCAGAGTTTTTCCGTCGGCGGAGATTGCTACCGACCAGACATTGCTGGAGTGACCTTCAAATGAGGCTACCAGGTTGCCACTGGTGGCATCCCAAATTTTGACGTCACCGGGTCGGTATTGGAGGCTCTGGCCACCAGCTGTGACCAGCATGTTATTCGCCGGTGAGAAGCCCAATGAGGTGACCCAACGGTCGTACTTGGCCAGGGCGGTTCCTGCGTCTTCTTCTGCTGCGTCTTCCGCAGGTGCGGCCTCTTCGTCCTGAGCGAAGGTCATTGCCACCGGGCAACAAGCCAGCAGGAAGGCGGTGGTTAGTGTCAAAAACGTACGATTCCACGTCATGGAAATCTCCTTTGGGTGCGATAGGGCACTTGATTCGCGTTGAATCCTGGGTCCTGNNNTGTATCGTCCTGGGATGTATCATAGTGCATTCAATTCCCGGATTGAATCACGGGATTATAACACGCTGGCCNCCGCTTTGTAGCGAATNCAGGCGATTCTGAGGCGATTGCCGTGGGNCGGCANTTGCCGAGAGAATTTGTCCCGGGCTACGCCGGAAAAGGTCCTGCTTCAGGGGCTGCTGTGGCCCGGCCCGGTAGCNGTGGTATCATCCCCTGCTGGAAAGAAGAGGTCGCCGTCGCTGATGTCGGGAATGCCGACGACCAGTACTCGCATGCGGCCTTGAGCACCGTGCACGACACCGGGAGGGATGTGGACCAGGCTGCCGGTGCGCACTACGTGCGTTTCTCCATCCAGCGTCACTGTCCCCTCGCCGTCCAGGACGTAGTAAAGTTCTGTAGCCTGCCGATGATAATGTTCCTGTGCACCGTCGATATCGACGGCGTGCACCCAGGCCGCGACCTCGTGATCCTGGCGGCTGATCAATAGATGCCGCCAGCCACATGTACTGCGTTCACTAGGGCATTCATCTTCGTGACGAATCAAGGCCGTGGGATTGTTGGGTAACGTTGGCACAGCAGCATTCCCAGTGTGAAGGTGTGCAAGCAAAGATGATCGGTTCAGCCAGTTGAGCTCTGGTTGATTCTGTTTTTGTATTGGCAGGCTGCAAATAGTCCCCGCGGTATTCAGGAACCGGGGATGTTGGTCTCGCTGTTCTTGGGTGGCCACAGTCGATTTATCAGCAGGCTGGCAATGGATCCGGTGACGAGATTTACTGCCAGGCTGGCAAGTCCTACCCATTGGAAGCTGATAGGAGCGCGTTGTACCAGATGCGAGATTCCTGTTTCCGGATCGATTTCGGCGATTGCAGTGGCGAGCACCTCGCCAATTTCTGGATCGTAGATCGTGATGAGTTCGACACCGAAGAAGCCCGGCACGGATGGAAACCACCCTGCCAGAAAAATGATACTGCTGGATGAAAATGCAATGAAGGCTGCGACACTGGTGCCACAAATCCAGCCGACCAGAACACCTAGTGGGCGTGAGAATCGAATGAACAGTGCAAAACAGAACAACGCAAAAATGGGGGTCGTCAACAAGTTGACCGTCTTGTTGGTAACCTCGGTAATATTCCCTTCAATGAACTTCATAAAGGCACTGCCGACGACGACGGTGACACCGATGCCGAAGGCCAGGCCTTGTGAGAGTCTGGTCTGGCCGCGTTCACTCCTGGGTTGCCAGCCGAACCGGCCGAGAAAATCGCTGCTGACCACGGCCGTAATGGAATTCACCCCCGAGTCGATGCTCGACATCGCGGCAGCAAACATCGCGGCCACAACGAGTCCTGAGACTCCTGGCCCAAGATGATTCGCAATGAATCGAGAAAAAAGGTCATCCGCATCGTGTTTCAGATCCAATCCGGCCAGGTGTTCCGGGTGATCGCGAAAGAAACCAAGGAGTGCAAAGCCTACGATGTAAAGGGTGACACCCACCAGCACGTTAACGCACATCTGGCTGCCCAATGCGAGCCGTGCGGAGCGGGCATCCCTGGTCGCCATGAAACGTTGTACCGAGGTCTGATCACCACCTGCCGTGGCGACATACCAGACAAAGGCATTGACGATCGTACCCACCATAGTGATGCGCACACGCGGGTCCCAGCTGAAGAGGGGCTGCGTGTCCCAGTTCGCTTCCCAAGTGGTCGGAAACCACTGCAATCCGCAACGATCCAGAGTGACATGAACGATGACCAGCAGGGCTCCTCCGAACAACAGTGCCGTTTGCATGAAATCGGTAATGACGACAGCGCGGAGCCCGCCCAGGGTGGTGTAAATCAAGGCCACGAATCCCGTGAACAGCACAATCACGGGGACACAGGAAATCCAGATTTCCCCCTCGTGAAATTGGATGATCCAGTCGATTTTCTGGGAGACCCCAGTGATCCATTGATCCGCTGCACCGTAATGCAGGATCCAGTAGTCAATTCCCAGCATGACGGTGACCGCTTTGGCCGCTACGTAAATCAATAGTGACATCCATACCAGTCGCAGCAACAGAAACATTGATGCGCCTAGCAAGCGGATGCCCAACCCCAAACGGTCTTCGAGTAATTCGTAGGCACTGGTTACTTTTTGTCGCATGTAGACTGGCAGCAGGAGGTAACCGACGGTCAGATAAACCAGCGGCAGGGCAAGCATCGCCGTCATATTGATTGGGCCTTTGCCAGCTGCTTCTCCTGGAATGGACAAGTAAGAGATTGTGCTTAACAGTGTGGCAAACAGAGACACACCGATCAGCAGCGGATTCATTTGGCCACTACCGACAAAGTACTCTTGGCGCGACTGTCGGCGGCGACCGAAATACCACCCCAGGAGGATCGTTGTCAGCGCGTACAGGCCGATCAGCACCCAGTCGAGTCCGGTCAGTCCACCCGTCGCCAGGGGCGTTCCAGTTGTGTTTGGACTTGCTTCGGCACCGGTTGCATTACTTCCCAACACCAGCACGTTCGCTGCGGCAAGCAGCGCACTACCGACGTGCCGGTTTCGGTTTGATCCGTTTGGTGTGTGGGTTGAATCGGTGTTCTTCATCAGTCGATCTGGGGACGAGAGGAAGCGGTACGCCGCTGGTCGCAGCACCGATAGGCATTGAGTATACTCCACTGGCAGACAGAAGGCAGATGACCTGAATCAAACCACCTCATGGTGAGTTGATACAAATAGAGCGATGCCATGCAAACGCATCAGCCGGGGCTGGGAGGCCAATTCGTACGCCGCTTGGGGCGGTTGGCAGTGCGTTTCTATTATCCGCGCATCGAATTCACCGGGCGCGATCACATTCCGGATAAGGGATCTGTGTTGGTTTGTGCCAATCACGCCAATTCCTTGTTGGATCCGGTGTTGGTTGGCATGACAGCGCGTCGCCCGGTACGTTTCTTCGCCAAGGCCCCGTTGTTCAAGACGCCCGTATTGGGCCCTTTGATGGAGGCACTGGGGATGATTCCGGCCTTTCGTGGCCAGGATGATCGGCGGCAGGTAAAGAACAATCAGCAGAGCCTCGATAAGGGCGTGAATGCGCTTGTTCAAGGCGATGCCGTCGGCATCTTTCCGGAGGGGAAGAGCCACGATTATTTACGTGTGGAAATGGTCCGCGGCGGAGCAGCCCGGATGGCGTTAGCAGCCGTGCGGCAGGGAGCCGAGCAATTGCAGTTGGTGCCGCTGGGGCTCAACTACCGCTGGAAGGAACGTTTTCGCAGCAGTGTGTGGATCCAGGTGGGGACGCCGCTGTCGGTTGCTTCCTGGCTGGCGGAGCGGCAGGCCGCGGGCGAGGAAGACCCGCGCCGGTTGGCTCGGCAGTTGACTGAGGAACTGCAAACACGGATGCAGCAGGTTACGATTCACCTGGCGGAGCCGGAATGGTCCGATTGGCTGGAAGACCTGGAAGCGCTGGCGCCTCCTGTCCGCATTGACCCTGCCAGTAAAGTACCATTCCTGTATCGACGCAAACGGATTGCCGAGGCAATCAATTATTTTGCGGCTGCCGATCGTTCGCTCGTGGAACAACTGTCTGCCAGGATCAAGAACTTTCGAGAGCGGGCAGCTGGTCTAGGGCTGCGCATGGCGACGATCGCACCGCAAGGTCACAGCGTGACTGCGGCCCTGGTGACTTTCCTGCTGGCCTTGGCAGGTGTGGTGGCGCTGGTGCCTGTGCTGGCGGTGACCCTGTTTCATCTGCTGCCGTTTTTCCTGGTTCGTTCGATCGCTGCCCGATTTACACGAATCGGGAAGACTACAGTCAGTATGTACCGCTTGTTAGTTGGGATACCTGGTTATCTGGGCTGGTATCTACTCGGTTTTTCCGGATTGCGGTACCTCTGGCCCGCGGGGGCGCTACCTCTGACCGTCGCCATGCCGGTGTTGGGCATTGCGAGCCTGCATTATTGGCGTGCCTGGCCGTACTGGACAGGTAACACGATTAGTTTGTTGCGCTGGTTTTCCAAGCGGGCAGCGGTGCGGGAACTGCTTGTCGAACGTCAGGAACTGGACGCACAGTTAGCACAGCTGGCAGAGAAATTCAGGGCAACCCAGCCAGCGGATCAGTAACGGAAAGTATTCTTTCAAGTGATTTGAAATGTCACATTAAAACGTTATGGCGTGCGGCGACTGGGAGTTGGGAGATCGATATGCATGAAGCGCAACAGGTCGATGATCGCGATTGGTCTCTGCTGTCACTGGGAGAGCGCATCCGGCAGATTGAGCTTGAGGGGTATCTCGTGCTGCCCAATCTATTGTCTGCTCCCGAAGTAGTGCGTCTGCAGGCTGAAGTTGCCGAGCTGGAAACAACTCCTGTCGATTACAGCGAACACCAGCGTGGTTGTTCCTCGATCCAGTTCCACGGCGGTGCTATAACTCGATTAATCGCCCACCCGCCGACACTGGCATTTCTCCGCGAGCTTTTCGGACAGGACTTGATTTTCATGACGTATGGTTACGCCCGCAGCGAACCGGGGCATCCCGGAATCAGTCTGCACACGGACGGACAGCCGTACGGATCAGAGATTTTTGGCTACGAAGGAAGTTGTCCCTGGACGGTGCGTGTTTTGTATTACCTGGATGATTTGACGCCAGACGTGTCGCCCTTCCGCGTCGTACCACGCTCCCATTTATGTATGCATGCTGATGCCAATCCCTATCAGCGCTTTTCAGCGCACCCGGACGAAGTGATGGTCACCTTGAAAGCCGGTTCAGCGGTGCTGCTAAATCATAAGGTCTTTCACGGGAATTATCCGAACACGGGAACGCGGTCACGCGGCATGCTGGCGATTTCTTACCGTCCTGCGTGGGCAGGCCCGGTGCAACCTGTTGACGAGTGGTCATCGACAGAGCTGCAGCAATTGCCGACGGAAGTCCGTGAGTTATTTCAGAGTCCCAATCATCGCCAAGGTGATTTTTTTGGTGCGAACAAGCCGGCGAACATGCCGAGCGTGGCACCAGGTATGAATGTCAACCGTTGGGAACGTGGTTGATCGCAGGATCTGACAGGTAGTGAAGATTCCATAGTGTGGTGAGTGTATGACACTTCCGGTCGATTTGAAGGATGTCGAAGAGGCCCAAGCGCGTATTCGACCACACATTCATCGCACTCCGGTGATCACCTGTCGCCAATTGGATTTGCAGGCCGGGACACGTCTGTTCCTTAAATGCGAAAATCTGCAGAAAGCGGGAGCATTCAAGTCGCGCGGTGCATGTAATGCGGTGTTTGCCGCATCGGACGCCGTGGCGCAGCGCGGGTTTGTGACCCATTCATCAGGCAACCATGCCGCAGCGCTCGCCCGAGCTGCGGATCGACGGGGCAGTGCGGCTCAGATTGTGATGCCGTCGAATTCCTCGGAGGTAAAGATCGCTGCGGTACAGGGGTATGGGGCGGCGGTTACGTTCTGTGAACCAAACCTGGCTGCCCGGGAGGCTGCTGCCGGGGAGATTCTGGAAACCACCGGCGGTGCTTTGATCCATCCTTACGACGCCGAGTTGATCGTTGCCGGTCAGGGAACTGCGACACTGGAAATGCTGGAACAAGTTCCCGATTTAGATGCGATTGTCGTGCCCGTCGGCGGCGGTGGTTTGTTGGCCGGGACATTAGTTGCCGCCAAAGCGCTCAAGCCTGAGATTCAAGTCATCGCGGTCGAACCGCGCGGTGCTGACGATGCGTACCGCAGCTGGAAATCAGGAACCTGGGTTCCGTCAGTTGCGCCCCAGACAATCGCTGATGGGCTGTTAACCAGTCTGGGTTCCATTAATTTCAAGATTATTCGAAAACTGGTTGACGTTATTTGGCGCGTTGAAGAGGCCACGATCTTGCGCGCGATGCAGTTGATTCTGGAACGTGCCAAATTGGTTGTCGAACCGTCGGCCGCCGTTCCCCTGGCAGGCTTGCTCGAGTCACCGGAATTACTGGAAGGCGAATTCACCCGAGAGCACAAACGTGTAGGCGTGGTGCTCTCGGGTGGTAATGTAGACCTGCAGCGATTGCGATTCGGAGCGTCCACGCCAACAACTTGAAAGGCGCAGAACGCAACCGAATCCAGTCAGCAGCGCTGCCGCGATTCCGGCCAGACGATTGGATGGACCGCAGCCAGGTGACTATTATTCGTCGTCAAATGATTCCTGCAGAATGCGTGAGTAAGCTTCCCGGGCCTTGTCATAAGCTTTCACAGCCGCAGCCTGCTCTGTGTCACGAATGCCTTTCTTCTTCGAGTTCCAGCAGGTCTCGGTAGCTTCCAGACACCATTTTGCACTCCGTTTGCTGGCCCGAATTGGCTTGCCGTCGACTTCGACGAAAATCGGGTTGGTATGTGCGCTAGGGAAAATTCGCAGCGCGACCCAACTTGAGCGGTCCAGTTTGTAATCGAAAGAGAGATTCTGAATGCTACCGTCGGCGGTGAGATCTTGTCGTGCTACCGACTGGCCATTGACGATCAACTCCACGGGGACTTTTCGTGTATCAGCGACCCGAGCTCGCTCAACGTGCCAGTACGGTTGGACGTCTAGCCGTCGGTTGCGGATGTCATCTCGGGGAGTTTCAGCGAGTAACGCTGCGGCGTTGACACCGATCGTCAATTTTTGATTGTTTTTGACGGCCAGGAAGCTGGGGCGCCCTGCATCCCCGCGTTCGCCAACACCGAGTCCATTGACCTGAAAGTCGTAGAGGTGGGACAAGCCATCACTGCAGTAACTACGTCCATCGCGCAACGCGAAGACCCAATTATCGTAGCTGAGTTCCTGCTCTTCCCCGAGTTTCACGTAGGCACGTCCCAGTCCTACCCGCTCTCCGTAGATACAGGGGAAATCTGTTTCACCACTGATGCGGCATGTGTAGCCACAGTTGAGAGTGTGGTACCAGACATTCAGTTCCCAGGTGATAGGTGTATCGACAGCTGAAATGAAATCGCACACTCCGTGGACAACATCGACAACATACTCGTTGGCGCCAATCCCATCGAAGCGAGGCATCGCATAGTCGGGCAGCGTGGCAGGTGCTTTGCCCTTCCAACTGGAGTCGCTGCCGCCATAACGACGACTGGGAAATGCACGCGTGCCATCGGGAAGGTAATCTGGCAACTGGAGGCCCCAGCCACTGTGGGAGAACCCAACAACGCCCCCTTGCTTCTTACCCCATTTGAGGATGGGCAGGTCCCAGCTCGGCCAGTCCTCGACGCGTTTCGTTCCCGGATAATCGTCTTCTGACAAACGCAACAAGCAGAGGTGTCCACAGTGATCACTGGGAAATCCGGAAACTTCAACGTCGTAACGCATCAGGTTGTTGGGTGTCGATAACGCATGTACCTTGCCTTCAAAAAAATCTTTCTGGAAATACCAGCAGGGTCCCCAAGTCAGCACGCAGCCCACGTTGAGATCTTCGCCGCGAATGTGGCGCATCATCGCGGCCGGATCAACTCCTTGAGTTGGCGCTTCGTAGTGCGAGCAACCGGCTGCGTGTACATGATGGTCTCCCGAGAACCAGCCTTTGTCTGCCAGCTTGATCCAGCGTTTCAGGCGAAATGTCTGCTGGTTGGTGGGTGCATTGGGGACGGTGATTTGCCGCTGCAGGATTCGGTATTCTGGTCCCCTTGAATAGGTCACCTGGAAGGTGCCGGGTGGCAGCAATACGGTTTCCCCGCTGTCGCGGTAAATCTGGTCGTGAAAGAAAAAGTCAGGGGCCAGTCGACGCGTGCGCGCCGGGTAAACACGACCGTTGGAATCTCGAAAGATGAACTGACCTGTGGTCGGTTGCCCATCGTCATCAATGACTTCCAGCGTTACGCGTACCGCAGGTTTGCAATGGAAGAGTATGTTTAACTCGTTACGAAATCCAAGATCCTGAGAGCCTTGGCCAACGTTGAAAGAGAGTTTGGCTTCGCGTTTCCCGGCATCACGGCTATAGAGTTGCAGGATGCGATATTCGACGGTTAGTCCGGTGAGTGTTTTCGTCAAAGGCTTCTGATCGAAAGTCATCAGATCCAGCCAGCGGTCAGCGATGTCCTGTGGTTTGACATCCTGTTTTGGGCTCTTGGAGCCTGTCGAGCGACGTACAACGGGTACCGCGTTCGGGCTAGTCGCATTTAACTGGGGATTGATTCCCGGTTCGTTGTGTACCTTGACCAGAAACAGCGTCCAGCCACTCTGGTGGAGTTGCGCCGCCGCCGGACCTCGTTCCACTTTGACACGTTGTTCAGGGTTAATGTGCACCATTGCCAGCGCCATCGAGTCAAACAACTTCTGGATCGCATTGGTGGCCTGATTGTCATCGCTTTCGGCCACTGCTGCGTCAAGTGCCTGCTGTTGTTGTTGCGTCAGTGGCTGGCCAAGAAACTGCAGCGCCGCAGCCACACGCCTGGCCTGGGCTTTCATCGGTTGTGCTTCAACTTCAAGGAGTGGCAAATCTGCCGCCCTCAAAGAAGTGTAAGACCCGAGTGCGATCGCAACGCCGACAAGAAATCGTACAGCCAGCATGTTTCATTCCTCGCAAAGAAGTTTGAGCCAGATCTGTGTTTCCACGGTGACAACTTCCCATTTACGATGGGTCTTTGAGTTCGACCAGCATACCCCACTTTGGCGCCCGAGAAAATCGACCAACACTTGCTTCTGGCGTACTTCATTGGATCCTGGAATGAACTCCGGGACGGTGCGGTTTCTCTCGCGACAGGGCCGTATGGACGCTCACCGGGCTGGGGCCGATGTACCAGCTCTGGCCAGGTGAACCGAGGTGACTTGCGATGAGACAGCGAATCCAAATCACGGCCGGGGGAGTCCGCCTGCTGGCTGAATTGACCGAGACGGAGACCGCTTTGGCGTTGTTCACCGCCTTGCCCTTGACCGGTTCTGTAAACCGCTGGGGCCAGGAAATCTATTGTCCTGTTGCAGTGCACCAGGGCGCCGGTCCCGAAGCACGCGAGGAAATGGAAGTGGGCGAACTCGCTTACTGGCCGCCCGGACAAGCATTTTGCATATTTTTTGGGTCGACCCCCGCGTCGCATGGTGAGGAACCTCGCGCGGCCAGCCCGGTGAACCCGGTGGGCAAGGTACTCGGCGATTGTTCCCAACTCAGTGACGTTCCGGATGGTGCACCGATACGTGTTGAACTTGTGGATGAATGAGCTGCTACTTGTACCCTGGCCCATGGAGACCGGTTGTTGTCATGGTGCTGCGGAGGGAGTCGTTTACGGGTTACTGATCTGCCATGGAGACCGCCAGCCGAATCGCAGTCTTCATATCTTCCGGATCTGCCATGTTCTTTCCTGCGATATCAAAGGCCGTGCCGTGATCGACTGATGTCCGTATGATGGGTAAACCCAAGGTCACGTTCACCGTGTGTTCGAAGTCCAGTACTTTCATTGGAATATGGCCCTGATCGTGATACATCGCGACGACCAGATCGTATTTGCCGCGCACTGCCTGGACGAACAGCGTATCGGCCGGGAGAGGGCCGTCACATGCGATCCCCTGTTGCCGAGCGGCCTCGATAGCTGGTTGGATGAACTCGCTCTCTTCGATCCCAAACATGCCGTTTTCACCGGCATGTGGATTGAGTCCGCAGACTGCGATGCGAGGGGTGGGGAAACCTAGTGCGCGGACCGCTTCGGAACCGAGGACAATGGTGTCAAGAATTCGGCTGGTGGTTAGCTGCGTAGCTTGAGACAGGCTGCAATGCGTGGAGACGTGTACCACGCGCAAGCGGTCATTGACAAGCAGCATCCGCGACTGATCGGCACCACACTGCTCGGCGATGTACTCGGTGTGGCCCACAAAAGAAGGCGTGCTGAGGGCAACCGCTTCTTTATTGATAGGAGCGGTGACGATCGCAATCGCTGCGCCTTGCTGACAGAGTTCGGTTGCACGGCGAACATATTCGACTGCCGCCTGGCCACTTTTGGCACTGACTTCTGCGATTTTCCATTCCGTCGCGTCCAGGAATTGAGTATCCAGAACGACGGCACTCGCCTCGGGTGGCGCCGTGTCCAAATCGGTCACGATGGCATCGGGTTGGAATGCCAGCTCTGCTCCCAGCGATTTTGCCAGCCAGCCTTCCCCCACGACGATACAACGGGCCAACGAGCGAATACTGGGGTCAGTAAGTGCCTTGAATGTGACTTCAGGGCCAATACCGGCGGGGTCACCCATCGACAGGGCAATCGTAGGCAATCTCGAATCAACCATTTTCTGTCAGATTTCAATAGAGAGAGAACGCGCGTGCCTTTAATAACCAGCCCGATTCCAAAGCAGGCGGGTACGGTAGAATATCACTCGTTTACTATGGATGCGCGCTGTGTGGGGACTTTTCCGGGTGTGTGGCCGCGAAGCTGGCAGAACATAGACGGTATAGTGTGGCACCAGTGACGCGATCAGGCTTCCAGCGAGCACGCTGCATTACACTAATATTGTCTGCTTCTCTCGGCAACGGAACCCGGCACCCGGATTGCCTTTGGGCAGCGATGGAATTCAGTGGGTGTCAAACCTTTGCTGGGCGGTCCTGGGAGGTGGCTTTGGCTCTGCTTTAGAAGTTCTGGCAGAGGTCGTGGATGGCGATTTGAAGTGCCCGGCCGTTACCAAATCCTCCTGCCTTGGTGATGACGGGTGTGCCAGCCAGAATTCCGCCCCAGAGGATTCCTCGGGGCATCCCCGGTGTGACCTCTCGTTGCAACTCTATTTTTTCGACGGTCGCCAGCTCACAAATCAGTTGTGCTGTATCGCCACCAGAAAACACGACTCCAGCGGGTTTCCATGTTGCCGCGGTCGCCAGCAAGCTGCCAAGGTACTCCAGCTCCTGACGGCCATTCCAGTGGACCGGGACAATTACGTGCCGGCCTTTGTGCAGCGCGTATTCTAGTTCCTGAAGTGTCCATGTCTCTGCCACTGGTGTGACTGTAGCACCAGCGTCAAGCACGTTTTGCAGTTGATGATGGGTCGCCGGGTTTGTCGATCCAATAAACAGCAATACGTTTTCGTGGTGACCGGGTGTGCGCGTTGGTCCGATTCTTTGTGGGTCTGTGGGGGCGGACTCACGGGCCAAATGGTAGGCGAGTCCCGCAGAGCCGACAGCGAGGACCGATTGGGACAATTGGTGGCAGGCTTTGCCAATCGTGGCCAGGTGCTGGTCGTCAACCGCATCGACTACGGCAAACTTCACCTCCCGCCGCATGCACTCCTGAAGCCTATTGACCAAGACCGGTCCACCGCAGGCGACGAGCGAACTATCGATCGTTTCGATCGTGGCTGAAACGCCACTGGTCAGCAGACTGGGCAAGTGGTTCTGGGAGGGTTCGCGCTGTTCACCTAATCGCAATTCGCCATTGATAATGCGGCGTCCCATTCTTGGAAAAGCGGGAGCGACAACGGCCAATCTCCGCTGCAAGCCGGAGAGAGCGGCCTCGATTTCGATTCTCAGGTTCCCTTTGAGTGTCGAATCGATTTTCTTGTAATACCCATGCACATGCTGGGTTACCAGTTGTTGCGATGTTTGATATACGCGTTCCGACGCAGTGTGCGGTGAGATCCCACGGCTGTAGGTGGGGATGACGATCACGTCATCGGATCTCTGTCCCGACAATTTCCCATTGCAATAAACACCGGTTGTGAATCCATAACGCGTGAAGGCGCCACCGCAATCGCACGCGCCGGTCAAGTCATCGGCAATCACACCCCAGTGGGGTGTTTTCTGGACACTGTCGTGGCGCTGCGCTGGTTCCGACAATGACATGGAATTGGTGCGAAGTCGCGATCCTTCGCTCCGCCGACCTGAGGATGGTCAGGGAGCAGTAGAATCTTCGTTTGCGGGTTTGGGCAATTGATCTGGGGCAAGTGTCTGCAGCGCGGTTCGAGCGGCCTGCTGCACGATCGATTCGGGGTCTTCAAGTAATTTGAGTACAGCGGGCACGGCCGGTTTTGCAGCAGGCCCGATTTGCCCCAGCGAGCGGACTGCGTCGCGTCGTACTCGTGTGGCGGTATCCGTTAAAACTGCCACCAGCGCAGGGACCGATGCTGCGGCTGCCGGACCGATGTCTCCCAGCGCTTCCGCCGAATGTTCGCGCACGGTTGCCTCGTCATCCTGCAAGTGTTCGACCAGCAGAGGGACCGTACTGACGGCGTTTTCTCGTACTTTGCCAATGGTTCGGGCAGCGTTCCAGCGGATTTCTGTGGGCAGTGATCGATCACGCAGCACCTTGCTGAGTTCTGTCAGCGCGGGCTGTGCCTCACCACCGTACTCGCTCAAGGCCCGTAAGACTTCCACCGAGCGTTCACGTTGCAGCAGATCCAGCAGAGCAGGGATTCCCTGGGACGCGGGGACCCCAACCGCAGGTACTGCTCCGGCGGCAATACGTCTCAAGTAGACATCCGAGTCTGACAGTGCACTGATGACATCTTCGCCTGCCTCGGCAGCCTCTTCACCGATGGCTGTCAGAATTTCGGCCGCAGCACAACGACTGGTTGAAGTATCCCAATTGGCTGTTGAGCGTGCTACGAGGAGAGTGCGTAATACTTCGGTTGCAGATCGACGACCAGCGGCCAACTCCGCACGTGTGGTTTCTATCACGACGGGATCACTGCTTTGCAGTTGTCGTTGCCAGTAGTGGACAGGGTAACCTTGAAAGAACGCTTCACCCTGCAGGCGGCCGCGTAAACGCCCACCAGGCTCCAGCCACAACGCGACCAGGCCGATTGCCAGAACACACAGGACGAAAAGTTGTTTCTGTTTTGTTTGCATCAAAGACCGGCGTCGGAAATGGGCTCATTGCCTCGGATGGTGACCATTCTACAGGTTTCACGAATTCCCAGGTGCTTGGGAAGAAAACGGAGCGAACCATCCGCCATGGCAACATTGGCGCCGCCTGGATGGAAGGCAAAGATCTCTCGATCATTGGTACAATTCACGCCACACCTCCCCGGTGAAAAGGAACCGTCCTCGGTCACTCCGTGAATACTGAAAGCGTTGCGTGCGTCACCCCATCCGGCTCCGCGAATCCGTACTTGTGGAAGGAAACGACCATCTACCCACAAGTGCGGCCGGCCAGCTGCTTCTGTAAGCAGCAAGGAATAGGACAGTCCATCTTTAATGTCGCTGAAGCGTGTCATTTGATTACTACTCATGGCGCCACGGAAATTCGAGATCTTGTCGCAGAATCCACTCTGAGACAGGCTGCGGTCGACCCGCATGATCGGCACGTAGTCCCCCGGTGCAGTTTGCCAATTCTGATAGCCTCCGCTGGAAAACTGGTCGTGGTGGCGCACGGGGGCTGAGGCACACAGAAAGATTGACAGACTGGTCTGCACGACGGCGGCATTGACCGGATCTCGGAAGTCGTGGTGCAGTGAATATTCTTTGTACAGGTTGTTTTGCTCGAGATAGGGAAGGTTGAAAATAGCCCAACTGTGTTCCACCTGGCGGCGGATTTTTAGTCGTGGAAATGGTCCCAGTACTCGCGCCGGAGGCAGTGCTCTAAAAGTGTTGTGGAACTGGTGAAGTCCCAATGCCAGATTCCGCAAATTGTTCGCACAGGTTGCCCGCCGACCACTCTCCCGTGCCATTTGCACGGCAGGCAATAGCAGCGCAGTGAGCATTCCGATGATCGCGATAACCACAAGTAACTCAACGAGAGTGAAAGCGGTACGTCGGCAGGCAGATCGCTTGTCCATGGGCGCCTATTCGCTGGTGAGATGAAAGGCTTTCAACGTGTTGTTACCAGCAACAATCGTGGCGTGCAATCCAGATTGTTTGGGGTCCAGATAATGACGGGGTACCAGGAGTTCTCCCGGATCGTCTTCGTCGCTTTGCTTGCGCCACAAAACCGTGACTGCGTATTTGCCCACGGGTGCGCCGTCGTGTCGCGAGTGAGTACTGAGTTGATAATGTGCATTCTTGTCGACAAATCCTCGCGGTTGTGGAGCGTTTGTGGGGTTGTCGTGAAGTGCGTGAAGTACCACGAGTGCCCCCTCGGCCGGTTGCGAGTCGACGTAGACCCGCCCCTGGACTGGATAAAGAGGAATCTGATTTTCGTGTTGGCACGCGCAACAGATTGTCAAAACCATGCCGAGAACAAGCAACAGGCATTGGTGAGTGCTGCTGTAATGGTATTGGCTGGAACAATGCCTTGCAGGATGGTCAGAAGAGGCCATAACACCGATTGTCGGGTGGGGTGAGCGAAAGAATGGTCTACCGATTTGGCCGACACCCTCTGGCCAGCAGAGGGTGCGGCAGAAGTCCTCAAGAGACCAAATTTCAGTCTACTAGAGGTTTCCAAATCGAACAAGAAAAGTCGCTTTTGCAGTGTGATTCGGGAAGCCGATAGTCGCTACGATCGCTATAGTGCGTGTGACGCAGCCTGGGTGCTGCGCAGGTTCCTGGAATGGAAGGGGCGGGCGCAAGATGAGCGACAGTCTACAGCGCGAACTGATTCAACGTACAGGTGAATTGCTGGAGGCGATTTGTTCCGGTGATTGGCAGGCCTACGAAGCGATCTGTGATCCCGGTTTGACTGCGTTTGAACCTGAAGCGCGTGGTCAATTGGTTGAAGGGATGGAGTTCCATCGTTTTTATTTTGACCTGGGGGGACATTTAGGGAAACACGTGAACACCATGGTAGCACCGCATGTGCGCATCCTGGGACCTGACGTTGCAGTCGTCAGTTACGTGCGACTCGTACAGCAGACCTTAGTGGACGGTACTCCAGAGACCAAGCGGTATGACGAAACCCGCATCTGGGAGCGTCAACAGGGTGTGTGGCGGCACGTTCATTTTCACCGTTCTAGGAACGACTAGCGTGGCCGCGTTGATGGGCTGGTGTTCGATACGCGGGTTCGTGGAATCAAGCGGTTTCTGAATTCTCGTCGCTTGACTCTGCGTCGTTTGCCTTTGCGGCGTTTGATTCTGCGGCGTCTGCTCGCGTAACTGACAGGAAAGCGTCTTCCAGATCGGTTTGCAGTTCGCGAAATTGTGTGACGGGGATTCCATTCTGGACCAAAGCCGCCAGCAGATCGCCCAACACGGTTTCATCCTTGGCAGTCCGAAATCGCACGACCGATTCGGTCTTGGAGGGCGTGACTTCAGCACCTTCTTCGAGATGCTCCCGGACCAATGTTGTGGCAAGATCCAGTGATTCTACTGAGCTCAATTGGGCCTCTAGAAATCGATTGCGACTGATTTGGCGCGCGATTTCAGCCAACGTTCCAAAGGCACGCAACTTGCCACTACTGATGATCGCAACCTGATCGCAGATGCGGGATAGCTCCGGCAATATATGGCTGGTTACGATCAGAGTTTTTTGCATCTTTGCTAATTGCAGCAGTAAATCACGCATTTCCACGCGCGCCTCTGGGTCCAGCCCATTGGCAGGTTCGTCGAGGATCAGTACTTCCGGATCGTGTACCAGAGTCCGCGCGATCCCAATTCGTTGTTGCATTCCATGGCTCAACGCTTCCACATAACGATCACGCATGTAGGTGGACTTGGTGATTTCCATGACAGCTTCGATGCGCCGCTTGCGCTTGAACGCTGAAATCCCAAAGGCGGCGGCAAAAAAGTCGAGGTATTCATAGACCCGCATGTTGTCGTAGGAACCGAATCGGTCGGGCATGTAGCCGACCAGACGTTTAATGCGTCGCGCCTCGCGGTAACAATCAACCCCGGCGATCGAAGCACTACCGGCAGTGGGGCGGGCCATCCCCACCAACATCTTGATGGCGGTGGTTTTGCCAGCGCCGTTAGGACCAATCAACCCCAGGATGTTGCCGCGATTGACGTTCAGGGAAAGGCTGTCGAGGGCCGTGAATTCACCGTAACGCTTGGTCAGATTATTCGTAACAACTACCGAGTCTTCGTTACTCACATGAATCTCCCGCTACCGGATGCCTGTTGTGTGGGGTGTTCATTCGTTGTGGTGAACACACGTTTTAGTCAAACATGGTCTTAGTCAAACATGGTCACCCGTTCGATTAGATCTTCCTGATTTACTGCGATGTTGTTCCGCGGACGTCCAATCCAATGGATTGGACTTGCCAGATTGTTTGTTCATCGAGATTTCCGTCCGGCGCGGCTACCTCGGGCAACATTTGGATGCCAATCGTCAGGCCCCCGGAAGAATCGGGTACCCAGGATCCATCGGCGGCCACCTCAAAACTGTATTGCCCCGTTCCAGATTGGGTGGCGATTGGAATTACTTTTTCACCAGCCACTTGAGATACCTTGATTTGCCACCCAGGGGCCTTGATGTCGAGTTTTAGAGTACCGCTGACCTGGCTGAGAGGCAGTACCTGGTCGGGTAATTGAAATCGGAGCCAGGTGCTTGATTCCAAGGAGGACTCGAGCCAGGGTCCACTTGCTCGAAACAACGAGCTGATACCTGTTCGTCCGGGTCCAGCTACCGACCGGCAGATTGAGAACGCAGAGGGTACCGTGACCTTGGTTCCAGGAGGTGTCGGGGTCCAGAGGATGGGCACCAGCAGCAAGGCTTCACCCGTTCGCTCGACTTCCGGGCCAAACGTAAAGCCAGTCAGGTAGGGATTAGTCCAGCCGATCCAGTACGGTTGACGAGGGAAAGTCCCGCTATTCTGTTCAAACAAGTGTTGATAGATTGCCTTGCGGCGATTCATGGCGTCGGTGACCAGTTCTGCGCGGGTAAACGTGTTGGGAGGCAGTAAATCTGCAGGTCCGGACACCCAGGTGCCGTCTTCCTGGATCCGCATGGTCAACCGGTTTCCGCCAGGTAGTGCCAGCAACCAGTCTTTGATCTCGGAGGCAGCTTTTCCCGTAAGCTGGCCAAGCACTCCGTCGGGGCCAAATGACGCTCGGAATTCTACGCTCTGCGCCGTTGACACCGAGGCCTGGAATTCTGCCGTGCGAATACCCTGTGGCAGCGTCACATTCTCCCAGTGCCAGGTGTTAAGGCCGGTCCACACCATACGACGGGTTTGTTGCTGGTCGTCCAGGTCGGGAATAAAGGTGCCTCCGTTGGTACTTCCCAATTGCGCCGTCGACGAATCGGGGTTGTAGATCGCCAGCAAGCCGCTTACAGCCAATTCGCTGGTACCGGCTGTCGCTTCGACAATCTGGGCCATTGCCACTGTAGGTTGAACTCCCTGTTTATGCTGTCGCCCCAACTGCAAAAGTACCACGGTTGCTGCCAACGCAAACACGGGGCCGAGCCAAACCAGCTGTTCCAGTTTTCCGGATCTCCAGAGCATGAATCCGCTTATCGGGAGACTCAGACAAAACAGCCCCAGGACGAGTACCACCAGACTTTTTTGAACGATGCGATAACCGATTTGATCGACCAGGAAGGGCTTCAGATTTGCCGCGTCCACAAGCGATTTTCGCGGTACATCCATGAACTCTTCGGCGAGTTGCCGTAGTGGTAGTCCGGCGTGGTGGTTGGGATTCAGTTCGGACCGTGCGTTTTCTGCCTGGGGACCTGCGCCGGCGACGATCCAAGCTTCGCTGGCTACGGTTGTAAACAAGACTTTGCCTTTTCCTGCGGAGACCAGGAGCGAAGCAGGCCAGCCATTCAACGTTTGATCGACGCGACCGGAGGAAGCTAAGATGCGAACAAACGGGAGAGGTTTTTCAAAGTATCTGGGGTGTTGCCAGGTTTGTTCCGTGGAAGTGTTATGGATCGCGATTCTGGCAACGTTCACTCTGTCGACAATCTCGAAATCAAAGGCCTCCCCCAGAAGCAGCGAAACGCTACGTTCGTCTACCCGGTCGAGCATCACCCACAATAGTCCGCCTCGGTGTACCCAGCGGCGAACCGCCATTGCGGCTGCCACATCTTCAGACAACCGATTATTGCAGATCACCAGTCGGTCGAGACCGTCCAGTCCTTCTTCGAATGCGGGCAAGAAAGCGTCTGAGATTTGTTGTACGCGGCGTGTGGGGTTTGCGGATTGGCCTTCCAGGAAATTATGCATTGCCACAGCGCCTTCGTAGGCGTAATCAAACTCGCTATCATCGCTCAGTTTGCTCTTCAAACTGTCTTTTGAAGGTCCCGTCGCGGCGTCTGTTATCTGGTGTTCGATAATGCCAGTAACCCGTGTTTCTCTGCCAAACTCAAGACGATCCGAATAGAGTTGTTTCCCTGCCGGAGTGGGCAGCAGCTTTTCGTCTCCAGCCGATACATCAAACACCATTCCCTTGATAGGAATCGTTGTCGTGTTACTGGTTCCACTGCGCCCGGTGGCGTATGTGGCAGGGAGTTTTACTGGGCACCATCCCCGCCGACGAGCCATTGCGGGTATCCAGAATTCCCTGGCGAATTGGAGATTGGCGTTGTCTTCAAAGTAGACAGACGATTTCAGTGTGCGAGGTTGACTGTCTCGGTTACTGAGCGTGACGCCGACCATGCCCCATGTATCCGCCCAGTAGCGGAACGTGCCTGCGGGCATCCCTAGTTTTACCAGGGGCGTGTTCGTGTTTTCTTCTTGCTGAGCAAGCACTGGCAACACGTGAAGACAACAGATGACGCAAATCAGAGCAGACAACTGAGCACAACGTCGCGGCATGAATACCTCGGCGGGCAAGAGTAAAGACGCCAGCAGCAAAGGATGTGTTTTCGGTACTCGGACTGGATGTAAATCGGTCCAACATCTATTAGCCATGAACCGTACCTGAAATGCAATCCCCGATCGGGTGAAATTTCGATTTGTGAGTGTGGAACGGGAAGTCATTCCAACTCACTGGACGGCCCTGGGCCTGCTCGCTAGAAAGACAGCAGATATGCAACATTTGTACAGAAAGATGCAGCTATGGGACGCCGAACTCTGCGTCGAATCGATCCACGCATCGACTTGCGGGAATATCTTTATGCGTTGGAACAGTTCTCTGTGCCACACGACATGACTTCGCTATTCGACCGTCTGGCACCTTTGGAAATCGAGGTCGGCAGTGGCAAAGGATTGTTCTTGGACAATGCATCTGCGGAGTTTCCCGATCACAACTATCTCGGCATTGAGGTAGCCCGCCGGTACGCCCGGTATACCGCTGCCCGTCTGGCCCGGGGGCAGCGGACCAATGCCCGGGTGTTAGAGGGCGACGCCGAGCAGCTGTTCGACCAGTTTCTGGAATCGGATCAAGTGCACGCGGTGCATGTCTATTTTCCTGATCCCTGGTGGAAAAAACGGCACCACAAGCGGCGGGTTATGAACGACCGGTTTCTGCGCAACGTACAGCGGGTGCTGGCACCCGCCGGTCGGCTTCATTTTTGGACGGATGTTCAGGATTACTATGAGCGCACACTCGAGCGGATTGCGGCAGTCACATCGCTGCAGGGACCGGAGCAAGTGTGTGAGCATCCGGTAACACATGATCTCGATTACCGCACCCATTTTGAACGACGGACCCGCTTGCAGAATTTGCCGGTTTACCGCGCGGAATTTGTTGCACCTGGAACAGTTGCCACACGTGTCTGATCAGCGCGCCGAGCCGGTCACTGGCAGTGGTTCATAGGTTCTCTGCCCTGTGTCAGATTGCCCGGATTGTTCCAATGCAATCTTGAATAGGCGCTGGCCGAATTCGGTCGGATATTCACCGGTGATGCACGCCTGACAAAGATCTTCGCGGTCGTAGCCAATTGCCCGGGCGATCGCCGGCACGGGCAGATACTGAAGCGAATCGGCGCCCAGGGCATCCGCCATTTCTTGTTGTACTTCCTGAGTCAAATTGCCTCCTTTGAGGAAACCGGGTGCGAACAGTTCGTCGACTGTCGACATGTCGATTCCATAAAAACAGGGAGCAATGATCGGTGGGCAGGCGACGCGCACATGAATTTCTTTGACCTGGCCGATTTCTCGAATTCGACCCAGTAGGGCTTTCATGGTGGTCGAGCGGACGATTGAGTCTTCGACCAGGAAAATCCGTTTTCCAGCGAGTACTTCTGGGAGCGGTGTGTACTTCGCTTTGGCTTTGTTCCGACGACTACTGCCGCCTTCGATAAAGGTGCGGCCACTATATCGGTTGCGAATCAATCCTTCCCGTGATGGTACACCCAGTTCAAAGGCCATGGAGTCCGCAGCCGCTTTACTGGTATCGGGAACCGGGACCACAATCGTGTCCGAGTCAATGGTGACTTGGCCGGACTTTTTTTCCATCTGGGCGAGTTCTACGCCCAGCGCGGTTCTGGACAGATAGACACTTTGCTGATCGAGCGTGCTGGCGACATTCGCAAAGTAGATCCATTCAAAGAAACAATGCGCTCTGCGACCGCTACTGGCAAATCGCTCCAAGCGGAATTCTCCATTGCTTATGGTTACCGCACAGCCTGGCTCGAGCGAATGGATATTCTCCGCTTGAAAACCCAGATTCAGGAGCGCCACACTTTCACTGGCGGCGGCAAACAGAGGTCCTTCCTTTGCGTAGCAGAGCGGTTTGATTCCCAGCGGATCGCGAGCGACGAGCATGTCACCACGTGAGTTCAACAGTACGAGGCTATAGGCGCCGTCAAACCTCTGGCTGATATTGTGCATCAACTCGATCAGCTGCGGCTCGCGATCGCCCGAGACCTCGCGGCTGATCTCGTGCATGATGATCTCGGTGTCCGTTTCCCGAGCGAGGTGATGGTCATTGTCACTCAATAATCGTTCGCGCAATTCGCGGAAATTTGCCAGTTGACCATTGAAAGCAAAGCTGAACCACTTGCGTCGCTGAAGGTGGTGTCGCTCAAAAGGTTGGGCGTAGCTGCGATCATCGAGACCACAGGTGGCATAACGCACATGACCAATCGCTGCCCTGCCAGCATATTCTTGCATCAGTTCCTGTGCAGCGCGTCGGTGTGAGAGGCGAAAGACCTCGCTGACCGTGCCAATTTCCTTGTGCGTGTCGATCAGCTGGTCGCGGGTGGGGTCGAAAGACGTAATACCGGCGGAAAGCTGTCCACGATTTTGTATGTCCAGCAACATGCGCGGGATTAGTTGCGATGCCTGGTCGGCACCAAATCCTTCGCACAAAGGACTGACCTGGTCACTGGGAAGATGGTAGATCGCGGCTACGCCGCATTCATCGCGTAGTTCACTCATTACGGCAGGCGGGGGCCTTTCTCACACCATGATTCGCGTTTACCAATCGGCCACACTCTCTTGATGTAATCGGGTAGAGAGCGTAATCGGAAAGTGGTGCACGGCTGGGAATCGGACCTTCCGGCAGTTGCGACCCTATCAGGTCGTTCACCGGAATGAGCTTTAGCACGATCATTCTATCGATGCCGATTGATTTCTCAAGCGATGCAAATGGAGTCTGCGTCACACTGGCTGGCAGAGGGTTGGTGTCGAACGGTCTAAATCCTCGCGGATCCTGACTGACGTGCGGAGTATTGCGATTGTTTTCTGGCGGTGGAGTGACGGAGGTCCTGTGCGGGTTGCGTGATTGCCAATCTTGTGTGGACGCGGATTAGCAGCTAAGTTCGATGACTGCAGAATGGGTAGGCTGATTCACGTGGAGGATTGTCACAACAGCTCTCAAACCGCGCTCTGGGCCGCGTCGAGTCAGCCCAGCTTGTGCGGCCATGGTCTCCGCGGGTGGCGTGTCTGGCGAAGTCCCTGGTAGCGTCTGTGTTTCGGTGTCCGGGGCCGGTAAAGCCACCGGACGCTTTTGTTCCAGGGATTGCAATCTGATGACGGACTTGTTGCGACAGGAGATCTCGGCAACAGGCACTTTGGTGGTCAAGGTCGGTACGCGTGTTGTGTCTCGGGATTGCGGCACACTGAATCACGAACGCATTGCCCAGCTGGCACAAGAGCTCAACGCGATTTGTGAGACCGGCCGCCGGGTCGTGTTGGTGAGTTCGGGAGCGGTGGCAGCTGGCATGAGCCAGCTGGGTTTCAAGCAACGCCCAGCCGGCCTGGCGCAACTACAGGCGGCGGCTGCAGTAGGGCAAGCTAGTTTAATTGAGGCCTACGATCGAACATTGCGTGAACATGGCCGACATGCCGCACAGGTGTTGTTGACCGGTGATGACTTGAACGATCGAGGCCGGTATCTCAATGTTCGCAACACACTGTTGTCGCTATTGGAATGGGGCGTGATTCCCATCATCAACGAAAATGACACCGTAGCTGTCGATGAGCTGATGGTAACATTTGGTGATAATGATCGTTTGGCCGCACTTGTTACCAATTTGTTGCAGGATGCACTGCTGGTGATCTTGTCGGATGTCGAAGGTTTATACGATACGGACCCCCAAGGGGCTGAACTGCACGCAATTACGACGGTCCATGAAGTCAATGACTCCATCATGGCACTTGTCGATGACCATGATGGAGGGCCAGGTACGGGGGGCATGTCTAGTAAGCTGGAAGCCGCCCGTCTGGTGTCGACGGCCGGAGAAAACGTCATCATTGCCAGTGGCCACAGACCGGGTGTGCTGGCGGATATCGTAGCCGGCAAGCAAGTCGGTACTCTCATTTTGGCGCAAGGCAAGTCGATTAGTTCCCGCAAACGTTGGATCGGACTTTCGGCGCAAACACGTGGGAGCATCTTCCTGGATGATGGTGCGTGTCGGGCGTTGACTGAGGAAGGCCGAAGTTTATTGGCGATTGGGATCGTTAATGCGGAGGGTGACTTTGGCAAAGGTGACGTGGTTTCTCTGCGCACCAGCCCAGGTATCGAGTTGGCACGGGGATTAAGCAACTATCCGATCGACGAAATTCGTATGATTCAAGGGTTGCGTTCGGAGGCGATTCTCCAGCGGTTGGGCTATCGGTCGTATGAAGAGGTGATCCACCGTGACAACCTGGTGATCTTGCGGCGCGGTTGAGTACTCTCGGGAATCTGATTTCGGCGGATACGGTCCGCGTCCCCAGTGGCAACGTCTGCGCGGAAATCTGCAAGCGTTGAGGTACTAGTCTTTATGCCACCAACGGCACGCTTCCGAACGAACTGAGAGCCGAACCAGGTGTTCCCGGAAGAAGTGCTCGGCATGTCCCGGCGTACTACTTTGTGACATCCGCCGTGCACCACGCACCGTTAACCTGTCAGTCGCAAGCAGCGTTCTTCGTAAGGCAGGACTTCTCCAACAATAGAACTCGCAACGGCGCCTCCCTCCTGTGCCCGGTTGACCAGTTCCTCGGCGCGATCTGCCGAGACGCTGATCAACAACCCGCCTGATGTTTGCGCGTCAAACACAAATTCGAGAAGCTGTGGATCTGGTGATCCGTCGATCTGGGTAATCGGTTCGACAAACGCCCGGTTGGTAGCGGTTGCCCGTGTTTTATACCCTTGTTCCGCGAGTGATTTTGCGCCTGCCAGGAGAGGCAGATCTGGCAAATGCAACGCCACCGTGACATGACTTGCCTGCGCCATTTCACTGGCGTGGCCAGCCAAGCCGAAACCTGTGATGTCTGTCGCCGCATGTGCGTTTACTGCTTGGGCCGCCGCACTGGCAGCAGCGTTTAACATCGCCATACTTTGACTGGCGGCTGAGATGATGTCGTCCGGACATTTTTGTGCCTTGAAGGCTGTGGTCACAAATCCGGTTCCCAATGCCTTGGTCAGGACCAGTCGGTCACCGGGTTTCGCTTTCTGGTTGGTAAGTAGTTGGTCAGGATGGACAATCCCTGTGGCGGACAGTCCGTATTTGATTTCCGTATCACGCACAGTGTGTCCGCCGCTGATCACAGCTCCCGCAGCAGCGACACGTTCTGCACCACCGCGGAGAATTTCAGCCAGAATCTTCAAATCGAGCCGGTCGTCGGGAAACCCGACAATGTTGAGTGCGGTCTTGGGTTGAGCTCCCATGGCGAAGATATCGCTCAACGAATTGGCGGCAGCAATCTGGCCAAAACAGAAGGGGTCATCGACCAAAGGTGGAAAAAAATCGAGCGACTGGACGATAAAAAGGTCGTCCCGCAATCGGTAAACTCCCGCATCACTAAAGTCTTCCGCGCCGATTACCAGATCCGGATCGTCAAACTTAGGTAGTCCCTGCACAACCTGTGCAGTCCCCTGTTGAGGCAACTTGCCTGCTCACCCTGCGCAGCTCGCATAATCGACGAGACGCTTCTTCTTGCCAAATAATCGCATCGTGTTCTTCCTCTGAGAATAGTGTCCCACCACACCCTTTGTATCGTCCACTGGCTGTGGATGCCACACGGCGCAGGTCGAGACACTTCGTGGAGCCTGTTGAACGCGGCACGACACGGCCAGGGTTGCAGTAAGCCAGACGACTTCTAGTTGGGATCTTGATGCTGCCAGGTGACTTGTTCGCCGTGATGTGTAATCAGGAAGTGGATGCGGGGGGAAAGTTGGTGTCCGTTCAATCGCCGAACGGTGTCCAGGAGGCGTTGTTTGGGGTCGACGTCGCCGATTGGTGGCAGCGGATCGTAAACGCACTCTGGCCAGTGTTCTTCTTCAAAAGCGGACAGTAGGCGTTCCTGGTTGACCGCGGAAGTCCTGATCTTTTTGACCAGACCACGACCCAGCCAGAGTTCACGGTGATGCGAATCCCAGTATGGTTGCTCAATGCGTGGAGGCATTACCTGGGAATCGGTATTACGCAGAGGGTCGCTGTGCTGTCGGTTGGTCATCCGCGTGGTCGGGTTACTGATTGCCAACAAACTGGCCATTTGTTCCCAACGCCCCTGTTGTCGCATCGCTGCCACCGCGAATCGGGCACCTGACTCGGTGAGTTTCAGTTGGCGCTGAGCGCTCCGGTCATTCGTATGACATTCAAGATCCCGGTTGCCACTAGCGGAAGCACGCTGCCCGGCCACATATCCACGACTTGCCAGCCAGTCCAGATAGGTAAAGGCAATCTGTCTGTTACGGTTTGCAGCGGTTTGCAGAAAATTCTCCTGCGGATCAGTCGTTGCGTTGAGCGAGGCTGGCAGGAAGTGATTCCAGAGGAGGACTTCCAGCAGCGCCAAGCAATCGTCGGTGGGGCGTCGTGAGCTCATGACCGGTTCCTTGTGTGAGGTCGTTGGCGCTCCGCGCCGGCGTGCGCCAATAGATGGAGTTCTGGTGGGTCCTCAGAATGACGGGAGGGAACGGGACGCGGTTTGGTGCCGTTTGCGCATGATTAAAAGTAACTCCTGTGGGGGGAAAGTAAAATGGACAGGGACCTGGTCACACATCCAGCAAATGGACAAAGAATGGTCGAGCTGACTGGTCCTGGTCGCCGGGGGGGGAACTGCGAACGGGTTACCGCCCGGTGCTCACGTATGACCAGACGCAGCGTCAATGGATGTCGGGGCTCGCGCCGTGGCAGATCACACTGTGCCAAGCGTTGGCATTCGCGTCGGCCGCGTCAGCGGTTGGTGGAGGTGGAGCGACTGGAAAGTCGTGACTTATTGGCCGTTGATGCGGTTTCGCTGCCAGGCCAATTGTCAGATGGGCCAGCAGATGTGGCTGGCGAGGCAGATCGATGCGACGCGGAGGTGGCATTCGTGTCACTTGTCACAGCCAGCCCAGTCGTGGGCGAAAACGTGGTTGACGAAACCGAAACCCGCACCTGTCGATGGCCCGGTTTCCGCAGTCATCGCGCTCGATTGAACCCGTTGTCCATGGTTCTGCCACTGGCTGCGACTGATCCGGTGGCTCTGGATGGGGTTTTGCATCAGCCGTGCGATACGGCAGGAATCGAAGCGCCGTGGCAGATGGAATCACGATGGAGCCACTGTGCAGATCCAGATCGGGCAGTGGCGAATGTGGATGTCTCTCTGGCGGAGCTGAGTCGCGTGGAGCCAATTTCTCTGGCCTCCTGGTTCGCGCCGCATCTACCTGCCTTGTTTCCGCCGCTGGCTCCGGTTTCACCTGAGGATTGGACGACGGTGTTCTCGCAGTGCTGCGCAGATCTGGAGGTCTGGGAAATTCCCGATGGATTGCTACTGCAGGCGAGTTTCGCTGATAATTTCGAGCAGTTTGCCAGTTGTGATTTGCGCACGGCGAGTGAATTCGTAGAGATTTTTCTTCAGCAGGCGGAGCAAGTTGTCGCGCAGTCGGATGTTGCCGACTGGCTGACTGGCGATGGGATACCCTCCTGGTTGGAGGCGGGAGCCCTGGCGGGCGGTGCGGCGGTCATCGGCACGACGGTTTGGTATGGATATCCAGAGTGGGAGAATCCAACGGTCGCAAGCGCTCTCGCTACGGACTGTGCGGAAAGTCTGGCGGGTTACCGTCTGGAATTACCCACGATCTTTGACGGCGGTCAAGCCACCTCGCTGCGTTGGCGGCTGCGCGGGGAATACTGGCCGTTTGGTCCCAGTGGTATTACTTGCCAAGATGACTCCGCGGCGATTGGATTTTCTGGGCGTGCCTGGTACCTCTCAGAACGGCAGGATGTTCAATGGACGGGCAACATTGCCCTGGGTTTTGACCAGACAGGAATACAGGCAGGGTATTTCGATCTGTCTGGCTCGTTTATCGAGAATCCATTACGGATTGATCTGGTGGTGGCAGGTTCGTATGGAGACGGACCAGGTTTGGCCGATGGTGCGGGGCAGTTTTCAGTTGGTTTATCGGGTGGTGGGCCAGTGCCCTTGACCGTCGGGACGCGGCTGGACCGACTGCACTTCGCTGTGCGCATGGGATACGACTGCGCAGGGAGTCAACACGATCACCGCTCTGAATTTACCGTCAGCGGTTCGTTCAGAGCGGAGTACTGAGACATTTTGCGGCACGCTGAAGATCCGCCGTCGCATTGGACAATGAGGGGATAACTACCGCGTATCGTGGAGGTGGCTGCCGGTGCCGAGAGATTGGCATCACCGATCCTGGGGAATCTTTTTTTCCAGCAATAAAGCTCGGGCATACTGGACAGGTGGTGATCCAAAGGAAAGGAGCCGGTCGTGGTACTCTCGCAAGCGAAACTCTTTTCCCCAGAGCTGTTCGGTTTCCCGCCGCAGATCAATGTGTTCCAAATAGCCCACAAAATAGGTGGAAAGCTGGGCCGAGGTGAGCTGTGCCCTGACCCATTTTCCAGCGGCTTCGCGTTCTTCCTGGAATGTGTCGTGCATCATCAGCCGCATCGCCTGTTCGCGCGTGATGCCTTCAGTGTGAATCGCCTGATCCAAGATGGCGTTGGCGATACCCCGCAGGTACCACTTCAACGCGATCAACCGCATCAGGGGATCGCCATCCAGAAATCCTTCATTGGCCATCAGCTGTTCGGCGTAGACAGCCCAGCCTTCGATGAACACACCGGAAGCCAGCATTGCCCGCAATTGGCCAGGATAACGATTTGAATGTGCCAGTTGCAGAAAATGGCCAGGCATCGCTTCGTGTACTGTGAGGTCATGAATTGAACGGATGTTGTATTCGCGCAAAAAGGATTGGACCTGCGCGTCAGTCCAATGAGCTGGCAGAGGTGCCACTGCATAGAATGTCTTTTGACCGACATCCAGCGGACCAGGTGAGTCACAATATGCCAATGCGATGCCGCGCTGAAATTCAGGCATCACGATAATTTCCAGGGGGTCTGGCAGGACCGTAACCAGATCCTTGGACTTGACGAACTCGGTTGTGATTTGCAGGGATTTTCTGGCGATGGAGACGATCTGGTCGCGCTGGGGTACATCCTGGTATGCCATTTCCAGGCACGCCCGAATGATTGCCTGACGATAGGCCGCAGTGGGTTGCTCGGGGAATTCCGTAAAAGGGTATTGTTTCCGGTACAGCGGCTTGGCGATCTGATACATTTCCTGGCGCACGCGAGCCAATTCGGATTCGGCACGCTGCCGAATTTGGGTTCGTGACAGGGGTGTTTGCAAAGTGAAGCGTAGCTTTTCGTCGTAGCGTTCTGGCCCCAGTCGAAATTCACCATTGGCATTGGGAAGTAGTCGATTTTCCAGCCACTGCTGGTGTTGCTCAACAACTTCCTGTGCTCGTTGCATTGCTTGCTGAAGTCGGTTGAGTTCTGCCGCATTCAGCTCTTGCAGTCGTGGTCGGACCATATTGTCCAGAATGCTCAAGACGCCTCGATTTTGTTTGACCGCAGTCTCAGCATGGATTCTGGGGACACGTTGCGGTTGTAGTGTTGCCTGGATTTGTTCAAACAGCTTGGGGAATTTCTCCAGGCGGTCGGCCACATGTGACAGACGCTGAGCGAGAGGCGCAAAGTCCCGCGCCATCAGACCGTAAATCGAGCTGCCAGCCAATTCGGTATAGAGCAGCGGATTCCAGGCCCAATCGGCTAACTGGCCAGTCTGCCACAGAACGGTTTCTAATCTGTGCTGAAGCAGTGCGTAGTCGACTTGATTGGACCGTGATAGTTGTTTGCGATCGACGTCTGCCAGGGCATCCAGCATTTGTTGATGAAAATTCCTGGAACGCGCGCGGGCTGTAGAACTGAGATCGTCCAGCTGGCTGTCGAAACGGTGGTCACCCAGTGTCGTGGCGTGTACCGGAGATAGTGCGGGAGACTCGTCCACATAGCGTTTCGCCAGCTCCCTGAAACGATTGTCCATTGGCGTCTGGTGCATGAGGGCTGCGCAGAGAAGAAGAGTCGATGGTGCCATTACAAAATCCCCCACAAGGAAAACCAAAATACCGGTCAAGCGTCTGTGTTTTCTGGTGTTGGTGATTGGAGTTTTTGGTACATCCAATAGACCGGGAGGCCTAAAGCGATAATGACCAGGCCCATGCGGGATTCCAACGGGTTGGTCAGGTAGATCTGCCCCAAAAACCAGATGTATACCAGCAGGAATGCCAGGGGGACCCAGGGATAACCGAAGGTGCGGTAGGGGCGCGGTAAATCAGGTCGACGGATTCGCAGTACCACCACTGCAGCAACACCCAGAGCATAGAAAATGCTGGCTGAGAAGATGACAAAATTGGTGAACAGGGCAAACAGTGAGTCGTTGCGCAAGCTGTCGAGAATCCGCGGCCAGAGTCCTTTGTTGTCGAATGGTGGCGCTACTTCTGCGAGCACTGTTGCGGCTTCGATTTGTTCTGCACTGTTTGCTGGCATGGGGCTGTCTGCTGAAGTGGAGGGGCTGGCAGGAGTTGCTTGTTCTTCTCCGCCGACCCAGTGCTTGCCGACACCGGCGACGACGATCAACAAGATTGCCATGCCAGCCATCAGGGCGATCGCGGCGGCGGGAGTGCGGAACTTTTCATGAACACGCCCCAGAGTCGCAAAGAAAACGCGATCGCGACCCATGGCAAAAGAAGTCCTCGGCACGGTCAGCAAATTCGTATTGATGGCGCCGAAGGTGCTACACATGATGACTACAGAGATTGCGGCGGCGCCATACCGACCGAGGAGTTTGCCGACCATTCGTTCGGCCACGTGATCTCCGGCCGCTCGCATTTCCTCCATGGACAACACACCGTGGTAGGCGAGATTGGCTGCGAGATAGAGTGTGATCAGAATCCCGATGCCGGCGATCAGGGCAAAGGGAATGTTGCGTTGCGGCTCCCGCACTTCTTCTGCCAGGGGTGTGACACCGTGCCAACCGTTGTAGGCCCACATCACGGCCAATAATACCGTACCAATCTGGCCAGCCAGACTCGGGTAATGAGGGTCTATTCGCGAGCCGTAATTAGCCCATTCCACTGAAGTTTCGAGAAAGGGTAGTAGCACGAAGGGGGTCAGGGCGACGAGACCAAGAAAACCAGCCTTGACCAGCGTAAACATCATCTGCAGTCGACCACCCCAGACAACCCCCAGAATATTTACCAGTGCCATACTGCCGATCATCACGGCCGCCATGCTGATCTCTGCAAACAGTGAGGGATCCCAGCCGATCGCGTTGGCAAAGGAGCCGATGAAGGCGACGGCCAGTGCGGCGCATCCTGCTGGTGTACCAAACAAGACGATGTTCCAGCCACAAAGAAAGGCAACGGGTTTACCATAGGCTTCTCGCAGGTAGACATAGAGTCCCCCTGCCTGGGGAAACATGGAAGACAATTCAGCGAAGCAGAGACCGCCCAGGATGCAGAGAATTCCGCCGGTGATCCACATCGCCAGAATCAAGCGAAAGTCACCGGTCGCGTCGGCGATCGCACCAGGCTTGAGAAAAATGCCGGATCCGATCACGTTGCCGACAACAACAGCGATTGCAATTCGCGGTCCCAGGGCCCGCACTAAACGAGGCTGGTTGCTTCTGGTTTCAGGAGTCGACGGGTTTTCTGACGGCATAGTGCTGTGAGTGGAAACAGATCAGGAAAAAGTGGGCAGGTATCTGCCACCTGGTCACCATCTCAGGTGAGCATCATCCTATGGGTTCTGGACGCGTTCGGCGAGCATCCTCCGGTTGATGGGCTGTGCCCGCTGCCTTGCAGCACGACTGGGATCCGGTTAATCGGATCCGGGGCGCACCCTCTGACTGCCGTGAAACCGATTGCCTTGCAGCATACGGCAGGTCTTCCGGGACTGCATCGATGAGGTGATTGGATGGCCGTTTCGCGATCCGCAATTTGTGTACAATTTGTCTACAAAACCGGATGCGGCGCACGGTCTTTTCCAGAACGGCCACTCTTTCGGAGCGTGCGACCAACTGTGAAAGACCCGCACTCGGACCAAGACGTACCACAGACTTTGATAGATGGGTGCGAAGTGCCTGGGTCCGTTCCTGGGATGCAGTACGTTTTCATTACTGATTTCAAACATGCGAGACATTGATACAGGAGATTTACAGTCATGCGGGTACAAGCCGTTGAAGAACTTGTTGGCAAACGCTGCCAGCCGTGCGAAGGAGGTGTGGAACCTTACACACTCGAGGACTCACGTCGACAGTTAGTGGATCTCAATGGCTGGTCGCTGACGGCAGATGGCCAGCGCATTCGGAAAGAATGGAAAGTCAAAAACTTCATGTCGGCGATGGAGTTTTTCAATCGTGTGGCTGAAGTTGCCGAAGGCGATGGACACCACCCCGATTTACATGTGTCCGGATATCGCAATGTAACGATCGAATTGTGGACCCATGCCATCGGCGGATTGAGCGAAAACGACTTCATACTGGCCGCCAAAATCGATCAGGTGCCCATCGAACTAGTCAGCTGACCGGTTTGTTCTGGTGGTCAGTTGGGTGGTTTGAGTATCCCGGTCTTGTGAGGGGGAATCACATCGTGCCACGCCTGCTCTGTTTGCTGGTTGCCTGCTGGGCCCTGGGGCTTCCTGCTGGACTTGCCGCAGCGGATGCCGGCAAATTGAATGTATTGTGGATTACGGTGGAGGACATGAGCCCTCGTCTAGGGTGTTACGGTGACCGGACTGTGCCGACGCCGAACGTCGATCGGTTGGCGCAGCAGGGAGTGCGTTTTACTCGAGCCTTTGGTGTGTATGGTGTTTGTGCACCGAATCGGCACACGTTGATTCTGGGTATGTACCCGCACTCCACCGGGGGAATGGCCATGCGTACATGGAAGCGAACCGCTGCGTTGGAGCAGATTACGGATCCGAAATTACTGGCCATTCCTACCTATGAAGCAACGCCGCCACCTGCAGCCCGGTGTTTCACGGAGTATCTCAGAGCCGCCGGTTATTATTGCACGAACAATGCCAAGACCGATTATCAGTTTCGAACGCCTGTAACCGCCTGGGACGAGAGTGGCAAACAGGCCCACTGGCGCAATCGTCCCGCGAAGACAACACCGTTCTTCGCAGTATTCAATCTTACGGTGACTCACGAAAGCGGTATTTTTCGCCAGCGGTCACCGCGCGTCACTGATCCGTCAGCGGTGACTTTACCCCCCTATTACCCGGATAGCGAGGTGCTGCGCGGGGATCTGGCGCGGCATTATGACAACATTGCGGCTATGGATCGGAAGGTTGGGCAGTTACTCAAGGAACTGGCCGAGGACGGATTGTTGAATGAGACCGTTGTTTTCTTTTTTAGTGATCATGGAGACGGTTTGCCACGGATGAAACGTTGGGTTTATGACTCAGGTATTCACGTGCCTTTGATTATTCGCTGGCCTGATGCAGATCGTGGTGGTGAGGTCTCTGGACAACTGGTGAGCTTTGTTGATTTTGCTCCTGCCATGCTCTCTCTCTTGGGTCTCCAGATCCCAGAACACATGCAGGGTCGGGCTTTCCTGGGATCGCAAAAAGGTCCCGAACGGAGTTACGTGTTTGCCTCGCGAGACCGGATGGATCCAGCGCCCGAAACGATTCGAGCGGTCCGCGATAAGCGGTTTAAATACGTCCGAAACTACCGGCCGGATTTGCCCTACATTGGATTTATTCCGTATCGCGATCGGTCTGCCGGGATGCAGGAACTACTACGTTTGATCAAGGACGATCGATTGGGAGAATCACAGTGGCAATTCACTGCGCTCCGAAAGCCGTTGGAAGAGTTGTATGACACGCAGACAGACCCACACGAAATCCGGAACCTGGCCGCGGATTCAAAGTACTATCCCAAACTGGCAGAGTTGCGCGCAGCACACGCGCGTTGGACTCAGCGTGTCAAGGATCTCGGCCACCTTCCCGAAGTGGATTTGGTGCGGAAGCTGTGGCCACCCCTGGGGGTGCAGCCAACCACCGCAGCCCCAAGAATGACGATTGTTCGGCAAGGCGATTCTGATGTCCGCGTGGCACTCGAGTCTTCCACACCAGGTGCTTCGATCGCGTTTCGTTTGCGTCGCCACACACGTTGGCACCTCTACAGCGAGTCCGTTGTCGTTCCGCTGGGATCCACGATCTGGACCCGAGCGCATCGCCTGGGCTGGAAACCGAGCTCTGTTGTCAAGCAGAACGTACCCTGACGCGTCCGCTGTGGAGTTGGCGCAGACTAGCCGTCGACAGACCGATTCAACAGATACGCATTGGGTTGGCAAGTGCCTGAAAAGTTGCCTGGCAGGTGTGGCGCGTCTTGCCAGCCTCATAGTTGTGCGCATAGAACGGGTGATCCATTCTCGTTACAATCCATGACTTTCGTAATCTGGTGGCCGGCACGCAGGCGGGTCGATTGAAATCACAAGAAACGGGTTGGGGAGAGCAGTATGTGTCCTGAAAATGGTCAATCCAGCAGTGCCGAAGAGTCGCCGTCGTCTTTATACGAGCGACTTGGTGGCGTCTATTCGATTGCTCCGGTCGTCGATGATTTTATCGACCGTATCATGGATGATCCACGTGTGAATGCGAATCCACGGGTTGACGAAGCGCACCATCGCGTCTCGCGTTCTGGATTCAAGTACCTGGTTACGGAAATGGTCTGCTGGGCGAGTGGAGGGCCCCAGAGTTATACGGGGCGATCGATGTATGATTCCCATGCCCATCTGGAGATTACGGAGTCCGAATGGGGATTTTTTATGGAAGATTTGGCAACGACGTTTGATCAGTTTGAATTGCCATCAAGCGAACGCGCTGAATTGGTTTCCATCGTAGAGAGTACGAAACCCGAGATTGTGCTTGCCGAACATGACGAGCGGCGTACTGCGAGCTGACCGGCAGGGGCCAGGCGATTTGCCTTCAGCGTTCCAGTGATTAACTGCTTTCTTGGATTCTCGGGAACCCGTCTGTTAGAATCGCCTGCAGTGTAAAAGTTGCCAGGTCACGTTCAGAAACCACCTGCGGAGAGCACTGCCATGTTCAGCGCTATGTTCAGCCGACTATCATTCTGGTCGGGTGTCGCCAGTGCGTTGTTTTGTGTTGCGACTGCATCGGCACAGCCAGTGCCTTCACGCGATCCTACCAGCACACATATTTTTCCAGCGGGTGGACAACGTGGGACGAAGGTGTCGGTCCGCGTGGGCGCGGAATGCCTTCCCCCAGGTGCCAATCTGTTTATCCTTGGTGAGGGTGTCAAAGTTCCGTTGACTTTAGGAACGCGTGTCACGGATCACGGAGAGCCGTCTCCGCGCCGGAAACCCACTGAGATTCCGGTCAGCTATCCCAAACAGTGGCGTTCGGAGATTGCTATTTCTGAAACGGCACCATTGGGGACTATTTTCTGGCGGCTTGGTTGCGCCCAGGGAGGAACACAATCCCGGCCGTTTGTGATTGGAGAGCTCCCTGAGTTTATCGAGTCGGAATCGAATTCCACCTCAGACCGGGCAGAGGCCATTACGTTGCCGGTGACGATCAATGGTCAGATTCACGGTGAACGAGACCTGGACTATTTTCGCTTCACAGCCACCAAAGGGCAGGTCGTTGTTTGTGAAGTTCTGGCACGTCGTTTGGGATCGCGATTGGATCCGATCGTAGAGATTCTCGATAGTGACGCCCGCCGACTTCCTGTGCAAGCTGTCTATCGGGGGAGTGATCCGATTCTGGCTTTACGTGTCGAGCAGGATGGTGAGTATCTCATTCGAATGGCAAATGTTTCGTTCCGAGGTGATCCGTCGTATGTCTATCGCGTGAATGTGACCACTTCGGCTACCGCGCAGTTTGCGTTTCCATCGAGTGGCCAGGCGGGAACCGAACAAGAGGTCGAACTCTATCAATTGTCGGGCGACACCGATTGGAAAGTCGTGCGTAAGCGTATTACGTTTCCTGAGACAACGGAGGCGTTTCTCTGGACAGATTCACAATCTGCCGCTAATGGTGTCAAACTGGCCAGTTTGACACATCCTCATCGGCGCGAACAGGAACCGAACGAATTACCTGCTCAGAGTACACCGTTGTCGGTGCCAGGTAGTGCCAGTGGCCAGTTCCTCACGGCACGCGACACGGACTGGTTTGAATTTGTTGCCCAGCAGGGACAGTTGTATACGGTAGCGTGTAGCGCCTTTCCTGCGCAGGCTGTGGCCTTTCCCAGTTTGCAATTAACCGACGCGGCGGGAAAGGTACTCGTCCAGGCCCGCAGCGTAGAATCGTCGAGTGGCAGCTGTCGCGCCGATTGGAAGGCACCGGCAGATGGTGTGTTTCGGATCCGATTAAGGGATCTGCGTTTTGGTGCACGCGGGGGACCGGAGTTTATTTACCGGCTGTCCGTAGCGCCGGCAGCGCCTGACTTTACCCTCGCATTAGGTGCCGATAGTGTCAGTGTACTGCAGGGAGGGGGATTGGAGTTGGCGGTCGATGTCGTTCGTACGGGAGGGTTTTCCGGAGCCGTGAAGCTGGCGCTTTTGGAGACTCCTGAAGGTGTGACGGCGGAACCCGGCGAGGTCCCTGCCGGGAGTAACAGCGGGAAACTCAAGATACAGGTCAGTGACCAGGCCATGGCGACCAGTTATGCCCTGCAGGTGATTGGGACATCGCAGATTGCCGGTGGCGAGGTGACTCGCCAGGCCCACGCGCCCCATTTAGGTCGAGATGGAGAAGGCGTCAGCATTGGAGCAGCGACCATCCCGGTACTCAATTTGACGGTCCGACATCCACCGGTTTTCAGATTGTACTGTTCCGAAGCCTATCTTTATGCCCACCGCGGCTCGGTGTTTCCCTATCCGATGACAGTTGAACGGTTGGGTGATTTTCAGGGCGAAATCTTTTTTCAGACTGGCGATCGACAGAATCGTGATTTGGATGGCATCCGGATGCTCGATTTCACCTTGCCCGAGGAAGAGGTGGAATTCCACATGCCCATTTACCTGCCGGAGACCATGCACATCAATGTGCAGTCGCAGTCTCAGCTCTACACGCAAGCCTACGCGAGCTTCATCGATAAACACGGGCGGCCTCAGTCTTTCCTGGTGGTGAGTGAGAAACGCAATATGCTGCGCACGTTGCCACCAGTCGTAAAATTGATCGCGGCGACTCCTCGTATTGTCATGGGCGCAGAAAATGTGCTGCGTTGTCGTTTGAAATTGAAACGTACATCCAATCTGACAGGCCCGATGCGGATCGAATTGGTGGATCCGCCTCAGGGCCTCCCTCTGCAGATCGAACCGACTTTGCTTCAAGCAGGTCAGACTGATGTTGTGATTCCACTACGGCTGACGGAAGTCGTGATGCCGGGTCGTGAATTTCAACTGACTTTCCGCGCGACCGGGAAGATGGAAAGTGGAGTTGACATTATCAGTGAGGTCACCGTCTTGCTCGAGTCGCCATAGTGGTGTTTTTTCAGGAACGCGAGCATCTCTCCATTTGTTGGTGGCCCACCGTCGAGATCATCCGATTGCCATGTCGGGTTCTTCGCGGGTGATGAATTCGAGGACCGCGGGATGTCCTTCACGTGTGGCGTTGATGCCGCGTTGAATGGCGGCTGCAATGTCTTCTGGGGCTTCGACTCGCTCTGCGTGGGCACCCAAACCGCGGGCTACCTCGGCGTAGTTGCCGCTGAGTTGTTTGGTGCCGAAACGTTCACATGAGATGGGGATATTCTTTTCGTAGTTTCCCATTGCAGAGTTGTTCAGCAGCATCGTCAGAATCGGGATCTCTTCACGAACTGCGGTTTCGATGTCCATTCCGACCATTCCAAAGGCGGCATCACCGAGAAAATGAACGACCAGTTTGTCGGGTTGTGCCAGCTTCGCCCCCATGGAAGCCCCTAAGGAAAATCCAAGTTGGGTGGAATGTCCCCAGCCGAGGTAGCCTCGGGGAACTACGGATTCATAGATTGGCAGCAGTTGATCACGCGGATTTCCAGAATCATGAGTGACGATGGTCTGGGCAGGATCGGTCGCCCGGATCAGTTCACCGATGACACGGTAGGGATTAATGGGAACCTCATCGGCAGTGAGTTTTGGTTGCCAGCGTTGTTTCCACGGTGCGCGCACGCGCGCCAAGTGTTCATGCACGCGCTGTTGCTGGTCCGCATCCGTTGGCCCTTGCGCGCGGACTTCTTCGATGAGTTGTTCGAGAACCAGTCGGGCATCGCCGAGAATCGCAACATCGGCCTGGTAGTCTTTGTTGAGATCGCGTGGATCGACTGTCGCATGGACGATCTGTTTACCGGTTGGCAGGTCAGGTGCAAAGATCGTCTTGGAGAGGCTAGCGCCAATGGCGAGCACTGCGTCACTATGCTGCAGGTAGTCACGGACCATATCTGTGCTCGCGTAGGATCCGGTACCCAGTGACAAAGGATGGGTTTCGTTAAACGCACTCTTTCCCAAGAGTGTGGTCATCACCGGCGCCGCGAGTTGTTCGGCTAATGTCGTCAGGGCAGGGGTGCCACCCGCATACAGGACGCCTTGTCCGGCCCAGATCATGGGCCGTTCAGCACCACGCAATAGCCGAGCGGCATCTCGAATTGCGTCGGGATCACCGCTGCTGATCGTTGGCGTGATGGGCTGGTAATTCAGCGGGTGGCTCAAGGGGTGCTGCGCGATGTCTGCCGGAATCTCTAGCATCACAGGACCAGGTCGGCCTGATCTGAGAAGCGTGAAGGCCCGTCTCATGCGCTGTTCGATAGCGTCTGCCGAGGGCACCCAGTCGGACCATTTCGTTACGGCACGAAAGCTATTGATCGCATCGAACGTCGGCGGGACTCCCAGCAAATCTCGGCCGGGATGACCAGGCAGGAAGAGCAGTGGACTGGAGTCCGTCCACGCATGAGCAATTCCAGCAAACGCATTTTCTGCGCCAGCCGCTTGTTGGACAGTCACAACGCCCAGTTGTTGCCCATTGCTGGCTCTGGAAAACCCGTCTGCCATATTTTCCGCAACGCGTTCCTGGCGCGCCACAATCGGCCTGATTCCGGCGTCCGACAACGCTTCCAGAATCGGTGTGAACGGAAAGCAAAAGACATGCTTGACGCCTTCGGATTGGAGTATCTGAGCGATGGCCTGACCGCCTTGCATGATGATTTCTCGCTAGGGACGACGGGTGCGTGTATTGGAGAGTGCGGATATCATCGCATCCTGCCATGAGATAGCAACCGATTGTAGTGCTTGCCACATGACGCCCCCGTTGGTGTTTGGAACTTACCCGGAAGTTCCCTAGTGCGACGGAGGGTGAAACATTGCAAACACTGCTTGCAGGGACTATCTTGGCGTCGCGGTGTGTTGGCGGCGTGGTGTTTAGGGGGTTCTCGAGTCACGATCGGCTTCCGGCAGGAGACACAGGGCAATGGACAAGCGGCAGAACGCAGTAGTGTGGTGGTTGGCAGGTATTTTCACGCTGGTGACATGTGTCTTGCCTGAATCTCTGCAGGCGGATGAAACAGAAGGTGCAACACTAAAGCTGCAGTTGCGGAGTCGCCAGGAAACGGCGCCCAAAACAGGGCGCTTTCACGCCCTGGTGGAACCTGCCCAGTGGGACGTGGGGCAGGTTGCTGTCATTGTTTGTGATATGTGGGATCTGCCCCATTGCTTGAACGCGACCCGCCGAGGTGCCGAGATGGCGCCACGCATGAATGCGCTGCTTAATCACATGCGGTCGCGCGGTGCCACGATTATTCATGCCCCGAGTAGTTGTATGGACCGCTACCGCGATCACCCTGCCAGGAAGCGGGCACAGACGATCCCACGGGCAACAAACATACCGCAAGATATTGGTCAGTGGTGTTACAAGATTCCCGCGGAGGAAAACGGAACGTACCCCATTGACCAGTCGGACGGTGGTGAGGACGACGATCTCGAAGAACACCAGCGGTGGGCCGCCAAGTTAAAGGCCATGGGACGCAATCCAGGAGCGCCGTGGAAAGCTCAGACGGACCTGCTTGAGATTCGCAACGAAGACTACGTGAGCGACAACGGGGAAGAAATTTGGAGCGTCCTGGAGATGAAGGGGATCTCGCGTGTCATGCTGGTAGGTGTTCATACCAATATGTGTGTCCTGGGGCGTCCGTTTGGTTTGCGGCAGATGGCAAAAAATGGCAAGCAGGTCGTTCTTGTCAGAGATATGACCGACACTATGTACAATCCTGCTCGGGCACCCTATGTGAGTCATTTCACGGGGACGGATCTGATTGTCGAGCATATTGAAAAATGGGTTTGTCCAACGATTACCAGTGATCAAATCCTGGGTGGTCAACCGTTTCAATTCAAGAAGGACACTCGCCCCCACCTGGTCGTGGTAACGGCTGAGCGGGAATACGAGACCAATCGCACCCTGCCAAAGTTCTGCCTGGAACAACTCGGCAAGGATTTTCGAGTGAGTCATATTTTTGCGAATGCGGAAGAGCGGAACGATTTGCCAGGTATCGAAGTGCTGCAGGATGCGGATGTTTTGCTGCTCAGTGTCCGCCGGCGTGTTCTGCCTCCCCATCAGATGGCGCTGATTCGCGACTTTATTGAAAGCGGAAAACCGGTCGTCGGAATCCGTACTGCCAGTCACCCATTTTCCTTGAATGGAAAAGAACCACCTGCCGGTTACCTGTCCTGGGAAACGTTTGATCATGATATCCTGGGGGGAAATTACACCGGGCATCATGGCGCGGGCGTTGCTGTGTCTGTAAAAGTTTCCGCCCCTGGCAGTGGTCATCCCCTGCTGGCCGGTGTTCCGACCGATCAACTGCAGGGTTTTGGTTCGTTGTACAAAGCGGGCCCGCTGGTCACTTCTGCGACGCCACTTTTGATTGGATCGGTACCTGGAAAAGAGCCTGAGCCCTTGGCCTGGACAAATACTTCCAAGTATGGTGGCCGCGTGTTTTACACGGCGCTGGGGCATCCAGAGGATTTCAGCCAGCCCGCCTTCAATCAGTTGTTGAAGAATGGTATTTATTGGGCGGCTACGATGGTCAGCGCTGATTGAGTGCGGTTTCCGGCAAGGGCTGCTTTCCCTGTGCTGTCATGCGCTTCTCGATTCGATTGGTGCCCGGCCTGGTCATCTTTCAGCAGGGTTCCTACCATGCGATCACCCCTTAAAGTTGGCGCGACAGCGGAAGTCGAGTTTGTGGTAGCTCAGGAACACGTGATTCCTTTTAGTGATCATCAAATGCCGGCAGTTCTTTCAACGCCGCAGTTGATTGCATTCCTGGAACAGGCGGCGCGGACCGCAATGGACGAGGTTCTGGACGAGAATGAACGGACTGTAGGTATCCAGGTTGACGTGCAGCATCTGGCGGCCACCCCTTTGGGAGCTCGCGTGGTTTGTCGAGCACGGGCGATTCATGTGCAAGGTCGGCAGGCAACATTCCAGATTGAAGCCCACGACATGCACGAACGGATCGCCCGCGGAGTCCATCGTCGGCAGGTGATTCGTGTCGATCGGTTTGCCGAGCAGGTGCGGCGCAAAATATCAGATGTCAACTGAACCGGCATGGCGATGGAATCCTGTGCCCTGGCCGTGATATGCCAGTGGTGCTGTCTCCCGGAATTCTGCAAACAATGACGGGGGAGGCTACTGCGGATCGTATGTGGCTGGTCCGGTGGTGCGTACCTTCGGTACCTGCGATTTGACGGGCCCGTTGTTATCGGGACGCGCTGTATTATGCCAGCAGCTCTGGAATGACTTCACCATGCACATCCGTCAGGCGGCGATCGATGCCATTGTGTCGAACAGTTAGACGTTCGTGATTAATTCCTAGCAAACGCAGGACCGTTGCGTGAATGTCGTAGACACGCGTGGGCCGAGCGCGATCGAGTGGCTTGTATCCCCACTCATCACTGGGACCATAAGTCGTGCCACCACGAATGCCACCTCCACATAACCAGTTAGTAAACACATACGGGTTATGGTCTCGCCCCTTGGTCCCCTGGGTCGATGGCATGCGACCAAATTCAGTGGTCCACAAGAGAATGGTGTCTTCCAGCAGGCCCCGTTGTTTGAGGTCCATGATCAGTGCGGCAGTACCCCGCGCCATACCCATTGCCAGTGGTCCATGGTCGCGACGAATATCTTCATGGCTATCCCAATTGCGGCGCGGGAAACCGTTGTCATTTCCCGACCAGATCTGTACAAACCGTACACCTCGCTCGATCAATCGTCGGGCGACCAGGCACTTGCGGCCGAAGTAGTCTGCTTCTTCCCGGGGATTGATCTCTTTGGAGAACGAGCTCTGTCCGTGATCCAGGCCATACATGCGCAGAATGTGGCGTGGTTCTCTCGACAGATCGAGGGCATCGGGGGCGCTTAGTTGCATTTGAGCGGCCAGTTCATAAGTCCGGATGCGCGATTCCAGACGTGTGTCCGCGGTCCGCTGCGAGGCGTACTGTCGATTGAGGCGGCCTAATAATTCGAGACCGGCTTGGTCGCTGGCCTGGTTGATGAAGTCGACTTGCGGCGGAAACAGGTCAGCGATGGGGTTGGCCGTACCGGGTCGCATGATCGTCCCTTGCGAGTGGGTAGGAAGAAAGGCCGCGTGCCAGTTCTTGGGGCCATTGGATGCGTATCCGCGATGGTCGGGGAGCACGACGAACGCCGGCAAATTTTCGTTCAGACTGCCCAACGCATAGTTCACCCACGCTCCCATTCCTGGAAATCCAGGCTGCTGAAATCCGGTTGCTTGCAGGTAGGTGGCCTGACTGTGTACTCCTGTTTTTCCCACCATGTTATGGACGAAGGCGATGTCATCGACACAGGCACCCAGTGGGGCAACGGCATCACTAAGGTATTTTCCCGATTCGCCGTAAGGTCGGAATCGAAAGGGTGACTTCATCCAGGGGCCCAGGCCATTCTGGAAGGCCTCGACATGCTCACCAAAATCGGACGGTTTGCCGTGGGATTTTTCCAGTGCCGGTTTGTAGTCCCAGAGATCGAGATGACTGGCGGCGCCGGCCATGAACAGTTGGATCACGCGCTTGGCACGGGCCGGGTAGTGCAGGCTGGGCATTGCGGATCCGGCACCAGGTTGAGTGATCCCGGCGACTGCCGATGTGGCTGATGCCTGCTGCAACCAGCCTGCCAAGGCAAGACTGCCGAAACCTTGTCCGACTTGCGAGAGCAGGGCTCTCCTGGAAAGGGAGGGTGTTTCGTTGTTGTGGTCAATCCGCTGACGCATACAGTAATCCTCGTCGAGTTGATCTAGTCAACAAACATGAATTCACTGAGGTTGAACAGTAACCGGCAGGTATTGACCAGGCCATGTTGATGCGTATACGCAGTGAGCGCCTCGCGTTCGTCGGGTCGCATTGATCTGCCCAGCGATCGCTGTACCGCCGCGTTCAGCTGGGCCTGGGTGCCGTCGTAATGGGATATCAGATCTTCTGCAAATTCATCGGCCATCTGTACCATGAATTTATTGTTCAACATCGACAAGGCTTGTAACGCCGTTAATGTTTCATTTCGTTTGTCTACCCGTAGCGATGGATCCGCGCAGTCGAGGGTGTCCATGAAAGGCTGTGGTTGCGAGCGGACCAGAAAGCGGTAGACCGCACGGCGATGTCCCGCAGGATTGCGGGGGTCATATTTGTCATATTCATAATGTGGGGAGTGTTCTGGTTTCTCCAAGACAAAATCACGAAACCCTGGGCCACCCATTTGCAGGTTCAATCGTCCGGAAACCCAAAGTACTGCGTCACGGATTGCCTCCGCTTCAAGCTTGCGGCGGTTCATGCGCCACAGATAGAGATTGTCACGGTCAGTCCGCAGCCCGCGAGGGTGACGGTTTGAAATCTGGCGGTACGTGCGGCTGTTACAAATCAGCCAATGCAGGCGTTTCAGTGACTGGCCTCGGTCTCGTAGTTCCACAGCGAGCCAGTCGAGCAACTGAGGGTGTGTAGGCAATTTTCCCATTCTCCCCAGATCGTTGGGGGTATCGACAATGCCACGTCCAAAATGGTATTGCCAGATACGATTGGCGATGGAACGCCAGACGAGTGGGTTCTCTTGGTGAGTGATCCACTCCGCCAGAGCGACACGTCGATCACCTTCCGAGTGGTCCGGTTTTAGCGAAAACTGCGCCGGCACATGATTGATGATTCTCAGGGTTCCCGGTTCTACCAGCACGCCTGGTCGGGTGACGTCTCCACGCGTTAGAACGTGGATGGCGCGTGGTTTTCCACCAGTGTGCCCGGTGCCACGGAAAGCGCCACTACCGTGGTGGACCGTACCCGCGTAGACCATTTGTTGTGCCGGGAGCGTTTGCATGGCGGACTGGATCTCCGCTAGCTCTGCGTGAAGTTTCTCTTGTTGACGGCGCATGGCGGGTGGGACAATGCCCCGCAGTTGGTCTTCGAGCTGACGCGTCAGTGTTTCCAGCGCCTGTTGGTCTGCTGGGACCGCGGTGCGGGCTAGCAGCAGTCCCTCTACGTTCCACAGCGGTGTTCGACTGGTAAAACCGTCGGTGATGAATTTCCTTTGCCAGCGGTTCGCCTCGATCGAATCCAGTGCCGTCACCGGGGCTCCTTGAGCAACATTCTGTCCCTCGGAAAACACAGCTATTTCAGCAAGCGCTAACGCATGTTTTTCACCTCCGCGATCCCACAGTCTTGAGGCAGTTAGCCGTACGTAACGGGCTGTTGTATTTTGTGGGCGGACGACGACGGGCTGATTCCCAGGATTGGCAAAATCACGCTGTTCTTGGTCGAAGATGAGTTGAGGGTTGGGGAACTTCGGGTCGTTGTCGACTTCGAGACGAAAGCGGACCGGAAAACCAAATCCTGAAGTCTCTTTCCAGTCGGTAGGACGGGCGGGGACCAGTTCGATCTGTTGCACTGGGTAGCGTGCACCAAGATCGACTTGTACCCACTTGACGGTGTCGGCCGCTGGAACCATTTGACTGTGGTACCCGTTGGTCGGACTGGTGATTCCATACTCGACTTCGGCCAGGTCGGGCAGATTGAATTTGCCGTAGATCCCGTCGACGAGATTTTGCCGCCCCCAGCTGGGGAGTGCTTCAATACTGTCTTTTGCTGTGACATTGTGGACCTTGGCCAGATGCCCGTTGCTGAGGATTGCCAGTTCTCCGATGGCAAAGATCCAGTCTTTGGTCTGGGCATTTCCCTGGCGGCGCCGATTCCAGAGTCGGGTGGCGGTGACTCGGAGATAGCGGGCCTGGTGACCTTGTCCCGCAAATCGCAAGGCACGCGCTCCCGGCCGTGGCTGGTCGACCGCTGTCTGGTCTGCCAGCATATGAGGTTGCCGGAAAGATGGGTCGTTGGCAGCCTCGATTTTGAAGCGATGTGGAAAGCCAAAATCGGACCAGCCGTACTCGTGCGCCCCGAACAACAAGATCTGGTCAAGCGGCAGACTTTGCCCCAGATCGACCTGCACCCACTTGTGGGTTGCCTCTGTTTGGGCGACTTGGCTGTGGTATCCCATCGCCGGTGCGCTTCGCGCCGTAGCCTTTGCCGAGGACTTCTGGAGCTGTGTTTGAAGTTTCTTTTGCTGTTTTTCCAGTTTGCGAATGGGGTCTGTTTTCTTTTGCTCGATTTGTTCTTGTAATGCTGTTTGCTGCTGTTTCAGCTCTTTCAGCCGGGTAGCCAGCTGTCGTCGACGACGTTCGACCTGAGGATCGCTGTCATACGGTCTGTCCGCGCGGTCTAACGCTGCGAATACCGCTTGCAGACTGTAGTAATCGTGTTGCGAAATCGGGTCGAACTTATGCTGATGGCACTGGGCGCACTGGACTGTCGTGCTGAGAAAAGTCGAGATCGTCGTCGTGACCATGTCGTCCCGGTCCAGATGTCTGGCGACCTGGCCGTCAATTTTCGTTTCCGGTACTTCTGCGTGCCCAATAAAGTCCCAGGGGCCTGCTGCGAGGAATCCGGTAGCGGTAATCCCGTCTGTCGTGTTGGGCCAAAGAACGTCACCTGCGATTTGTTCGCGTATAAATTGCCGGTAGGGCTTATCCATGTTGAATGCAGAGATCACATAGTCTCGATAGGGCCAGGCGTTGGGCCTGGGTTTGTCTTTGTCATATCCGTGTGTGTCTCCGTAGTGCACGAGATCTAACCAATGCCGTGCCCATCGTTCACCATATCGAGGAGAAGCGAGCAAACGATCCAGCAGTTTTTCATAGGCATGTGGATCAAGATCCCGGACAAATCGGTGTATTTCTTTGCGTGTCGGTGGCAGTCCGAGTAAATCGAAGTAGAGCCGGCGGATAAGCGTAGGACGATCCGCTGCGGACGAGAAACCCAAATCACGCTGTTCGAGCTGTGCCAACACGAACGCATCGATTGGTGTACGCAGTTCGTTTGCTCTGGTGATGGAGCGGAGTCGGGGAAGCGGTGGCTGATGAAGTGGTTGCAGAGACCACCAATTCAGATCTGCCGAGCTCCGCTCGGTCAAGATCGTGTTTTTGGGCCAGGCCGCGCCGCTCTGGATCCAATCTCGCAACTGAGCAATTTCCGTGTCGGAAAGCGGCGGGCCTTCTTTGGGCATTTCCGGGTCCGCACCACTGACGTAAGCCAGTAACAGGCTTTCGCCTGGCTTGCCGGCAACAATGGCCGGTCCACTTTCACCACCTCGTTGCGCCGCAGCGAACTGGGACAGCGATAACTTTCCCTGGGATTCTTGTTCGTTGTGGCAGGTAACACACCTGCGTTCCAGCAACAAGCGAACTTGCCGGGGCATCTGCTCTGCGGCTCGCACCTGAGTCCACAGTGGTGTCAGTCCGAGAATAAACAAGAGGGCTGTCAGCAGAGGTTGTGAAGTTGGCATCGGGAGAGAGCAGCCGAAAGAAGACCAGTGGCCAGTCAGTACTTTTTCCTATTCTACCTGGTCGCCCGTTCCTTGGGGATCCGGAAGTACGAGGTTCACGCCACCCCAATTGACAGAGTGAATTGACCGGTTTCACGACGGTTCTTAGGATCAAGGCAACCGGTAGACCTCTTTTGTTTGGAGGAGAGGAACATGTTGCAACGGTATTCACTACATTACCTGTCGCGGCA
>PBOG01000095.1 GCA_002724245.1 Planctomycetaceae bacterium
CATTACTCGTGGTGGGGCAGCAAGGAAACGCTTCGGTCGAGAAAATGGCCTTTCGGGCCGACCAGGGCAACTGGGGCGCCGTCGACGACCATACAGGAACCACCGGTGCCCTTCCCCAGGACGTATGGTCTCCTCACGTCGTTCTGCAATACGCAGACAACGACAAATTCTACGCAGCCAAGGCCGCTTGGGGGGACGTCGCCAACATTGCGGCCTATTCGGCGAGTTCGGCGCACAACAAGTTCAGCGCCAACGACTACAGCAAAGCAGTCAAGGACGCCACGCAGTTCTTTTGGAAGGCGAAGGCGGATTGGACCGCCGTCGGCACCCACACCGGAGTGGCTACCGTCGAGAACTGGAAGAAGGCCTGGCCTGGATGCCGCTACGAGGATGGTATCACGGAGAGACACCTTTCGGTCGTCAAAACCCCGAACGGAAACGCGTTTCGCGTTGATTATGCACCTGGCCAGATTGGCCCTGAGCGGGGCGGCGTCGGTTGGCGTTATCCCTTTGCTAGATCAAACACGGTTGAGTTGAACTACACTGTGGAGTTCAGTCCGGGTTTTGATTGGGTTAAGGGAGGTAAACTCCCTGGGCTATGTGGCGGACCCAAGAGTGTAACGGGCGGCACACCAGCAAATGGAATGAACGGATTCTCTGTGCGGCTGATGTGGCGGGCCGATGGCCGCGGCGAAGCATATGCTTACCATATGAATCAACCGAAGAAGTACGGTCAAAGCTTTCCTTTTCCCTCCAGATTCCGGTTTCCGATGGCGGAACCAGTCAACGTGCGACTACGTGTCTCGATGAATACACCCGGTCGCCGCAACGGTAAACTCGACGTCTGGGTTCAGGCCAGGCAGCCAAAGGAGTACCAGCATGTCGTCAGTCGGACTGGCATGGCGTGGCGCGCGGTCGCGAAGTTCGGTATTGACTCGGTCTTGTTCGAAACGTTTCACGGGGGTGGCGACAAGAGCTGGGCTCCGCGCAAGTCGTCATTCGCTCTCTTCAGTGGAATATCTGTTCGGTCAGGGGAACGCAGGTAATCGGATAAGGACGGCCGCTTTCGAGGGCACCTCCCCACGCGACCTGGCATGCGGGCCCGGCCCCTTGCCACACACGGTGCGCGGTTGGTTCTCCATGGTGAGCGTGCGGAGACGCCAGCCGAACGAGCGGAACAATAAACGTCTGCTGCTGCCGCTGCGGGATCTTCTGCGAAGCATGCGAGTTGCGCACTAACGACCTGTGGATTATTTACAGCATGTGGATTGTTTGCAGCATAAAGTCAAGGGAACCAGCGTGAACAAGACCAGGGCGAACATGGTCGGATACGTCCACATCGGGTGCGGCACCGTTGTCTCCCTGACGATCGTGCTGTCCCAGGTCGTGTTTTGGACATTATTTTGGATCTACGCAACCGATACCTACCACGCGAACCGCAACAGCATCTGGTGGTCAGCCAGGGGCCAGAGCCTGATCCCTCCGACCGCTACCGGCATCACCCTGCAGCAGGACTTCCTTGATCACTACGCTACCTACACTGTGGCAGAGAAAGACCTCAACGCGTTTCTTGACAATCATTTCGCGTTAAATGGAAGTGCGATTGACTCCTTCAGTGAGCGAGGACGCCCCGCCCCGCAAAATGTCGGGAAACCCATCGGCCGGCTTGGGTGGATCGTGACGAAGGATACCGTCGTGTATGAGTACGCGGCGTCTAACGGTGGTGTCCACACTTACTATCACGATCCAACCACCAGACGAACTTATCAAAGCTCTGCGTACTGGTAGGTCTCCAGACGTTTGGCGTAGTTGCTGAGACGGCACGCGGAACATGGGACGCCCGCAGCTGAGGTTGGCATCTGATCGTTGCTAGCATGCGATGTGCGTGCCAGTCTCTCGATTGGTGGCGTTTGAATACGTTAACCGCAGGAGCTGCACATCAAAAGTCTGCTGGGGCTGGTCCAGTGTTGGGGGTCGACTGACGCTCCGCCAGCCGGCGATCCTACCTCACCTGCTCCTCCAGAGAACTCCTGCGTGAAGTTCGATGATCCGGTTGTTCAAGCTGCAGCCGTTGTCATGTCTGCGTTTTACAGGTCAAAATGGTCGGCTCCGTCTCTTGACCTTGTGGGCTAACGCACGTTAGCAAACGTCACGCGCGCACCTTGGGGGCGAGGGACAAGGTGGCCAACGTGCTATTGAAATCTTTCCAAGGTGATCGGACCACGGCACCTTTTGGTTCCTGAAGACGCAGGCTGCCANAAACGCGACATCAATGCGTTTNCTGTGCCTGTTTGACTACAATACGGATCGTCTCAATTACCCGTGGGGCGTAGCNCGTGTCGGAAAAGGACTGTTTTCGCTTGCGCCACACGTCGACGCAGAAGGCACAGGTGTTCGTGGAATCCTGCANAGATAAAAATCCCATCGCCGGCCGCCGGCTTGAAGGTGTTGCTGTAGCTACTCCTCATGGTTCATTAGACTACCAATCCCCTGCCGCGTCCGCCGTGCGGTGAAAACCGGTTCCCGAGTTCTCTTCCATTGATGCAACGTATTTCAAATATGAATTTTGCTGCCTTGACAGATCCCTTTGTAGATTACCCCCTGTTGCAGGAACGAGTTCTATCTGTCCTGCAGGCGTTGCCCGAGGAGGTGCAGCGTGATTTTGTGGAGGATCCTCGATTTGGAACCGCGATCGACAACTACGAACCCGGGAAGGGGTGGACGCTGCTCATGCCGATGCCAGGCCCGCCCGGCGAAGCAAGTCGCCGCGTCGTACTGAGACCCAAGCTGGAGGTGGCCCCTGAAGCGTTCACGAAATACATCATTGCTCACGAGTTCGCTCATGCGTTTCTGCGAAACGGCGGTTGGGGCGAAATCACTGACGTGGAAGAAGCCGCCGATGCACTTGCTGCTTCCTGGGGATTTCACAAGCCGCCGCCGGCTCGTTGAGTTGTGCGGCCGTCTCACACGCCAGGCGATGAACCATTCTATCGTCGTGTCCTCCTGCCGCGGGTGCGGATCCTTCGGTTGGCTGGCTTCTTGCCCGCCCGGGCCGAGTGGATTACGGCGTACTCACGCTTGCTGTGTGCTGGCTGGTGATCGTGGGTCAGGTTGACCCTCTCTCCTCTCCCTGGCGGCGTTCAATTTACCCCGCGTTTTCCACAAACGGTATCCTGGCACTCGTCGTGGCGGGCTGTCGGATGGTAAGATGGTTTCCAAGCCAGCAGCGGTTTGAAGTCCATTGGCTGGTCGTCGCGCATTTCCCCTCACGAGGGACGCATCATGTATCGAGCCTTCTGGTTGCCTGAGGTGCCTGGCACGATCTCGTGCGTCACAGCAAACCGGCAACGATTTGTACAGGCTGGCAGGTGACAAGTGAAAACACCAATGTACATAAACTGCACCATCGCCCTGACCATATGAAAGAAGCACTATGAAGTTACAGCGGTTTTGTCCTCAACTCCTGGCTTGCACCACTGCCGTTCTGTTGCTTTCGGGTGCCGGTGCAGACGACCCTGCCGGGCTGCCTCCAAATGCAATCGAATCGCCCCAGGTCGCCCGTGAACTCGCGGTCGCGGCGCAGCGGTTTATGGACACTCTCGATCCCGGGATGCAGGCAAAATACCTTTTTCAAGATGCCGAACGGGGTAACTTCCACTTCTTTCCGATTGCCCGCCGCGGCGTCCCCTTGAAAAACCTTAAAGTGGGGCAGCGTCAGCTCGCCTATGCCTTGATGGGTGCCACGCTCAGCCATGTCGGAAATCAGAAGGCGTTCACCATCATGAGCTTGGGCGACTACCTGCGTGAAAACGACGAGACGCCTAACGCACATCGTGACTCAGACAGTTACTATGTCACGATCTTTGGCAACCCCGCGCCGGATGGAACCTGGGGATATCGGTTCGAAGGCTTTCATCTCTCGCTTAACGTAACCGTTGTCGACGGGCGGTGGATTTCGGTTACCCCCTCATTTTTTGGCGCGATACCGGCGACGGTTCCAGACGGGCCACGCAAGGGGCTCCAGGTTCTGAAGCAGGAAGCAGAACTGGCGCGCTCTCTAGCCAAATCCCTTACCGCCGAGCAGCGCAAGGCCGGATTCGGTGAAATCCCTGACTTTCTCACAGAAACCGTGGGGGGCCTCACGACCGGGAACAAGCGAAAGATCGAACGCGGCAAGCCACGCGGCGTGCCCGCGTCCGCGATGACGATGGATCAGCGAGAGATTCTGATGAAGCTTGTCCGCGAACACATCGGGCGCATTCGGAAGGAACTGGCAGATCAGGATCTGGCCCGCATTGATCGCGCCGGTACGGAAGAAATCCACTTCGTCTGGGCGGGCGGTCTGGCTCCCGGTCAGCCACACCACTATCTTATCCAAGGGCCAACTTTCCTGATCGAGTACGACAACACCCAGGACGATGCCAATCACCTTCACTGTGTGTATCGCGACTTCGACAACGACTTTGGCGACGCGATGTTGGAGCACTATCGCAAACATCACGATCACCAGCACTGAAACGCGAGCCATCTGTATCCGAGGGGAGGCTGAGTGATTCCTGCGTGCATGCCCTTGTTACACCCGTGGCGCGGGCGATTGCTTCCGTATGTTTCGTGACGGTAGCCTACGCGTTCCGCCGCAGGTGCCAGTCAAGCACCATAATGTTCTCACCATAATGTTCTCACCATTCGCTGAGGCCGAGTCATGCAGCCGAATTGTTTGAACCGCCGGGCGTTGTTTACCGAGACCGGGTTGGGGTTGTCGGGGGTGGCGCTCGCAGCTTTGTTGGCAAGGGACGGATCAGCGGCCGGGAGCGCAGCGGGTGACGAGCCGGATGGCCAGCCGCATTTCCCGCCGCGTGCCAAGAACGTCATCTGGCTCTTCATGCGCGGCGGTTTCAGTCACCTGGAAACGTTCGACCCCAAGCCGACGCTCGACAAGTACGCCGGCAAAACGCTTTCGGAAACGCCCTGGAAGTATGTGCAGGATCCGGAGCGATTGAAGAAACTTCGCGTCGCGGCCACCAATCAAAACACGCAGCGGAACCGCTTGTACGAGACACAAACGGGATTCCGGAAATACGGTGAGAGCGGGATCGAGGTCAGTGACTTTTTCCCTCATATCGGGAATTGTATCGATGATATCGCGGTGGTCCGGTCCATGTGGACGACCGACGATAATCACGGTGCGCAGTATCAATTTGAGACCGGGCGGCACAATCTGGATGGATCATTTCCGAACATTGGTGCCTGGGTCACCTATGGGTTGGGTTCGCTGAATGACAATTTGCCTTCGTATGTCAAAATGGGAGTCAAGTATCCCCAGGTGCACAATGACGGCAGCTACCTGGGACGTGCGTACGATGCTGTACGTTTGGCGGTGGACCCCCAGAATCCGTTGCCCTATGCGCGGCCCGCGTTAGATCTTTCGCGGGAGGAACAGCGTCTGCAATTTGATCTTGTCAAACGCCTGAATCAGATCGAGGCGGTCCGGAGTCCTGCAGACGAGGCGTTGCGGGCGCGGATCAAGTCGTACGAACTCGCGTTTCGTATGCAGACCGCCGTTCCGGAGGTGATTCGCTTTGAGGACGAAACGGCGGCGACCCAGCAGTTATACGGTCTGCAAGACAGCAAGACGAAAGCGTTTGGGATGCAATTGCTGGCGGCGCGGCGGTTCGTAGAGAAGGGGGTTCGCTTTGTCAAAATTATGCATGGCGCCGGTGCGGCGGGCGCGTGGGATGCGCATGGCAATGTGAAGTCGAACCACACCAAGCTCGCAGCGCAAGTGGACAAACCGGTCGCCGGTTTGCTTGCAGATTTGAAGCAACGTGGGTTGCTGGAAGAAACCATCGTGGTCTTTGCCACCGAGTTCGGGCGTACCCCCGGGACCCAGGGAGGCACCGGCCGCGACCACCACCCGTTCGGTTTTTCGGTGTGGCTGGCGGGCGGAGGAATCAAGGGTGGTGTCACGCATGGTGCGACTGACGAAATTGGTTTTCATGCCGAAGAAAATCCGCACTACGTGACCGACATCCATGCCACGCTGCTACGGCAATTGGGGCTGGAGTCACGTCGGCTGAACATGGCAGGCCAGCAACGGCTGGAGATGGAATACGGCCATCCCATCGAAGAGATTATCGCCTGATCTATGGGAGATGTGCCGGCGCCGACGTGCTGCTCCGCGACGGCGTGGTGATGCGTCTTGTCGAGCGGCGGACGCCGGGACCCTGTACATTGCCGTGGTGCCGGCGATTTGACGGCATCTGTTTAGTCGCAAACGCAGATGACTCAAAACGGAGGCAGTTGAGAACATCGCATGGCGGCTCATGGGCTACCGTCCCGTCTGTCGCTGGTTCTTGCTGCGACGACAGGCACCCGGACCAGCTGCTGCTGGACTGGTCCAAGGATCTGGCTCGCGGCGGCGAATACGGTGCGTTTGCCTGCACTTTATGATAAAGCCCAATAAGCTGACGGCGCTATTCTTTACCGAGGCGTTCCGCCTGTTTGAGCAATGTTGTGGTGAACACTCTGTTGTGCAACCAGAAAAACTTCGTGTCGTTCATTGCAGACTTGACTTCATTCAAGATCTTGCGGTACTGCATCTCGTTGCCAGTGTGGTAGTGTGCCATTGCCAATAACAGCTGGCTCTGGAGGTTCAGGAAGGGCGGTTTGTTTTCTGTTGCGACAATTTGTTTGGCGCAAACTTCGGCGGTCTCAAAGCGTTCCATTCGGTATGCAGTCAAGCCTTTTACAAAAAGGCCTGTGGCTCCTCCGCGGCTGCTCGCCAGGTCCGCGAGGCGAACAACTTTGGGCAAATCTTGCGGATCAAGTGCGCCGAAGAGAGCTGCCTTGGAGATTCGTTCCGCAACATTGACGTTCCTGGTTGATTCAAATCGTAACAGCATCTGATGAATGTAAACCCGGTAGTCTTTCTGTCCCTGCCCTTTCATCAATTGTGCAGCTGCGCCGTCCATCCAGGCAATCGTACACTCGTTGCTTTCACTGGTTGAATTCGCATCCAATCTCGCAAACGTGTGAAAGTCCCGGGCGGCTTCTTCAGCCTGATTGCGGTCCGCAAACAGCTTGCCGCGTGCGGCGAATAGCCTGGCATTTGTGGTGTGCGATTTGATGGCGCGATCGAGCAATCCTTCTGCCTCTTGCGCCTGTGTGACACTTTGGACCTTATAAAGGGCGTAGTGTTTCCTGTTACTGACCAGGTCAAGTACTTGCTGCTGGAGTGAGTCCGTCTTGCGGTATCTGCCTTTGAATTCCCCAACTTCATCCGTTTCTGAATTGCGCGCCTTGTAAAGACTTTCGCAGGCGTTGCTGCCTAGCTTCCTGAGTACATATTCACCTTCATAGGTAATTCCTTGAGGAGTCCTGTACGTCATGGTACCCGCAAGCTCTCTGTCCGTTACTTTGGTGAACTTGACAATCCAATACGCGCTATTGGTGCCAAAACCAGTTGAAACAACCTGTTTTTTGTTCGCATCCCAACCTAAAAGCTCTGTGAACTTGTTGCCCTCGTCGTCTTCCCAAATGCCAGTAGCCCCTTGACCGACCGCCAGCGGTTTCCAGACAACTCTCGATTTGAATCCATAGTCTTCCTCGATCTGCCAGGTTCCGGATAGCCATTGCCAGGGGCAATTCGGGGCGTCGCCGAACGCCGGAGCAACAAGGCCGGTAATTATCCAGATCGCCACAGCAGAATACGCACGTACCATTGGGTAAACCCTCTTCTTCAGCTGGCTGTTGTTTCGTTTGGGTGTTTATTGGTGACTTAGATTAGCGTAATCCTCTTTGCACGCAAGATAAGGACGCCGGGCGGGCTACAGGACGCGACGCGTCGTCGCGTCGCGCGTTTACTGCAAATGCCACACACGATCAAAGAGGCCCTGTGTGCGCAACGCTTTCTCGCCCCTTCTGCCGTTGGTGTCG